>NZ_JAWJBV010000016.1:0-80131 GCF_046536015.1 Bacillus sp. SIMBA_154
CAATACATTTCATTCTTCATACATACGTTAAAAATAAAAAAGATTGTAGAAAAACATGAGTTTCTCTACAATCTGACTACTCTTTTAAAAGAGTAGTTTTTTGTTGTTTCGCCCCTTTTAAACAGTAAAATCACCCTCTTAATTGGTAGAAAATGAACTATTTTCAAAAAATAGTGTTTAAGAGACAAGTGAAGGGGTAGTACATAAACATACCAATTAAAGGAGGAGTTAGAAATAATGAGAAAAACAAGCAAATTTTTTGTCGGTTCTGTGATCGCTACTTCAATGGTTGCTGTCCCTCTATCTCTTACGACTTTTGGTCAAACGGCTGAAGCTGCTACAACAACAGGTGTTGATGGAAGTGTATCCATTGATCCAGTAGCCATTGCCGATAAAATTGAAGAAGCAGTGAAAACATCTCAAAATCGGGATGGTTTTGTAAAAAATGCGGCTTATAGTGCATTCTATGAAGCAGGTCAAAACTATAATGTGGTTGTCCAAAACTTAAGCCAAGACCATGACTTTAGCGGGCTGAACAATGTTGTCTATTATGATAGTGTTGAATATGACGGTATTACGTTTGGTATTTGGGTATTTGAAGATGGTACGTTTGTCAACAATGGTGACGGCGGATATATTAACTGGACCTTTGTTGGCAGCTTTGACCGTGAAGAAGGCAGCGGTACTGTCGATTTCCATAAAAGATTCTAATTCATCGTCAAAAGTCTGCCGAGCCATCGGCAGACTTTTTTTATAATGCACATTCTTCGATCTCAAAACCTAAATCCTCGATGATGTGATGATCCGTTTGTACTTGCTGGCCCTTTGTTGTTAAATAATCGCCTACAAAGATGGAATTCGCCGCATAAAGTGCTAGCGGCTGGAGTGTCCGTAAATTAAACTCTCTACCTCCTGATACTCGAATTTCCTTTGTTGGATTGATGAATCTCATCAGCGCCAAAACCTTCAACGCTTTTATCGGGTGTGTCCGTTCTTGATGTTCAAGTGGAGTTCCTTCGATTGCGTGAAGAAAGTTGACGGGGATTGAATCCGCATCAAGTGCTCTTAGCGCAAAAGCCATTTCAACAATTTGCTGATTCGTTTCACCCATCCCAATAATGACACCTGAGCAAGGTGACATACCAGACTGTTTGACCCGCTCAATGGTCGACACGCGGTCATCATATGTATGAGTCGTCGTAATTTGAGTATGATGATCATGATGTGTATTAATATTATGATTATATCGATGGACACCAGCTTCCTTCAGCCGCTTCGCTTTGTCTTCATTTAATAACCCAAGACAGGCACACACCTTCAAAGGCATCGTCTCAGTAATCTCCTTAACTGCCGCAGTCACTTCATCTAATTCCCGGTGCGAGGGTGCTCTCCCGCTTGCCACAATACAATATGTACCTGCTTTTCTTTTTAGTGCCTCGCGTGCACCGTCCACAATAGTCTTTTGATCAAGCATTGTATATCTTTCAACTGGTGCTTTTGAAATCATAGACTGTGAACAATATCCGCAGTTCTCAGGACAATATCCGCTTTTGGCGTTAAAAATCATATTCAACTTCACCTTTTTTTGAAAAAAATGAAAACGCACTTGATAGGCTGCATGCATAATAGGTAACAATTCTCCATCGTCCGCTTCAAGAATGTCTAGACCCTCCTGCATCGTGATCGGTTCATTTTTCATCGCTTTCTCCGCTATCGCTTCCCAAGATAAAGACATTTGCTTTCCCATAAATAGCCCCTCTCAATATGTTAACTTATTTTTATTAAAAGTTAACATAATGGATAGACAATGGCAAGTACTGGATGAATGACGCAAGTGAATCCAAATCAAAAATATCAAAAGGCGATGAATATGAAGTCATCGCCTTTTGGTATGTAAAGATTGATCTTAACGAACAGTAATATAGTTGATACAAGCTCACCCTGTGAATTATAGTGAAAAACAGTTACAGACCCGCGTTGAAGACGAGATAATCAAAAAACACATGATTTTTTATTCATATGTCATTCTCTTTTTTATGGAAAAAGAGGCATAAAAAAAGCTGGGCACATACCCAGCAATGCAATGCTTTATGAAAAGAGATCATCAATCGTCGTCTGGCTGTTTTGGCTGACGGCCTTTTTGTTTCTCTTTCTCTCTAATGTAGTTAATAAAGTCGATGGTTTGTCTTCGTGCTTCTTCGGAAAAATCGGAGGCAGCTTTAAACGCAATTTGCAAATCAGGATCGTCTGCAAGATCGTAATCAGTTCCGCTTTTGTCTTTACCTGTGAGGAGATAATCTGTTGAGACTCCGTATAGCTCGGCGATTTTCACAATCATTTCACCGTCGGGTTTTCTCAATCCATATTCCCAGTTTGCATAGGTAGACATCGCCTTCAATCCGAGTTTTTTAGCAACGGTTGACTTACTCCATCCATGCTTCTCTCTTAATTCAGTTAAAATCTTTCCAGTCAAATTATCCATTGGAAACACCTTTTTTCATATTATGTGTAAATTTTATCATGAATTACACGGAAAAGATAAATAAATACACAAAAAGAATAAAAATGTGATTGACTTACTCGTTTCGTGTATATTATCATAATGAATATAACTTACACATATTGAGTAAGAGGTGGGAAGATGAAACTTGGCTATAAGTAGACGTGCGGCTATGTGAATATAGAATTGGGCAGAACGAAGACCAGCATAGAAAGAGCAAAGCATATTGCATATCTGTTAAATACCGGTGTACAGGAGTTTTTTTTGATCAAAAATTACACGAAAAGAGTAACTTTTAGAAGGGGACTGTGTTTAGGAAAGGGGAGACGAACAGAATGAATATTGAACATCCGATGGTGACGCAGATGAATGACTTTGGATACCCAAAAAGTTACTGGTCATATGAGATGAAACGATGTGGTTATCAAGCAGAGGCAGAGGAAAGTCAGGAGGGACATGACGATGATCAGACATCAGTTGACGTTTAATGCTCGAAAAGAAGCACAGCTTTGTTTAGTACAAGCTGGCGGCTGGATCGCCTTTCATCATAAGGAACCGATGTTTGTTTTCGCCACGGCAGAAGAGAAGCAGACATACTTGACCCTTATGGCAGCCAAAGCCGCTGATGCAAATAAGGAGGGGATCAGAGCGACATGAATCGATTGAAGCAAATCATGACATTCATGAAATGCTTGCTCAAAGCGAGTCAAAACGAACAAGACATCAGGCAGTGGGCAAAGGATGACGGGAGATCGTAACATGGTCATCCATTTCATCATTGAGACAGAGCATTTATTAACAAAACAGACGTTCATGAAAAGAATTCAAGCAGCGGCAAAAGCGCAATGCCCGCAAAAAATAAAAGGCGCACTATCACTGGAGATACGTTTATTTGACAACATGCCGCTCGACATAGCTGACTGCCAAAACAAGCGTGTATATGCTGAAAAAGGCTTGATACGTCCGGTGCACGTCAGTATCTTTCAGCCAAGTCTACAGCATATTCAAGAAGCACTTCGCTCCATCGCTGACGAAGTCCCTCTACAGATTGTGGATTTAAGAGTTTCTCAGTTTTATAGTATGCGCCCAAGAGTTGAAATCATTTTAAATACTGTAGATGACGGCATGAGGTCATCACCAAAAAGGAGACAAGCATATGAATGAGCCAAAACAACTATTGATTCAAGAAAATCAGACATTTGTTGGTGAAATGGAGAAAGGAAAGATTCAAGTCATTGTGTTAGATGGAAATGTAGGAACGGCCTATATGATGGATGTACCTGAGCATGGAAAAACCATTATTCAAACGGCAAAAGGGCATTTTGCAAGAGTGGATCACGAGATTGGTTTTAAAATCAGCTAGCCTGATGAACAATTCACAACATCATAAGTCCAAGACGGAAAGCCTGCGGACACTGATCAAGACCCTACTTAAAGGGGCTGATTGGTGTCCGTTTTTTATTTTCTTAAAAAAGGGAGAGAGCACATATGCAAGATTTACTGATCGAATATAAAAGAGCATTAAAGGATGCCAGAAAACGATATGAACGATTTAGAGAAAAAGAAGACCAGCAGCTGTCAGATCAAGACAAGCATGATCAAAAAATGATCGCCAGTATGGTAAGCGATCTAGAATACGTTGTGGACTGGCTTCAAATCGGCAGAGAGCCAGGTGCGCGCAGGGGATTAGACAGACGTTCTGTTTATCAGCGCACTATTCTTGCAAATTCAGAAGTATTAGAGGCCTTATCACATGAATATACCCTCATTCAAGAGAAAGAAAGAGAGGTAAGTGAGCGGGACAAAAAACGAATTGACGAAGCTTTGTCTGTTTTAACAGATCGAGAGAAGGACGTATTCTTTATGCACACAACGCAGGGACTATCGTTTAGCGAGATTGCGATCATGCTAGATGTCAAGAAAGGAACTGTACAAAAACATATGGAAAGAGCTCGGACCAAAATGTCCAAAAAAGTGCAAGAACGCCTATTCAAAGCTGCTGAATAGGCATTTTTTCTTTAGAAAATCAATCAATCAGAGCTTGTCTTACAGTTGCCACCTATAGTTAGAAAGACCAAACGGATGTTTGCTAGACCTACACAAATGATTCCTTTTTAGGGAATCATTCCAGATTGTTGACAAAGGGCTAAAATGATCTTTATTTTAGCCCTTTGTCTTCTTTTCAGCGTGATAGAAAACCTTTGAAGTCTAGGAAGGACGAGCACCGGAGCGGAGCGAATTTGACATTCGTGGGCACCGGAGCGCAGACCTGACAACGAATGCGAGGGTTTGTCTACACGCTGAAATGATTCCTTTTTAGGGAATCATTCGAACTAAAAGGAGGCGGCAGGTGAATGTAGATGAAAGATAAACGGATGCAAGCAAAGAAAGATTATATGAAAGGGATGACGTACCAGCAGATATCTGATCATTACAACGTCTCCATCCATACCGTCAAATCATGGAAAAGACGATACGGCTGGCAAAGACAACAAACATCAGCAAAGCAGGCGCACTCGATCTTCAATCAATTTCTTTCGGAGGAAACGATTGAAATCATGGAGAAAATGGGTGGACGCACATCACTTGATATCATCTGGGACCAAATTCAAATTCAATACTCAGCCATTATTCGCGCGCAGCGAATCATGTATGTCGCAGATCAAAAGGACATGATCAAAGAGCTGAAAAAGGCAACATACATGCCCTCTTCATTAGAGGAAGAAACAGTAGAAGGCATTCAGCCAGAACCAAAAATCACAGCAGAAGAATATTCGTTTCAATTTTCATGGGATCGGCATGCCACTTTTTTAAATGCCCAATCTCGTGCAATGGGGGAGCTGAGACGTCTCATTAAACAGTTTGAAGAGCTCGCTCACGCGAAGGATGAAAGAAGATTAAGGCTGAAGCAAATCGAACTGACGATCGAAAAAGCAAAAAAAGCAGTGCGTGAAGAAAAAGAGGAAGATCTTCACATCATGATCAAGCGAAAAGAGGACGATTCATGACGTTGATTGAAAAAGAAGTCAATCCTCACTTTGAACACTTTCTTTTCGATTGGAAGCAAAAGTTTCAATTTTTAGTAGGCGGCTATGGCTCATCCAAAAGCTATCACATTGCTTTGAAACTGATCTTAAAACTCCTTGAAGAAAAGCGGACAGCACTTGTCATTCGAGAGGTGTATGATACGCACCGAGAGTCGACATTTTCTCTATTACAAGAAATCGTCAGCGATCTTGGCATCGATCATGTGGTGAAGTGCCGCAGTTCGCCGCTGGCACTAACGTTTCGAAACGGCAGCAGCATCTTATTTAAAGGGCTGGACAAGCCTGAGAAGTTGAAGTCGATCAACAATATCTCGATCATTTGGATTGAGGAGTGCTCAGAGGTTTCTTATGAAGGCTTTAAAGAGCTGCTTGGAAGGCTGAGGCACCCGGCTTTACCTCTTTATATGATGTTATCGACCAATCCCGTTGGTCAGGATAATTGGACGTACAGACATTTCTTTCGAGATGAACAGCTGAAGCGATTTGTTCTTGATGACGAGACATTATACAAAAAGCGCACTGTCGTTATCAAGGATACGTACTATCACCACTCGACGGCAGAAGATAACCTGTTTTTGCCTAAAAGCTATGTGAAGCAGCTGGATGAGCTGAAAGAATACGATCCGGACTTTTATCGAATTGCGAGGAAGGGATTTTTCGGGATCAATGGCACAAAGGTTTTTCCTCAATTTGAGGTAAGAAGCCATTCTGACGTAGTAGAAGCGATTCAGCAGATTGAAAGACCACTGAAACGAGCAGGGATGGATTTTGGTTTTGTTGAATCGTACAATGCGTTAATTCGGTTAGCCGTCGATCCTGAAAAAAAGTACTTATATATTTATTGGGAATATTACGACCGCGGGAAAACAGATGATGAAACAGCCGTTGATCTGAAAGAGTTTGTAGAATCAAAGGAACTCATTAAAGCAGACGCAGCAGAGCCTAAAACCATTCACTATTTTCGGCAGCGTGGATTTCAAATGGTGGCAGGGCATAAGTTCCAGGGCTCACGTTTGCAGTATACAAAAAAGATCAAACGGTTTAAGAAAATCATTTGCTCTGATGCTTGTCCGTACACAATCTATGAACTTCAATCACTGACCTATAAGGCAGATAAGGACGGACGCCTCGAGGAAGATGAATTTCAGATCGATCCGCACACATTATCAGCCATCTGGTATGCGCTGGATGATTATGAAGTGACGGATTTGAAACAGACCGCCTCGGAGCGTGTCCGTCCAAACAGAGAGAGGAGGTCCATACAATGAAACAATTGAAAGCAACGATTATGAAGGCAAACATGTCTGATCACACAAAGCAAATGTATGAAGATGAATTTTCCTATGAAAAAGATGACATTGTACCCCCGCCCTACAATATCAATGAATTAAAAAGCATGGCAGAGTACTCGACCATTCTTCAGCAATGTATTGATGCCTATAAAACAAACATTTTAGGCTTTGGTTTTGGTGTGGAATACGCCTTTGACTTTAATGCAGAAGGTGTGAAACCGGCAAAAAAGAAGACCGCAGAGAAGGAATGGACAAGACTTGAAGAGTTTACAAGATACATGAACTATGATGAGTCTGCCGATGTGATTCTTGGCTATGTCCTCGAAGACCGAGAGAAAACGGGCAATGGTTTTTTAGAGGTGCTGCGAAATGGACAAGGAAAGCCGGCAGGAATCGAGTATTTAGATGCACTCCATATCCGCATTTGCAAGCTGAGTGAGCCAGTCGACGTCGAATTCCGATACACAGAAAACGGCGAGTTGAAGACGATGAATCGAAAGAAACGATTCCGAAAATATGTGCAGGTGATCAATGAAAAGAAAGTCTTTTTTAAGGAGTATGGTGATCCGCGCATTTTAAATTGTGAAACAGGCAAATACGATGACACCACGCCAGAGCCGCTTCAAGCAACAGAAGTGATCCATTTTAAAATCGGCAGTGGAACGTATGGGATTCCCCGCTGGATTGGCAACATCGTGAATATGTACGGAGCGCGCAAAGCAGAAGAACTGAACTATCTTTATTTTAAGCAAGGACGGCATGTACCTGGTGCCATTATTGTCGAAAATGGAATGCTGTCAGAATCGTCCTATCAGCAGCTTCAGGATTATATGGACGATATTGAAGGATCTGATCATGCCCATAAATTTTTATTGCTTGAAGTAGAAGGTCTTCCGACGGAAAAAGGGTTAACAGGTGAAGAAGATGTATCAAATGTCAAAGTGAACTTTAAATCCTTAGCAGAGATCCTGCAAGAGGATGCGCTCTTTTTAGAATACGACGAAAAAACTAGGAACAAAATACGCTCCGCTTTTCGCCTGCCGCCTATTTACACAGGCGAGTCTCAAGACTATAACAAAGCCACAGCAGATACTGCGCGTAAAACAACAGAGGAGCAAGTATTTCAGCCTGAGCGGCATCTCATTACAGGGAAACTTAATACCCTTTTCCTGCCGGACCTTGATATATGGCATGTCCGCTTTCTATTAAATGGACCTGATTTTAGAGATCCATTAGAGATCGCCAAGGTTCTTACGCCATTTATTCAAGCTGGGGCAGTGTCACCAAACGATTTGCGAGATCTGGCGGGACGCATTCTTGGGAAAACGTTAGAGGAATGGCCAGAGGAGTTCTATCATCGGCCCTTAGAAAGCCGCATCAAATCAGCTGAAGAACAGCCTCAATCAGAGCCGAACCAGCTGGAGGAATAAACAGAAGGACGTGAGCTTTTTGAAAGGGGGTGAACATATGCCAAGAGAATTAAAAAACGCAAAAATTACACATGTTTCCTACGTGGACAGGGCAGCAAACCAAAAGAAATTCTTTTTAATGAAAGCAAAGAAGAGGCAGCCTGACTTTCAAAAGGAAATCAGTGTCCTCACAAAGGCAGAAGATGCTCATCGCCTCGTGTATGGTGTCGTGTATGAACCGAATACACTGGATGCACACCAAGACTTTATGTCAGCCAAGGAAATTGAAAGAGCGGCACACGGTTTTATGAAGGATGCCCGTCATATTGACAAACAGCATGATTTTCAAGATGGTGTTGGCGAAGTCGTTGAATCATACATTGCCCCGGCGGATTTTGAAGTAGGCGGGGAATTGATTCAAAAAGGATCTTGGGTGCTTGTGACAAAGGCTTCACAAGATATTTGGGATCAAATTCAGCAGGGCCACATTACAGGCTACTCAATGGCTGGGACGGCGGATATCGTGGCAATAGAAGAACAAGATCAGCTCCTATCTCAAGGCACGAATGAGAGAGGGCTTTTTTCTTTGCTGAAAAATTTCTTTTTGAAAGAGGAAGGTGCAAACATGTCACAACAATTTTGGAGCGTTTTAGACCATCTGCTGGAAACCTTACAGTCGAGTGATGGTGATGAGTCTAGCGTAAGAGCTGCGCTTGAACAATTGATACCAATGGTGCAGGATGTTTTGAAGACAGATGATGTGCTTCAAACGATTGGCGAAAGGCCAGCATCCGTTCAAAAGCAAGATGCCGGATTGACGGCGGATCAGGTGAACGAGCTGGAAAAAGCAAAAATGGCAATCGAAAACGTCTTACAGCAAGCGGAAAAACCAGAGACAGGTCAAGAAGAAGAACCGGTCCAAAAGGTGCTGGAGCAAGTGGTTGCGCCGATTCGTCATCAGCTCTCTTCATTAGAGAAATCAGCCAGCAGAGAAAAAGCAGCCATTCACCAAGTGCTTCAGCAGCAGCTTTTGCCTATTTCAGAGCGGATTCACATGCTTGAAAAAGCGCGGGGCATTTCAAAACAAACAATCCACGATACACAAAACGACAGGACAAAGCCCATATGGGATGGCTTACTATAAGCCTAAATAAGGAGGAAACAGTGTGAGAAATCAAGAGTTGATTCGCAAGGCTGAAATGACACTTGCCAGCTTAAAAACCGGCGGTCTCATGAACGCAACCCAATCCAACACATTCATTAGAATGATGCAAAACACACCAACCGTTTTAAATGATGCACGCATCATTCCGATGGAAAGTGATTCACAAAAAATCGAAAAAATCGGCTTCGGCCAGCGTATTTTGCGCCCAGCAGAAGAAGGAAAAGCGCTTGATGCAAAAGACCGTGTTGTCCCAGCGACAAGCACTGTCCAGCTAAATGCGAAAGAGGTCATTGCAGAAATTCACATGACCTACGACAGCATTGAAAACAATATTGAAAAAGACGGGATTCAGCAGACCGTTATGCAAATGCTGGCAGAACGAGCGGCGGTAGATATTGAAGAGCTGATCGTCAATGGAGATACAACATCATCAGATCCGTTTTTAGCTCAAATGGATGGCGTACGAAAACAAGCAGTATCTCATATTGTAGATGCAAATGGAGCAGAAATTAGCCGTCAAATGTTCAAACAAGCCTATAAAGCGATGCCATCAAAATATTTACGTGTTCCTCAGGATTTCCGTTTCTACACATCTCCAAGTCTAGAGGTCGAGTGGAAGGATCAAGTAGCAAACCGTCAGACCGGCTTAGGAGATGCGGCAATTCAAGGCGGACTTTCCTCTGCGTTTGGTGTCCCGGTCAAAGGTCTTGCCAATATGCAGCCATATGACGAAGCAGGAACAGACGTATCAGATATTTTACTGACACACCCTAAAAACATTATCGTAGGTTTTTCTCGCAATATTCGTATTGAAGTAGAAAAAGATATTCGCAGCCGTAAGTTTATTATTGTCCTGACAGCGAAGCTAGACAGCAAATTTGAGGAAGAGGATGCTGTAGCAAAAGTGATGAAAGTGAAAGAGTAGGTGACGGCAGGCCATGATTATTTCTGTTGAGGAAGTACAAGCCTATTCTGTATTTGATCGTGTGAAAAATCGATCTGTAGAGAGACTGACAGCAGATATTATCGAAGCAGAAGCTGCAGTATTTCAGATCGTAGGTCACGATTTCACAAACGAAAAATATCAGCCCCTCCCTGAAAAAGCAAGGATCGCATTATTAAAAATGGCCCAATACTTTGCCATGCTGAATGATGATGAATCTATGATGAAAGGCTTTACGTCAGAAAAAATGGGCGATTATTCATATGCGAAGGCAGCTGAACAAGTCAAAGGCAGGCCCTATGTATATGCCCTGCTTGTTGATTACATTGAACCATCGCTCACTGGCGGCAGTGCCAAATTAAAGGTGAGATCATTATGAGTTATCAATCTTTATTAACGGATCGCTGTGATCTTTTTCACCTTGAACACGAGGAGGCTGTCCGCGGGAAATTCGGGATTCCACCTGGAGATTTGCAAATAACACTCACTTATCCTGATGCGCCAAGCTTGAGAAATCTCTCTTGCTATGTCATAGAAAAAAACCAGTCACTCGTGCAGGAAGAACCGAATACAGTGATTTATCAGTCCTATCTTGTCCATTTTCCTTTAGCAAGTGATATTCGCTTGCATGACAAAATAGTATGGAACGGGGTTTCACTCAAATTACAGCAGCCCAAAATAGTGAAAAATCATCACATTGAAGTGTTGGCAGTCAGGAAGGAACATCTATGAAAATTGATGGACTTGACCGGCTGCTTTCACAGCTGAAGACGGCGTGTGATGGCGGCTTAAAGGCGGAGTATCAAGAATGGTTACAGGAGAAGGGCTTGCAGCTTTTAGACATCATTCAGGATGAATTAATCAAGGAGAATGCTGTCGATACAGGCCGGCTTCTAAGCTCCTTTAGGCAAGGTGACAAGGAGAATCATTTCCTCATCTCACGAGACGGTCTCACGCTTGAAGTGGGGACGCAGCTAGATTATGCCTCATACGTCAATGACGGACATGCCACTTCTTCAAATGGAGAGCGAAGATGGGTCCCTGGCAGGTGGGCTGGTGGCCGCTTTGAATATGATCCGAATGCAAGTACAGGAATGATGCTTGCATCTCAATGGATGAATGGAAATGGCTACTGGGACCATGCTGTCATGCTCTATGAGCAAATGTTTGAACATTCGCTAGATCGGAAGCTTCAAAGCTGGATCGATCGACATTTTGGGAGGTGATTGAATGAATCAAGAAGTCGGGGCAATCATGCATTTTATTTACACACAATTTCCTGTAACAATGTATGATCGTCTTCTGCCAGAGCGCTTTCAAGTTCCGTCTGTTTATGTGCCGCCAGTGACAGTCATCAGCGGTCCAGATACGATATCTACCTTTATGAAATCTTATTCGCTGCAAGTGAAAGTGTTTCATATCGATACAGAAAAAGCGCATGATGCAGCAGAAACAGTCGTCGATGCATTGCTTGCTGATCGTCAAATCATTCAGATGATGAGTGAAGATGGAGAGGTGCTTGATGATTATGTCCGCATAAAAAGAGTGGAAACAAGAATCATAGATCAAGGCGTAGCAGCGATTGTCCTGACGTGGGATAGCAGCTATTGGTACAACCGAGACAAACAGACAAGCCTTGAAAATATCAATTTTTCAGATGGGGTGATCAAACGTGAGCAAGACTAAAAAAGCACAGCTCGATCAAACAGCTGGCGAAGAAAAAGAATTTGGCTTTTCATTTGAAGCCTTAAAAGAGCACAGTAAGGATCTTTTTGGGGTAAAACCAGAAATCCTTGAAGGTGCTCTTTTTTATATCAAGCATCAACCAATTACAAAAACAGAAGCAAAGAAGCACATTGATGCTTTTTTGTCCAAGGAGGTTTAAAGGATGAACGGAGGCACTTTTACACCAGGAACAGAGAAAAAGCGTCCTGGCATTTACTTTAATTTTAAAACAACAGCAGAGCAGCGAATTACTTTAGGCGATCGAGGTACGGTGGCACTTCCTCTTGTGATGAGCTGGGGAGAACCAAAAACCTTTATTTCCATTTCCAATATGGAAGACTTAAATAAAAAGGTCGGACTCAACATTGATGATAAGTCACTCCTTCTTTTCCGTGAAGCAAAGAAAAAAGCACAAACAGTCTTGCTTTACCGCTTAAATGAAGGGGAGCCAGCCAAAGCCGAAATCGCTGAACATTTTGTGGTTACAGCAAATTATGGCGGCCTAAAAGGAAATGAGATCACAGTACAAGTCGCAGAAAATGTACTTGATAGCACAAAGCGCGACGTTATCACCTATCTTGGAACAGATATTGTCGATAAGCAGGTTGTGACTGATGTCAAAGATCTTGTGAAAAACAAATATGTTCAATTTTCTGGTGAAGGTGAAGCAGTTATCACAGCTGGTGTGGCACTAAGCGGCGGGAAAAATGGTGTGGCAAGTGTTGCAGATTACACAGCTTTCCTAGAAGCAGCCGAAACAGAATACTTTGATGTCATTGCTCTTCCGGTCGATAATAGCGAGCAATTAAAAGCAACCTTTGCCTCATTTATCGAGCGTTTACGCGATAAGCAAGGACGTAAGGTGCAAGGGGTTGTCGCCAATTATGCAGCTGACCAAGAGGGGATCATCAATGTCACAAGCGGTGTTGTTCTAGAAGACGGAACAGAACTGACGCCTGCACAAACAACAGCATGGGTCGCAGGTGCAAGTGCAGGAGCGAACTTCAATCAGTCACTTACCTTTGTTGAATACGAAGGAGCAGTAGATACATTAGAACGCCTTGATAATGATCAAGTAGAATACCGATTATCACAAGGGGAGTTTCTTTTCACCTTTGATGCGCGGGACCGTACTGTGAGCGTTGAAAAAGATATTAACTCCTTAACAAGCTTCACGGCTGAAAAGAACCAGCAAATGGCGAAAAACAAAATCATTCGTGTGCTTGATGCGATTAACAATGATTTAACGTTTGAATTGAAAAATTTGATTAAATTACGTAAAGCCAATGGCAATGACATTCCAGCATCAGATGATGGTGTGCAGCTTGTGAAAACACTCATTACGCAGTATCTCACACAGCTTCAAGATGGCAGCGGCATTACAGGCTTTAACTCAGAAACAGATATCGTGATTGGTCTCAATGAAGATCGTGATGGATTTATCATCGATTTAGCGGTTCAACCAGTAGATGCAGCAGAAAAATTCTATTTCAATGTGGAGGTGAAGTAAGATGGCTTTTAAAGCGCAAAATACTATTTCAGGTAAAGAAGGTCGTCTTTTCTTAGAAGGTGAGGAGCTTGCATTTATCAAAACCTTCGAAGCAAATGTGGAGAAAAACAAATCAGAAGTCAATGTCATGGGCCGCCGAATGACTGGTCATAAAACAACCGGTGCAAACGGAACAGGAACTGCGACGTTCTATAAAGTCACATCACGTTTCGTGCAATTAATGCTCAACTATGTGAAAAAAGGAGAAGATCCTTATTTCACTCTTCAAGCTGTGCTTGAAGATAAGTCATCTGGCCGAGGCACAGAGCGTGTGACATTATTTGATGTCAACTTTGATTCAGCTAAAATTGCTGGACTGGATGTAGATTCAGAGGCACTTGAAGAAGAAGTTCCTTTCACATTCGAGGATTTTGACCTGCCTGAGAAGCTGAAGAATTCTTTTTAATTCGTTATTTGGTACGAGTGAATTCGCTAAGTAATATTGGCGAATTTAAAAAGGAATGTGTTATAATGCAATTAGAATGCTCAAAGCATTCTGGAAGCATTCTTAAAGCATTCCAAGAACAGAAAATTATGTTTACATGCAAAGTAATTTGCATACAATAAAAAGAAGCCAGGATGTTGGCGCATCCCGGCAATGTACAATGAGGCCCTTCAAGGGGCTGGCTAATCGAATAGGATTTTCAGGATAGACTTTCCCTATTACCTACCAAAGCTCAAGGGGGAGTCTATTTTTTGTCTATATACGTCAACAGGGCAATGATAAATGACCCGAATGCAAGCATTAACATAAGCGCTTGAAATGTTGACATGAGCATCACCCCCTTCCTATCGGGGATGAGCCAGACACCCTTGAGCAAGCCGTTCCATTGTACGATTAATATTATACATGAAAAGATTGGAAAGCACATTCAAAAATGGATGTGCTTTTTTGCATTCAAAAAACATAACAAAGGGAGTTTTTAAACATGAGCGAAAAACAAACATTTGATCTTTCATTTTTTATGCCAGGACAAACAGTCGAAGCGGAAGAAGTCAAAGTGCTGATTTCTAAGCGTTTTGTTGATAAAAAAGGGAATGTCATTCCTTTTGTCTTCAAAGCAATTACAACTGAACGTATTGATGAATTAGAAAAAGAAAACACAACGTTCAAAAATGTCAAAGGCAGAGGACGCGTGAAAGATTTAGACAGTCAGCGCTTCTATGCACGTATTGCCATTGAATCCACCATTTATCCAGATTTCCGCTCAAAGGAATTAAGAGAAGCCTACAGCACACAAGATCCTGTTGAAGTAGCAAAGCGTGTACTGTCTGTTGGCGGGGAATATGCGAACTGGTTAAACAAAGCCATCGAAATCAATGGGTTTGAAGACGAGATTGAAGATTTAGAAGAAGCAGCAAAAAACTAATAAAAGATGGGGATAAGGAAGCGGTGTTTTTATATTACGCCATGCACGAGCTTCACTACTCCCCATCTGAACTCCTTGATTTATACGAAGCACCAAGACAATTCAAAGCCTTCTTATTTGGACTCATCGGCTACAAACTAGAAATGCTAGAAAAAGAAGCAAAGAAAGGAGGGAAATAAACTGGCGAAACTCACTGCACGATTTGAATTAGAAGACAAAGTGTCGAAGAAGCTTTTACGCATTCAGAAACGGTTTCAAACGTTTGAACAGCAGCTCAAGCCCTTTAGAAAACCGATCAAAATAAGCCTAGAAATGGATGAAAAGAAGTTAAGAAACTTCAATGTATCGATGCGTAAATTTTCAGTATTATCGATAAGTCTAGATCAAGGAATCTATCGTGATTTAAAATCATTAACAAATCAATTGAACAACATACCAAATCATCTTGTCATATCCATTCAAGCAAAGGGATTAGATTTCATTAAGTCTAGTATGGATCGCTTGAAAAAAGCAGGAACAAGTCCACTTCTGATGACATTTAAACTAAACGATCAATTGTCAGGAAAAATATCATCGATCAAAAAATCAATCCTTCAGCTCATGAACAGAACATACTATATGAGATTAAACACGGTTGATCAAGCCACCGCTGCGATTCAACGAATCAAAAAGACACTAAAAAGCTTGACGATGTCTAAACACGAAATCAAAGTGTCTGTTCAAGACAATGCAAAGAGTAAGTTGAAAAAACGAGATCGGGCCGACTCGGTTGTTAAAGAAAAGAAAATAAAAAAGGAACCTAATGCAACAGCCGCTACGAAAACGAATGAAAACAAACAAAGCTGGTTGAGGAATTTGGGAAACAAGGCGATAAAGGAAATCGAAAAGTATGCAGGTGACGTTTCAGATAAATTGAAGGAAAAATTGAGTCCTAGAAACTTTTGGGACAATAAGGCACTTCCTTGGATCGAAACGAAAATGGATGAGTATAAACAAGAAGTGATTGGACGAATCCGTGAGAAGATTAAAATTAATTTTGAAGAAAAGCTAGATCAATTGGTGAGTAGTGGATTAGATCGCCTCTTCGGTACAAATAACCAATCAAGTGAAAATAACAGTACCCCTGCAGCGCCAACAACAGCGCCAACACCAACAAATCCAGCCCCTAAAACTCAGCCGCAGCCGCGGAGTGGAAAAGGTTTGTTTCGTAATAGTTGTTGCCCTTGTTGTGCTAGAGGATTAAGCAGGAGAGGATCTACTAGAACTAAAAATAGAAATGGTCGTTCGCAAAGACAGCCAACAAATCCAACTGGTACAACTAGAGTAGAAAGAAATAGAAGACCTCCAAATAGATTAGGAAAACTGAAAACAAACGCAGGTAAGCTTTTTGGTAAAATCCCTAGTGGACTGAAGAAAAGCGCAGGTATAGCGGCTTCTGTTGCGGGGCTTGCTGGTTTGATGAAAGGTAGTGGAGGATTAAGTGGGTTAGGAGATGCACTTAAAAATATAGGTCGAGGAAGTAGCAAGCTATTAAAGAGAGTGCCTATCTTGGGGAACTTATTAAGTGCAACAGATTTAATAGGAACAACGAAAGAAAACGTTGGAGAAAAAGTAGGTGGCTTCTCTGGAGGTCTTGCAGGAGGAGTTAGCGGAGCTGCAATTGGCCAAGCCCTAATTCCAATACCACTTGTAGGAGCTGCTGTTGGTGGTGTTGCTGGAGGCATAGCCGGAGCTTTTGGTGGATCGAAACTAGGGGAATTATTTGATACATCAACATTAAAAGAGAATATTTCAAACACTTTATTTAATGGAGAATGGTGGAGTGAGAAGTGGGGAAGTGTTAAAACTTCCGCAGAAAATTCTTTAGGGAACTTAAGTGAAAAATGGGAAGATATAAAAACTACAGCATCTAATACGCTATTTAATTCAGAATGGTGGGCGGAACAAGCTGGGTACATTACTGGAGTTTTGGAATCCACTGTCTTTAACGGAGAATGGTGGGGAGAGAAGTGGAATAACGTAAAAGAATGGACTCAAGAAAAATGGGATAGTGCAGTTGGAATATGGGATTCTATTAAAGGAAAACTTAGTGAGACCGTCTTTAACGGAGAATGGTGGGGAGAGAAGTGGAATAACGTAAAAGAATGGACTCAAGAAAAGTGGGACAGTGCAGTTGGAATATGGGATTCTATTAAAGGAAAACTTAGTGAGACCGTCTTCAACGGAGAATGGTGGGGAGAGAAGTGGGATAACGTAAAAGAATGGACCAAAGAAAAATGGGATGGTGCCGTTGAGATATGGAATTCAATTAAAGGGAAAATTAGTGAAACTGTTTTTAATAAAGATTGGTGGGGGGAGAAGTGGGATAACGTAAAAAGTTGGTCTAAAAGTAAGTGGGAACAGTCAAAAACAATTTGGTCAACTGCAAAATCAACTATTTCTTCTACTCTATTTAATAGAGACTGGTGGTCAAGGAAGTGGAGTGATGTACAGGCTTGGGGTAAAAATATTTTAGGAGATACATGGGATTTAATCAAAAGTACAGGTGGAAAAATTGTTGGGAAAGTTGTTGTGGCAAAGCAAAAAAATCAAAAAGCTTTTGAAAAAGGGAGGAACAACGGACGCAAAGATTTTAAACCTGATACTAATGCCACAGGAGGCTATATCACCCAGCCAACCTTATCATGGGTCGGTGAAGCTGGTAATGAATTTGTCATTCCGACTCAAAATAACAGAGGACGCGGGAAGATGCTGCTTGCACAGGCGGCTTCTCACCTTGGAATGTCTGTTGTGCCAAGCGGAGGTGCAGCAAATCAAGTGTCAAGCTCCCAAGCTACTACAACTTCGCCATCTTCTGTCAGTTCAATTGGCGGCTCGGTCTCAATGAATGGGAACATTCAAGCTGCCGGCATAGGTAAGCAATTTAATAACGAGTTTGAACAAGGGTTAAATCATAAAGTGATCTCTCTTGATCAATGGAAGCAAAAGAATATTCAGCAGCCATTTGGTCAATTGACATCAGACTCAGGAAACTATGGTGAGCAAACGGTTTCTGCTTTTGCGAATGGTCAGCAGATGACACCAACAGGAACAGATAGCTTTTTGCAAAATCGTGTAAAAGCACCCTATCAGCAAGTGATGACAGCCTCAATAAATTGGGGTTCTGGAACTGTTACTGGTTTTGCAACAGGTCAAAATGCCACATCAATTGGCACAAGCCAATACGTAGATCAACACGTCAAACAACCATTCCTGCAAGCAAAACAAGAATCACCAGGCTGGGGTTCAGGAATGATCGATGCCTTCAACAGCGGCATGCGTTCGAAAGCAAGTGAAGTCACACAAGCTGCCAAAGAAATGGCGAAGAAAGTACAGCAGGCGTTTAGAGAAGAATTAGACATTCATTCACCTTCACGTGTCATGATGAGTCTTGGGAAATTTGCATCGATTGGTGTAGTCAAAGGTCTTGATTCAATTGATGTGAAAAAGTTCGCTGAAAATCAGGCTGGTTCATTAATCGGTGCCTTCAGCGGTATGGGTGCTTCAGGTCTCAGTGTTCAGCAATGGCTCATGGCTGCTTTAACGGCAACCGGTACATCGATGAGCTGGCTACCTGGTTTGATGACCATTGCGCAGAACGAGTCACGTGGCAACCCGAAAGCGATCAACCTATGGGATTCTAACGCCAAGAGAGGAACGCCGTCAAAAGGATTAATGCAGACCATTGGACCAACATTTAACTCCAATAAAGGCAAAGGCATGAATGATATTTGGAACCCAATTCATAATGCCGTAGCAGCCATTAACTACATTAAGGGCAGATATGGAACAGTCTTCAATACGCCGGGATTACGGAGTATGAGAAGAGGCGGTCCTTATAAAGGCTACGCAAATGGCGGGCTGATTACGAAGGAGCAGGTAGCTAGAGTCGGTGAAGGGAACAAACGCGAATGGATTATTCCAGAAGAAAGAGGCATTCGCGGGAGATATTTATTGACGCAGGCAGCCAAGGCGCTTGGGATGCAAGTATATGATCCATCAAATGCATCTGCTCCTTTACCAGAATCACAGATGCAGCAAGTGACCTCAGCTCAGTCAGTTGGCAATACAACATCGTCAGGTACTAAACAAATCACCATTCAATTCAATGGAGATCAGCATTTCCATAATGGACAAGACCAGCAATCGTTTGTCGAAAAAATTAGACAAATGCTCGTAGACGAACTGGAAGTAGAGCTTCATACAGGAACGAAGGGAGTCGTGATCGATGGGTAAGTCAGTGTATCAATTGTGGATTTCCCAAGGAAAGGATAAGTTGCGATTCCCTGTCCTTCCATCCGAACTCGAAATCACAAATCATGTACAAAATGAAACAGTGAAGGTCGCCTCTTTTGGAGAACTGACCTTTATTGATGTACCAGCAGCTAAACAAGTATCATTCACATCATTATTTCCTAAGAAATATTCGCCGATTGCTGAATATAAAAGCATTCCATCACCAGAGAATGCGATAGCGAAAATTGAACGAATGATGCGTTCGAAAAAGTCCGTGCGATTGATTGTTACAGGGACAAAAATCAATATGACGTGCAGCATTGAAAGCTTCACCCACAAGGAAGGGTCATATGATATTGGTGATCGTGAGTTTACGATTCAGCTAAAGGAATACAAAACCGCTTCGCCTAGGAAAATCAAACGAAAGAAAAAAGCGAAACAAACCAAAAAGAAAAGACCCTCAAAATCACCACCAAAATTGTATACCGTCAAAAAAGGCGATACCTTGTGGGCCATTTCAGGCCGGTTTTATGGCGACAGTACAAAATGGCGGCGTATTTGGAATGCGAATAAAGCAGCGATGATTAAACGAAGTAAACGTAATATTAAACAGCCGGGACATTGGATTTTTCCTGGACAAAAATTGAAAATACCACAATAGGGGGGCTGACATTGATTGAGCTTTTTGCCATCAGAAGCGGCACCATGTATGAGCTTGTCACAGAGAGTGTGACACTTCAGGGGCAAAGATATCAAGCCCCTCGCTCTATTCAGGCAAATATTATCACAAAGCAAGGCAGTCAAACATATTACCGTGTCTCAGAAGGGGACACGGTTCTTTTTAAATGGAAAGGAAAAGAACTGTTCAGAGGCATTGTGTTTTCCCGGACACCTGTTGAAGGCAAGCTGACCTTTACCGCATACGATATGCTCCAATATTTAGTGAAAAACCAAGATGTATATATTTTTTCGAATCAAAGAGCAGATCAAATCTTGAGACGGATTGGAACTGACTTTCAAATTCCAATGACCTCCATCGCAAATACAGGACATGTCATGAAATCATTGGTCTTTAAAAATGACACGAGCTTGTATGACATCATTCTGAAAGCATTGAAAGAAACGAAGCGGCAAACCGGCAGAAACTATCAAATTTATTCTGCTAAAGGCAAGATGGGGCTGAGAGCTTGGCCCGATCCAGAGGACGTATGGGTCATTGAATCTGGCGTCAATCTCATCGGTTATCAGTACAGCACCTCCATTGAAGAGACAGCAACACGCGTAAAGATGCGCACGTCTGTAGATGAACAGGGGAAGAATAAGAAAAAAGGCAGCAAATCAGATCTTGTGGTGATCGAACAGGATAAAGCAGGTCAGAGTAAATACGGCATTTTACAGCATGTTGAGACGGTAACAGGTCAAATCAACCAGCCGCAGCTTCAAAAAAGAGCCAAAGTACGGTTATCAGAGAAGAAAGGCGTTAAACAAGAAGTGAAAAGCATACAAGCGCTAGGAATTCCCGAACTGCAAAGCGGTCTCCCAATCTATTTGAAAATCCCTGAAATCAACGTAAAAAAAACCTACTGGATCGATCAAGACAAGCATGAATTTAATGGAGTAAAACACACCATGACCATTGATGTTGTTGAGAAAAATTCCATGCCAAAGGGTGATCAAGCGTGAGATTCAGTGAAGCGATTAAACGATTAGCAGTTAATGCCGTAGACGCTGCCTCTCCAATTGATCTTGTCATTGGTGAAGTCACGGCGGTTTCACCACTTAATATCCGATTAAATGAAAATCATAAGCTGATCATTCCAGAAGAATTGCTTATTTGGCCGAAGCGCTTAAATAAGGGTGAGGATGATGAACTAAAAGCGGGAGACAGTATTATGGTGCTCGCAATGGCAGGAGGGCAGTCCTTCTACATCATCGACAAATTGTAAGGGAGGTGATGAACGTGGCACTTTCACCAGAGGAAGAAATCGAGGAAACAGAAGAAGACGAAGAGGTGGAAACCTCAAAGACGTATCGCTTAGATTTTGAACATGGCAGGCTGACAAACGAAACCATTTCAGGCATAGAGGCGATCCGGCAATTCATTTACATGACATTGCGGACAGAGCGTTATGCACATCCTATCTACAGCCACGACATTGGCACTGAAATTCAGGAGCTTTTGACAGATACAGAAGCCACGGATGAATACAAAGAAATGGAGATTCCAAGATTGCTAGAAGAAGCACTGATCGTTGACGAGCGGATTGATCATATTGAAGAGATAGAGGTCACGAAGCAAAATGACTCGTTTCATGTCAAACTAGCCATCGTCACAGATGAGGGCACATTAGAAATAGAGGAGGTGATGGAGGGCGATGTTTGAGGAACAAACGTATGAAGCATTGATGGAAAGAATGCTAGACAGACTGCCAGATGACGTGGATAAAAGAGAAAACAGCGTGATTTGGAATGCCTTGGCACCTGCTGCTGCTGAACTGGCACAGTCCTATATTTGGCTTGATCAAGTATTCGAGCTTGTCTTTGCTGATACAGCGCAGGGAGAATTTTTAGATCGACGGGCTGCTGAAGTAGGGATTGAAAGAAAGCCAGCCACTAGAGCAGTTTGGTCAGCATCCATTCAGCCAGAGAACATCAACATCCCAGCTGGCTCACGTTTTTTTATTGAAGACGTTTATTTCCAAGTTTCGAAGGATGGCACGCTGGAATGCGAGACATCTGGTACAGCCGGAAATGGCCAATTAACAGGTCAGCCGCTGCTATCCCTTGATACGATTCCAGGACTTGAATCAATGATGATGAAAGAACTGGTGATACCAGGACAAGAGGAAGAAGATGACGCTTCTTTATATGATCGATACTTAATACGCGCAAGGCGAGAGGCTGTCAGTGCTAACAGAGCGCATTATAAAAAATGGGCCGAGGAAGTGACCGGTGTTGGCAGAGCGAAAGTGTTCCCGCTTTGGAATGGAGAAGGAACGGTCAAAATTGTCATCACAGACGCCAATTTAGATGTAGCATCAGATCTCCTTGTCAAAAGGGTACAAGAGTATATCGATCCAGTGCCAGGAGAAGGAGAAGGAGAAGGGCAAGCTCCTATTGGTTCAAAAGCAACTGTTGAAAGCGCCAAGTGGCTGGATATCGACATAGAAGTGGCAGTCGAACTTCAAATGGACTGGACCCTTGAAGGAGCGCAAAAAGAAATAGAAGAAAAGGTTAAATCGCTATTAAAATCAATCGCATTTGAAAAGAGTACCATTCGAATGTCCGCATTAAACGATATTCTGTACCATTCAGAAAGCGTGTCAGATTATGCAAACGTCTTACTGAACGGTGAGTCGAAAAACCTAGTATTACAGGACATTGAGATACCGCGTCTTAGGCAGGTGAAGGTTATTGAGCAAACAGGATGAAATGAAAAGCTACTTGCCGCCATATTTTACAGAGATTTATGAAGTGGATCATTTACTAAAGACAGAGGCGCCGGAGTTTGAGCAATTGGACGAATCTATTTTTGACGTAACGGATCAATTCTTTCCTTTAACAGCGACGTGGGGATTGAATAGGTGGGAAAGAATGCTCAAGGTGCAGCGGGAATCAGATGATTCAATTGAACTGCGCAGGGCACGCTTACTCAATATGATGTCGAATATTCCGCCGATCACGTATCTTTCATTAGAGAAATCAGTGAATCGATTTCTCAAGAATCCAAGTGCCATCATCCGTCTCACAACCAATCGCTATCATTTCGCTTTACGTGTGAACCTAGATGATCTGCAAAACACAAGATATATTGTAGAAATACTTGAAACGTTAAAGCCAGCGCACTTGGCGTATACGTTTACCGGCATCCATCATACCGATGTTCATGAAAAAAATGAACATCACCAGAGGCTCACATTGCGAAGCAGAGTGGGTTTTTTCGATCATATCCCGATTTTACTCAATGGTGAATTTGTATTAAATGGTACGTTCTACCTCAGCGGGATTCGAGGCACAACGGATGTTCCTGCTCGTTTTCGGCATTCGTTGAAAATGAGAATACCGCTTGAACATGAGCCGGAAACAACATATCGCATGAATTATGTCATGACTGGGGCAGCGCATGAAACGAAGCAAGCACAAGCACTGACTTTGCACGCAAAGAACCAGCTTCCGCATCACACCAAAAAGAGGATGACGTTCCGCCTGCCAGTACAAGTTCAAAATGAACAGAACGGCAGCGTACTGATCAAGGATCACTACTGGATTCTCGATGGATCTATTCCGCTTGACGGGTCAAAAATGCTAGCAGCAACTTCTAAAAAAATAGAGCTATAAGGAGGATCACAATGGCTGATCAATTAACCGTAACAACACTGTACGCACGTCAACAAATGGCAAAGGCAAGAGCAGAAGGAACAAATCTCACAAAAGTCGTCAAAATGGCATTCGGAAACGGGGGAACAAAGGATGGAAAACCGATCTCTCTTGACGGTACAGAACAAACACTCAAAAAAGAACTAGTTCAAAAAAACATTGATTCGTTTACCTTTATGGAACCAGCAAAAATCCGCTACACCTGCACAATCGCCGAAGGAGAACTCGCAGGAGAAGTCATCAACGAAATGGCACTTGTCGACGAAGCCGGCAAATTCACCGCCATCCGTACCATGACAGACAAACAAAAAGACGGCGACATCGAATTCGTTTTTGAGATTGATGATATTTATTAATTGGGGGAAAAAAAAGTGGACATAAAATCACCCTTACCGTTTGAAACCTCAGACAAAGCCCATGCTAATTTGTTTAATCGGGTGGTCGACACACTTGTGGAGAATGACAATGCACTCAGTAGACAAATAGCAGGAATCACAAATGAAAGTTTATTCAAATTAACAGGAGATCAAGCCATTCAAGATGCATCAGTCAGCGGCGAGGAATATCCAATAGGCATTACGTTTATGGATATTGGCCAAGCCAATGATACGGGATATCCTACGAGATATGGCTTTGTGAAAAATGAAAAATATAGTAACTTTCGATTTGTTCAATACTACTATGGGACTGGAAACGAAGCAGGCAGTTATTTTGATAGCACAGGTACGTGGTGCAGGCATTGGTGGACCGGATCTGGCTGGACAGAATGGCATAAAATCTCTGGTTTTCTCCATACCAATATTGGGACAACTGGTAAGCAGTTATTAACCAAAGGGGAGAACCAAAAAGTCCTCTTTAATAGGAAAATAAAAGATAGTCATAACAATTTTGATACTATGAATAATCGATTTATTTGTCCAGAAAATGGAATGTACTTGGTGAATGCAGGCGTATATATTGATAGCTTTCGAAGATACTGTAACTTTGAATTATCTATCTATTTGAATGGAAAAAGATATAAAAATATTGCGCATCACCGACAGAGTCCCGCAAGCCCATCTGATACATCGAGCTTAGGCGTGGGTCTATATGGTGCTGCCAATGTTCCGGCGAATAAAGGTGACTATTTAGAAATTTATTTATATATAGGATATGACGGAGATGTTAGTCGCTATGTATCTGATAATCCAGGTTGGTACAACTATTTCGACATTATGGAATTAGGCGGACGAAATTTCCCAAGAGTGTAGGAGGATTCTGATGATTTTATATGAAGCCATTAAGTATAAATATCCCGATGCGGAACCGCAAAGGGATTTTGAACTAAGAAATGACGGTGCTGGCTCGTATATAGACGAATGGCATCTCGATGTGCCTAAGCCAACGACTGAAGAATTGATAGAATGGTGGGAGAAAGCTCAAATGAATCCACAATATCAACCACCTCTTCCACTTGATTTTCTAGCGCAGGAAGTAGCAAAAGAAAAGTTGACGAGAAAACAGCTTGAACACCAATGTGACCTTTTAACGAACGAACTGCAGGCGCTAAAAAATCAGATCCTTTTATTTAAAGGAGAGAATGAAACATGAATTATTGGGTAATGGCATTATATTTTCAATGGGTGACACCTAAAATGGTCAAGCAAGCGATTGAACTAGGTGACTGTTCAATTGAAGAATTAAATGAAGGCTGTCAGCAAAGGATGCTCACTTTAGAGCAACTACAAGAGATCGATCCAAGCTTCAAAGCGAAGGAGTGAAAGCTAAATGGAAATAAAAGAACCAAAACCTTTTGAGGTAAATGATAAAGCGCATGCTGATTTGTTCAATGACATGGTCAAAGTATTACTTGAAAATGATACTGGACTATTAGAGCAGCTCACAAACCATACAAATGATACGAGACCACATATATCTGAGGCAGAAAAGAAAAAATGGAACGATTCGCAGAGCTATAAGATTACAGCAGATAATGGGAATCAGCTAATCAATGTGCCGGCCAATGCAAGGATCTTTGATGCGATTAAAGATAAAGGAACATGTACATTTTATGCAGCTGCTGGCGTCGAAGATTCTCCTACACCAACTAATGTCTCGATAAGGGGTCTGCAGACAGTAGGTGAGCAGAATATTGGATCTGGCTTTGCGATTGATAGTTCAGGTAATGCTTATTTTTTCAGTTATAATGCCGGGCATACATCTATGACATGGACAAAGCTGCCTACTGAAAGCGATAAGAAAAGGTGGGACAACGGTCAGCTAATAAAAATTACACAAGATAATGGAAAGCCCTTTTATCATGGATTTGCTAGTGAGACAGACTATAATACCCTTACTCAGACAGGAATGTATCTCATATATAATCCTGGAGTAAACGGTCCACCATCCTTTAATCTAGTCTTTTTACTGGTCATGAGTTACGGCAATACATTAATACAAATAGCGTACGAATCTGTTTATGGGAAAAACACGTACTTTAGAGTTCGTAAACAGGATGCAGAAACATGGACTCCTTGGGAGAAGCAGATTACCCTATCAGATCTATTAGAAGGTACTTGGGAAACACCTAAAGAGATTAAAAGCAATTGGAAGGAATATGACCCTATTAATTTGCCAGTGAAATATCGCAAGAATCTCTTAGGGGAAATTGAGATAGTAGGTGCTGTAAAAGGGGGGATTTTAGGAAATAACCCAGTGTTTATTTTGCCTGAAGAATATCGGCCGCAGCAGGCAATCCATTTTGTAGGAGTCGCTTCAAGTATAGGGACTCCAGGAGTACCTCAATTCCATCGTACATTAATAGATAAGGATGGAAATGTATGTGTGCAATCTTCTTCAAATAACGTCAATCCCACTGAGTTTATTACATTTGGTTTTAAGTTTAGTACAAGATAATTCAATAAAACTGAAATGTGAAAGGAGAATCACATGGAGATAAAGACACCTCGTACTTTAAAAACCAGTGACAAAGCCCATGGGGATCTGTTTAATGACATGCTTAGGGGTTATTCTTTCTAATGATATGGAATTGTTAGAGCAAATCAATCAGCACATAGAAGATATAAAATCTCATGCATCCGAAACAGAAAAGCAGAAATGGAATCAATCTCAGCTATATAAAATGACAAATGATAACGGGTCCCAGTTGGTCAATATCCCTGCTGACGGCTGTATTTATAACGGGATTAAATCGTTAGGTGCTTGCTCGTTCTATGCGCCGGGCGCTTCTGGAATAGTCGATTTTCCTGCTATAGGCAATGTAGCCTTTTAAAGGCCTAGTAGTATTAGTTCCAGTATCGGGTACAACTGGTCAGACCGATAGCAGTGTTTGAGATCGATGATGAAGGAAATTATGTAATACCAGATCAATGTACAACAATTGCTCCACCCAATAATCCATCTTTTTATAAAGCAGCATTTGATGTGGAAAAACAGCAATGGTATGAAGCAGCGACACAGGAGTATATAGACAGCTTAAAACCAGCACCTCTCCAGCCAAGTGATATAGAGCTTTTAAAGAAACAAAATGCTTTATTATCAAAACAATTAAAGCAGCTATTGACCATGCTTAAAGGAGCTGATTTAGAATGATGTTTCCAACTGTAGCAAATATCAAACAATTTTAGGACTGGCAGTGCTACGGCCCAGAGGATATTGCATTTTATGTAAGCATTGGCTGGATCTCAGCAGAAGACTATCAAGACATTACAGGAGACAAATACGAAGCCTAATGGCTTTATTTTTTTGCCGGAAAGAAGGTGATTCCATTGGAAGTGGATGTCGTCCAAAACTTAATGACACAAGGCCCATTTGCCGTTCTCTTTTGCTGGGTTCTGTTTTATGTTCTCAATACAACAAAAGAAAGAGAAAATAAGCTCAATGCACAAATCGAGGCGCAAAATGAAGTGTTAGCGAAGTTTAGTGAGAAATATGACGTCGTCATCGACAAACTCGATAAAATTGAACGGAATTTAAAATAGGAGGAAAAATCATGAAAACATTCGACAAAGGCACTGTGATTCGCACAGTGCTTCTTTTTCTTGCACTCATCAACCAAACACTTGTAATGTTTGGGCAAACAGTTTTGCCGATTAGTGAGGAGCAAGTGCAAACCGCAGGAGAGGCACTTTATATTGCAGGTTCCACGATTTTCACCATGATCACAGCAATGATCGCTTGGTTTAAAAACAATTATGTGACCTACAAAGGACAGCTGCAAAAAGATGCCCTGAAACAAAGAGGGCTAACAAAATAATATTTGAAGGAGAAACAACATGGTAAAGATCATTCAAGCATACATCCCAAAGCACAATCGCAACAGGCCAGGAAACGTGATGAAGCCGTTCTATATTACAGTGCATAATACCTCTAACACTGCAAGAGGTGCAGATGCGGCGAGTCACGCAGCATTTGTTGCACGCTCAAGTACCGGCGTCAGCTGGCACTACACCGTCGACGATCAGGTGATTTATCAGCATTTACCATTAAACGAAAACGGCTGGCACGCTGGGGATGGCAGAGGAACCGGCAATATGAAATCAATTGGGATTGAGATTTGTGAAAACGCAGAGGGCAACTTTGAACAAGCAGTTGAAAACGCCCAATGGCTCATTCGAAAGCTGATGGGAGATTTCGGGATTCCTTTATCAAATGTGGTGCCTCATAAGCATTGGAGCGGGAAAGATTGTCCAAGGAAACTGCTCGGACGGTGGGAGCAGTTTAAAGCTGGAATAGCCATAGCTCATACTGGCAGCAAAAGCACAAGAAAACCAGTTCAGGCAGAAAGCTTGAGCCACAAAGCACCCGTCTCCAAACAGAAATCGTCAAAGCTGCCATCTAGCATTTTAAAAGTAACCAAACCCTTAACAAAAGGACCTCAAGTCACAGCGGTGCAAAAAGCATTATCTTCCCTGTATTTTTATCCGGAAAAAGGAGCCAAAAACAACGGGGTAGATGGCTATTATGGACCGAAAACAGCGAATGCGGTTAAGCGATTCCAGCTCATGAATGGATTAGTTGCAGACGGAATTTACGGACCGAAAACGAAGAACAGAATTGAACAATTGCAGAATAAGTGATAATCCATAACATGCTATCAGCAAGTGGAGAGTTTTTACTTGCTGATAGCTAATAAGAAGTGACATCGTTTATGATATAATCAACCAAATCATTGAAGCTTTCATAAGGGGAGAGAAAAATGAAAAAAGAACTGTGCCAAGTCATAATGTTTTCAGGGCTACTCATTTATTTCATTTATAACGGAATGACGAACGATTTCCCTCTGTCTTACACAATCATTCTCATCACGGCTTATGTCTCTGTGATCACGTACCGAATCATAAAGATATTAAGATTAAGAAAAAACAAAGAACAAACAGAACTGTAAGAGATATATACATAAAAAAACCATCCTTGATCTTTCAAGAATGGTTTTTCGTATGGAGCATAGCGGGATCGAACCGCTGACCTCTACGCTGCCAGAGTCGATATATAGGATTCTAGTATATTTCTTGATATCTTTCAATATCCTATAGAATATTGATTTCAAAGGGTTTGTTACCCTTTTGTGTCTTGCTGTATCTTTTGTTATTTTTAAAAAACGAAAAAAATGTTACCTTTTTTGTTACCTTTTTTGATTATATAAGATTGTCCATTTGATCAGCTATCTGTTGACTTGTTGAAGGCAATACATGGGCATAAGTTTGAAGTGTTACTTTTATATTGCTATGTCCTAATCTCTCGCTAACTGCTTTAACAGGTGCGCCATTCAATAATAAAATCGTTGCACAAGTGTGTCTCAGGTCATGAAATCGTATTTGGGTAACGCCTGTTTCTTCTATTGCAGGGTTCATTATTCTGTTTCGTATGTTAGATGGGTTCACTGGTGTTCCGTATTGTGTGCAGAATACCAAATCCTGATCTTTATATATGTCAGCATACTTTACCTTTTCTTCTTCTTGTTTAGCTTTATGCTCCTTTAATATTACGAGAGCTTTAGCGCCTAAGTCAATACTTCTATTACCAGCTTCAGTTTTAGCTCCTAGATACATCTCTTTAGCGTCATGCGACATCACTTGTTTAATTGATAAACGTTTGTGTTTAAAGTCGATGTCCTTCCAACGCAATCCTAAAAGCTCTCCTTGCCTCATACCAGTGTGTAAAGCTATATAAAATAGACAGTATAGCCTATGATCTTTAACACCATCCAGGAAGGCTTTAGCTTCGTCTTCAGTCCAAACATTTGTCTCACTTTTTGTCATCTTAGGAAGTGTTGCTTTGTCACATGGGTTCTTTTTAAGATATTCATGATCTATTGCGTAGTTGAAGCAGCTACTAATTATATCAATGGCTTTTTTAATCGTTACAGGTGCATAGCCGATATTGCCTTTTTTCGTCTTTTTAGTGAGCATACTCTTAATGAAATCATCGATATCTTCTGTAGTAATCTTAGAAATAGGCGTGTTCTCAAATTGGGGTAACACGTACTCATCTAAATATACCCTGTAAGTTTTTGCAGTTTGTTTAGATAAACCTATCTGGCTTTTCTTTAACCACTTCTCAGCTAGTTCAGAAAAGGGAATTTTTAATGGATCAATATATGTTCCTTCATTAATCTCATTCTCGACTTTCGCTTTAAAGGCCTTCGCATCTTTCATCTTTGCAAATCCCTTTTTCTTTTTCTGGTTACGTTTGCCATTCACATATACATCATACATAACATAGTAATGCTCTTTCCCTTGCTTTTCATATGAATGTATAGAAGCCATATTATCTTCCTTTCGTATTCGTCTCCCAACCTTTTTTCTCTAGCCTTCTACCTCGTTCCAGTGATTTTTTAAAATCTTCTTCAATCTGCTCATTAACCAGTCTTTCGAGTTCAAACAAAGTCTCTTCTTCAAAAAATTCGTTAAATACTTTTTCAATGGCTTTATGTTCTAGTTGATACATGTTTCTGTCAGACTCAGTTTCCTCACCTGGGTTATATCCAATAAATGAAGCAACTCTAATATTAAATCTAGTCATTGTGCCAACGATTGGTGAAGTTACATTAAAAACTAATTGCGCTTCAACTTCTTGTGGCTTCTTGCTTTCTTTTTTAGTGCGAGAAGATTCATTATCACTATCTTTATGAGACAGCTGAAACATTATTGTAGGGTGAACAGTGTTCAAAAACTTCTGTATATCTGAGTTTTCTTCAGGATCGATATCGAGATATTCTAACAATTTAAACAAATTTCTAATTGCATTGACTCTTCTACCGATTTTCCCGTTCTCTATATTACTGATAGTTGCTGTTGAAATTTCAATCTCATCTGCGATATCTACAGCTCTGAGTTGTTTTTGTTCTCGTGCTAGTTTTATCGTACTCCCAATTTTCATTAAAAGTTTTTCGGCCATTCAAAATTCCTCCTTTAAAGCAAATCAATTATAGCACTTAAATTAACGTTATTCAATTTAACTAGAAAGTAGATTTAATTTAATTTTGATTTCAAGTTGACTTTAATTAATTTTAGTATTACTATAAGATTACACCCAGAGAATACAAGGGGAGTTCAAAAAGAAAAGGAGGGAATTTGTTGACAGCTATTCTTGAAAAGTCTGTTCTTGAAGTAAAAGACATCCAGAATTTTATGGGCATTGGTAAGAGACAGGCATACGATCTTGTTAAAAAAGGATTTTTCCCAGCGCATAAGATTGGCACAGTATACCGTATTCCAGCAAAAGCATTTTTTAACTGGTTTAACGGAGTATCAGAATAATCGAATACATTACATAAGCAACACCCTATAACATAATCGGAGTGATCCAAATGAACAGTTTCTACATATCTAATAGAAAAATAGACTGGCACTACTCCAACACAACCTAGATTAACAGGCTTTAAATTCGTTCTTTGAAAATTAAATAAACTTTTTTACATAACTGTCTTACGAGTGTCTTACGAAAGCCAACTATAACAAAACGTTTACTTTTGCCTACATTATAGTTGGAAGCAAAAAAACAAAACAAATTGGAGGAATTTTATTGGAAAACAAATTAGTATTTGTAAAAGAAAACGAAGTGGTAACGGACAGCGTGACGATTGCGGAGATGTTTGATAAAGAACACAAAAACGTTTTGAGAGATATTGCAACTCAGATGGAATATGCAGGTGAAGAATTCTCACAGCTCAATTTTGAGCAATGCGATTATATCAACGATTCTGCAAAGGGCATTAATAGACATCGCAAATATAAGAAATTCAATCTAACCGAAGAAGCATTTACATTGATTGTATTCAGCTACAACACAAAAGAAGCTGTTCAGACGAAAATCAGATTCATTCAAGAGTTTAAGCGAATGAAAGAGTATATCCAATCACAGGAACGTCCGAAAGCAATGAACGATAAAGAAAGCCTACTTGCAAGCATGAAGATCACGATTCAATTGAATGAAGATGTTGACGGTATGAAAGAAGACATAAAGCAACTGCGACACGATATTGATAAAAGAATCACACTTGATTACTCACAACAGCAAGCCATGAGAAACGCTGTTAACAGACGTGTGCATAAGCTGTGGAACGAAGGCATGATTGATAAATCTATTTACGAAAAAACAAGAAGAGTTTACTCAGCCCTATGGAAAAATTTAAAGGATGCTTACAGAGTGAACGCCTACTCGAACATCTCACAAAAAGATTTCGATGAAGCTATGAGCTTTGTAGAGGGATGGAGACCGATTTTTAATGGGAAATATTCAGCGTAAAAATTTACACCTAATTGGAAGCGAGGTGATTTATAATGAGAGATATGCAAAACTTCTCATCTTGGCAACTAGCGCAAAACATAATGATGCATGAGTTCATAGCACAGAATGAAGATCTATTAGACCGATTTCCATTATGGCTTCAGCACAACAGGCATATCAAAGAATTTGACTTGCTCCCAAAGAGTGAAATCAACAAGATGATCAAGCTATTTGATCTAGCAGCTGATGTTGAGACAGATAAAGATTTGCAATTCATATAGAAGAAACTAGGGGGATATTGGATTGAGCAAATTAAAAACATTCATCAAAAGCAAGTGTGAAGACGATTCTTCAATGGCAATGAAATTAGCAAGAATAGCAGGCTATACGGATAGAAGTGGTTTTTACCGATTTCTAAATGACCACAGAAAAGAAACAACTGATATTCAAAGTATTATAAATATTGTCAAAGAAATCGATCCAGCAAATGAAAGAGTTGTTATGGGAGAATACATAATGACGCTTGATCCAAATAAGTCTGCAGCAAGACAGGCTCTTGAATATTTAGATGTAAATAAATATTACATTGAACGTAATGCATTACTGGATAAAATGAAGGATGCTCACAACGGAAAGTCTCAAGAATGGTATAAAATCTATTCAATTCATAGCGAGGTTCAAGACGGTAATTTAACGTATCTTGAAGCGATGAATAAAGTGGGATCGGTCAACACGAAGACACCTGAAATGAATGTATTTAAGAATATTTTGCTTTTATATCCACTGTGTTCAAAAGGTGAGTTCGGATTGATGAGTGAAATTGCTGACTTAATCGATGTGGATTCACTTCATATAACTGGTTACGTTAACGATTCCTATAGATGTAGGCTGTTGATTATGAGTGCTAGTGCAGCAGTAAGTCAGAACAAGCTTAAAAGAGCACGATTCAATGCAGGAATGGCTTTATCAGAAACTAAGATTGATAGATTCGCTGTTTTCGCCTGTCTACATCTTGGTAACTCATATATCTATACAAGCTACGAGAAAGCAAAAGAGAACTTCTTCAAAGGGTTAGGATACGCAAATGCTAATTCAGAATACAAAAGGGAAATCAAAAGAAGTTTAGCGATGCTTGAAAATGTATGGAACAAAGAAGAAAACGAATGGTTAGATTTAGATTCAAGAGATACTACAGACATGCAAGAGGTGGCTTTCCATCATATTGTTAACAAGCGTAATGATCAAGCTAGAGCAATTTTAAATCAGCTTGACGAAAGGGATTCAAGCAATCACGAATTAGCTTACAATACCTTTTTAAGAGGGTTGTTGATGAATGATTTTAATTGTTATTGTCAATCGGTGAAACTTTTTAAGGACACTGGAGACAAGTACACGCTCCAACTACCCCTAAGAAATATCGAAAGGCTGGGTGCGGACAAGAGTCTAGTGGAACTTATTGCTCACTAGAAACCTTATCAATTGAAAGGAGGTGATTAAATGAAGAAAACAGCATTATTTTTAATCGTAGCTGTCGCAATTTTCAGTGTTGGATTTGCTTCAGGACAAACATCGGAGCAAGCTATCGAATTCATCAAAACTGCAGCAATGGGCAACGGTGGATGATTTACATATTAGAAAGGTGGGGAGATTGAATCCCTGCCTTTTTGATATATCGTTCCACGTAAAACGATTTGAATATAAAACAAAAGGAGAATTAACTATGAAACTAAACGACAATGAGAAATTAGTTGAGTCAGACAAAGAGGAACGTATCAAGAAAGCTTCAAAATACATAAACAGACAATATGATAAAAGCCTTCGTATGTTATCTGAGCCAGGTGAAGGTGCATCATCAAAAGATTTTAAATAAAACTTTAATTTTATTCAGAAAAGGAGAAAACGAATGAAGCGATCAAAATATTTTTTCTGCTACTCGCATCACGTACATAAGAAACTTTTAGAAGCTGGGTGTAATTTAGTGTGCAAAGCATTTACACAGCAACAGAGAGTGTTCTGGCTTTATGAGAACGATGAAAAGGTTAGTGGAGTACTAAGTGAAGTGAAACCAAAGAATGCCTAGAATGGCCTATTAAGCAGTAATACATAGACAGGAGAATGCCTATTGACTAAAAAAATCCATGTTGAAGTCCCAACGCATATCATAAGAAACGAAAATTTTTACATAACGAATCAGGAATTTCATCTATACGCTTACCTTTGCTATATGAATTTCAGAAATTTCAATGAAGAAGAGATGGAAGTAGATCATCTCAAACTGAAAAATCTTCTTAAAATCAGCGATGCTAGGACATTGAAGAAGCGTTTAAACACCTTACATAAGCATAACCTTATCAGAAATAAAATCGAGAAGCTCCCAACCAAAGGAACTCTGAAAGTCATATTTAATGGAGAAGTAAAAAAAGATCAAATGTTCTGCAAGATGAACCCAAACATATTTACATATTTCAAGAATGATCAAATAGACTCGAATGGCATTAGATTAGCTTTCTATTACAAGAGTCACATAAACGAGAGAGAATTAGCTTCAAGGGATTACTGCTTTGTGGGATTTGAAACCCTGCAACAAAGGCTGAAGATGGGAAGTACAACAATATCAAACGCAAATAATTCTTTAAAGAAGGCAAAGCTTGTGAAAATAAAGTCACACAAATTAGAGACAAATAATGACTATGATGAAAATGACGCTTTGGTGTTTGATAAATGGAACAATCACTACCACATTTTAGAGCCGTTATATTAGGGTTTTCACCTAACTCCTGTACATGCAGAGGTAAGAAATGAAAATGCAGTTCTAGAATTTGAAAATGCAGAGGTACACTCCTGTTAGTGCTGCACTGCGAGGAGTGTATATAGAAGAGTATTCTAATATAAATATACATAGAAGATACATAGAAGATACAGTATCTACGAATCGCAAAAATTGCTCTTCGTTAGAATCGAATTTTATCTTATTGATTATCATTGGAGGATGATTTATTGACTAAACAAAACAAAGTGAACAACAAGCCTATTTACATTCAGTCTATTGAAGCAAGTCATTTGTACGAACATATGAATAGAGGTAAAAATATTCCTAAAAACTTTGGTGGATTAATTCCATACAGTCTCGAGTCCATTAAACTCAGAAAAGAAGGAGTTCAAATTACAACTGTAAAGTATTCAGACAAAGACACAAGTAGTGACGTAATCAATGTTAAATTTAAAACAAAGGTGCGTTCGATCAAGACGAAAATTAAAGAAAAACAGAAGGAACGAGATAATCCCGAAATAAAAGAGGAACGAAAAGAACAACTAGATAGTGAGATTGAATATTTACATACGAAAGTGGATAAACCTGAATGGCAAAATGAAGTCAAAATTAGCGAGTTGAGAGAAATTCTTTACGAGAATGGCTTCACGATTAGAACGGTTGATGGAAAAACAGGAGAGATTTCAGAGGTTAAATATGTTGCCTATAAACGATCAAGCAGTAAGAGTCGAACAGGGCAATGCTTGTTCATCAAAGAATCCTTACATAAGAAAATGATTGAGTGGTCTAGGATGTATCTTCCGTTCGAAAAGGATCAACGAGTTGACTTGGCTGGATTACTGGCCTATGAGTCACTTGTAGGAAGCTCATTAGAATCAACTGTACATATTGATCCAAAGCATATCCTTCTCGTCAAAGACAAAACGAGTGATTTTGAAAAGGTTTGTAATGTAATTAGAACAGGCAAAAATGGTTTCCTTGATAGTGTCGAAGAAAATGCAACCGTATCGAATAGTCTTTTTGATGGAGAGTCTTTACTTTCATCAGAGTTCTTTCCAAAAGGTACATCAATGATGCTGCTTCGTAATCATATGTTCAAATCAGCCGCTTTCAATTGCAACATCCAAAAATTTCTTCAAGATCAATGCCCGAAAGAGATTGAATATGATCATTGGGAATTAGAAAACATGTTCGGACAGAAGATGAAAGCATCTGACGTTAAATTCATTTTCACTCCTACATCATTAAAGGCCTTAAAATTTAGCAATGTATTAGATTCTGAGTTGGATTTGTGGGAGCATTGGAAGAACCTTATTGAATCAGAAGGGAATGTGTGGGGAGTCGTTAAGCATGAAAAAGAATCTAAACGAGGAAAGAATGAATTAGATCAGACTCTGCAGCAAACTTCATACCAAATGATTAACTGTTTACCTATACATAAGCAAGGCGTTGAAGACATTCTTCAATATGAAATTGATTATACATATGGCTTGAAAAATGACATAGAAAAATTCATAGAACATATCGAAAAGAAACAAAATGATATCAATTGTCATGAAATGATGATTGCTGTATATAGAAGAAACGAAAAATTTGCTCAGACAAACTTGTTTAAAACCTTCCGATCAAAAGAAATACATAGACACGTTGAATATGTAAAAAGAGGGAAAGTTAGATTGCCAGGCGATTATTGTGTTCTTTTAGGTAATCCAATTGAATACCTTTATCACGCAATTGGTCAGGAACCTCAGCGACAAGTTTTAGAAGGCAATGAAGTACATACAACGATGTTTGAATCAGAAAAAGAAGTGGTTGCTTTTCGAAACCCAAATACATCGCCTTCAAATGTTCTTGTGGTAAAGAATAAGATTGTAAAAGAAATTGATACATATTTTAACCTCTCACGTAACATTGTTTGCGTAAACGCAATTGACTTTGAGATACAAGACATTTTGTCAGGCTGCGACTACGACTCAGATACAATGGTTATTTTTGATCACCCTGTACTACTTGAAGTTGGAAAACAATGCTTTGGTGAGTATAAAGTGTGCTTGAATCGTGTAGAGGGAGAAAGTCTTCCGTATAGATTGAACAATTTAGACATGTGTAAGATTGACAATCAACTGTCTGAAAGCCAAAAGAATATTGGTCGAGTAACAAATATCGGTCAAAATTGCATGTCTATTTATTGGGATATGATTTCAAAGGGTGAAACAGAAGGGCGAGATTATCTGTTAAAGAGAATTGATGTAATGACCGTACTATCTGGAATTTGCATTGACCTGGCGAAGAAATTTTACAAGATTGATATAAAGAAAGAAATCGGGAATGTAGAGAAAGCTCTTGGTCTACAGAAAAGACCGAAACCGAAGTTCTGGAAATGTGTTAGCTCTAACACTTCAGATAACACAGAGCAACACGAATGCCCTATGGATATGTTATTTCATGTAATGAGTAATTTGGATAAAGCACAAGGGGGCAAAAAGGGCAAAAATAAAGAAGTGGTTAATATGATTGACTTACTTGTGAAAGAAAAGGTAGCAGATGGAGACAGAAATCAAAAACAGAAGATTGAAAAATATATAGAAGATATGTGCAACAAAATAAACAAAGTTTACAAATATATGAAAGAGAACGAAAAAGAGTCGGAAGAATATCTGGTAATTGATGACGAATTTAGATATTACAAGTTTAAGATGCAAAAGCTTAAAGTTAAACCAGCTACAATGTATTCGATTCTTAGAAAGATCGACAAAAGCAAGGAGAGAAAGAGGTTGATGAAGGTATTGTTTGATACGCAAAATGACAACTTCTTGAACGCTTTTAAACAAAAAAACACACTTTTAAACACAAATAGCCCGAAAACCGCATAGAATCAAGGTTTTCAGGGTGGTGTCGTAATTCCGTAATAGTAAGGGGAGCTACAGTGTAAAGATCGATCCGTTTGTTGCCGCACGAAAACTTTGTAGCCAGTAGTGCTAGTTTCCTTTACTCATTTTTACGGTTGAATCATCTCCTCCAAGTTGATACAACACTTTCATTTAATTCTCCTTTTGTTTTAAGTGTACTGAACAATAGTTCGGTGCGCTGCTTAATTCAAGGACAATTAAACATACTTACGCCATCTTTATTGATGAGTTCATTATAAGTGACTTTTCAATGGAAAGCAAGACTTTTATTGTTTTGGTCTGTGATGCAGCAGACAAGCAACAGAAAAGAGTAACAGGGAATGGGATAGAGGTGAGACGCTCTATCGTACCGTATGTTCAATAGGATATACGCTTGGCAAACAATTTAGCCTCCAATAGCTTAGATGAGTTGATGTAAGAGATGGAGCCCGCCTTAATGGTCGAAGGGCTTTCTCTGCTTGCACAAATCAAATAATCGGAGGTATTTCAATGGAACAAATTTTTAATTACGAAGAACAACAAGTAAGGTCAGTAGTGAAGAATGAAGAAGTATGGTTTGTAGCAAAAGATGTGTGTGATGTTTTAGAAATCGGAAACCCAAGTCAAGCACTAAGTCGTCTTGATGACGATGAAAAAGCTGATATCATTTTAAATGATGGCAGACAAAAAAGAGAGTTTGCTACGATTAATGAACCAGGTTTATATGCGTTAATTCTAAGTAGCCGTAAACCAGAGGCGAGAAAATTTAAACGTTGGATCACTCATGAAGTTATTCCTGCAATTCGTAAACATGGTGGATATTTAACACCACAAGCTGTAGAAGAAACTTTAACTAATCCTGATTTCATCATTAGATTAGCCACTCAGTTGAAGAGTGAACAAGAAAAGAATAAATATAACGAACGTATATTAGAAGAACAAGCTCCAAAGGTTGAGTTTGCTGTATTAATCGAAAACTCAGATGGAACTATTAGTCTAGGTGAATTTGCAACACAGATGAAGAACGCTGGTATTCCTATGGGAAGAAACCGATTCTTTGCATGGCTTAGAGAAGAAGGTTATCTGCTAACTCAAGATTGGAACAGACCGTCTCAAAAGAGTATGGATCTTGGTGTAATTGAAGCGAGGCAAAATATTACTGTGTTACCTGATGGGACTGAAAGGATCAGTTTCACTCCACGCATCACAGGTAAAGGCCAAGTTTACTTCATCAAGAAACTGAAGAAAGAGATGTTTATTGGATGAAGAAGAAGTTATTAGACTCAGGTATATATTGTACAAAGTGTGATCTTTATTTCAAAGACGAAGACATGGAATGTGGAAGATGTATGGGCTCAACTTGGTTTCATGCGAGTAAAGCTATTCTTCTGAATGATAAGGTGTTTGCGTCAAAGGAAGATGAGTAAACAATCCACAATACCATTATAACTCTACAGAACGCCTTCTGAATTAGGATAATACTTCGTTAACAACTTCAAATACATAACCCTATATAAACACATGAATATAACGGAGAGAGTGTCTATGATGCTCTCTCTTATTAATTGGAGGAGAACATATGGATCAATTAGATAAATTTATAGATGCACAGAAAAAAGTTGGAAAAAGGTTGGATAAAATGATTGCAGAAACAGAGGATAATTTGTTTATGAGTGAATCAAAGAAGACTGAAGCTTACTTTGAAAACAAGAACGAGAAGTATAAGAACAACAATGCTGAGATCGTCTTTGGGCATGTAAGACCAATAGTTGAAACACTGTATAAAGATGGTGAAATTTACAAAACGCAGATAAGAGGATATGAGATTGATTACTATTTAACTGGAGATGAACCAGAAGGAAGCATTGAATTTCCAAAAACTTTATTAGGCATGACTTATAATGAGACCGCTGCAAATGTACGGAATATGTTATATACAAAAGAATATTACGTGTAAAGGATGAGGACTTAGTTATGGATTCAAAATTTGTAGTGTTTAATGATTTCTGTGATCCTTTCACATTGTTCTATGATGATCTTTCAGATGCTCAAGAAGAATTTAAACGAAGAACCAATGACAGACGTGACAACACTGTTGATATCTATCTCTGTTGTATTCTTGAATCGCATCAAGGTCGAGATGAAGAGTAATGCCATTAAAACGATGTAACGCTTCAAGGTGTAGAGTTTTAATTGATTGGTCATCTAAGTATTGCGATGAGCATACAGGATACCAGCAAAAGCAATACAACAAAGATGTGAGGTATAACAGAGACAATAAAGAACAGTACAGCTATTACCATTCAAAAGAGTGGAAAGGACTAAGAGAAGCTAAGTTGCTTGAAAGTCATTTTAGATGTGCTATGTGCAAAGAAGAAGGAAAGAGTAATCGCAGCAATAGATTGATTGTTCATCATAAGTATATGGAACTGAAAGATGTATTGCATCATAAAAGCGCACGGACTGATTTGAATAATTTAGAAGTGCTGTGTCAGTATCATCATAATCAAATAACATTTGGGAAAGGAGAGGATGAAGCAAGTGAACTTCAAAACAGTTAAAACACATAACATTATTACTAATGGAAATCGTAGAAGAACAACAAAGATGTGGAGTGAAGCTAAGCAAGATTTTGTTGAACCTCTATTAGAAATTAAGCTACATGATCACAACAGTGTTCCAGAGGTTAGAATTGGAGGTAACTTAATTAAGGGTAAAACGAGGATTTCGTTCGACTGGGAAACAGATGATGAAACAGGTGCGAAGCCCACTCGATTCTTAATTGAACATTTAGAGGAAGGTAGTGTTGATGTTGTAAGAATTAAATTGGATACGAATGAACTCGGAGGTAAGTATGAAGCTTAATGATCAAGGTGTTCAAAAGATTGTGAATGGACTTGCCAAGGATATTAGAGATACTTCAAACAGCATTCGTAAAAAGAGTAAAGAGTTGAAGGAATTGCTTATAAGCTTTGATGAAGACGCAGAAACTTTAAGATCGTTAGATAGTCAATATGACATTAAAATTCCTGCGGCTATTTGGGGCTGTAAAGGAAGCTTAGGAGAGAAGAAAGTAGAAGAGTTTATTGCGATGAAAGATGATCGTACTAGTCAAAAGTATTTACAAGAGCTAGATAAGTCCCCCCTTTGATTAAACGGGGTAGGTATACGAAGCTTAGATAATCCACGTACCCTCTTCTCAGTCTAAAATGTTGAAATGAAAAGTTGAAATTTTACTTTTTTGCCCCTGAATTCTTATTCTCATATACATATCCCAAGTTGCTTGGAATCTTATTTTATAAAGATTTTGGGCAGCTTTTTTATTTTGTTTAAATCGCTTTAGCTCACTAAAGATATTAATGTGTCAGACGAAAGGAGGTGGGATGGTGGCGAGAGCAAGACAAACAACAGAAACTCTAAAAGGACAAATCACAAAAGAAGAAAGAATCGCTAGAGAGAAACAAGAAGAGACGCTGAAAGATTTTGAACCACTCCATGAAAATCCCCCTCACTGGCTGTCTACTGTTGGAAAGAATGAATGGAAAAGAATTTATCCCCATATTATTAAACTCCCTGTAAGCGAACTAGACTCAACTTTATTTGCTGTCTTTTGTAACAGCTACGCTCAATATCGTGAAGCTTTAAAAGATATCGCTCTAAATGGACAAATTATGTTCGAGTTGAACAGTCAAGGAAATGAAGTTAAAAAGAAAAACCCTTCTGTAGATATCATGAATACCATGTCTAAAGAAATAAGGGGAATCGCTGGGCAACTAGGACTAACTTTAGACTCTCGTTTGCGAATTGTCGGACTAGGTGAAAACGAAGATGAAGAAGATCCGATGAAAAGATTTAAACAAAGGCGTGAATCATAATGCTAGATGAAACCACTCTGTATGCCGAAAAGGTTGTAAAGGGTGAAATCATCGCTTGTGAAAAAATTGTTTTAGCTTGTAGAAGGCATTTGAATGACATTGAAAGATCCAAAGGTGATGCTTTTGCGTTTACATTCGATGTGGAAGCAGCGCAGGAATCAATTGATTTTATGGAGTCTCTTTCAGATCCAGAAACAGGACAACCCCTAAAACTCCTAATGTTCCAGAAATGGATTGTTGGTTCATTGTTCGGTTGGATAAGAAAAGATAATGGTTATAGACGATTTAAACGAGCGATGATTTCTATGGCTAGACGAAATGGGAAAAGTTTAATTGCTGGAGGAATTGGCGGAAAAGAATTCTATCTTGGACAATTCCCGAAGTTAAATAGAAAGATCATTTTCGCATCTAACGCAATGAAACAAGCGAGACACGGCTTTGATTATATGCATGGTCAGTTCACCATTCTTGCTAGAGAGTCTAAGATGGTCAGAAAAGATGTGAAATTGCTAAATGATGTTATTGAAGATAAATATTCAGGAAGTAAGGCATATCCTGTTGCAGCGGATACAGGAAAGCTAGATGGATTTGCTTCAACAGTAGCAGTTGTCGATGAATTTCACGAGAGCAAAGATTTGAAAATGTTAAATGTATTGAAGTCTGGACAAATAGGTTTGAAAAGTTCCTTACTAGCGATTATAAGTACGGCTGGATTGAATCCTAATGTACCGATGTACAAAGAAATACAAATGCTGGAAAGTGTCTTAAAAGGCGAAGAACAAATGGATGAATATTTCATTGCTATCTACGAGCAAGATGATGTTGAAAAAGAAGTTGATATGCCTGAGACATGGATCAAATCGAATCCAAGATTAGAAGATCCTGACTCTCAACATTTATCTGAAAATTTAATGCTTGACGTGAAGGCAGCGAAACGACAGAAGAATATGAACCCTTTATATGTAAAGAATTTTAATGTATGGAGACAGATAAGTAATGAATCTTACATACCAATTGAGGACTGGGATGCTTGCGCTGTAGAAAAGGCTCCAGATATTAAAGGTAAAGAGGTCTATATAGGTCTTGATATGGCTAAAATTGATGATTTGGCTGCTGTGTCTTGGATATATCCTCTAAATGATGATGAGCAAAGATTCTATATAAACAGTCATTCTTTTGTAGGGACTAAATACGGCCTAGAAGCCAAGTGTCAAAGAGATAAGATTAATTATGAAGAATTGGCACAACAAGGATACTGTACGATCACAGATAAAGAATCAGGAATAATCAATCCTAAACAAGTTGTTGATTATATTAAGCGACATATAGAAGAAAATGATTTGATTGTTAAAGGAATTATGTTTGATCCTGCTTTAGCTCAGACTGTCTTGAATGAACTTGAAGAGTATGAACAAATAGAAGTTAGGCAAAAGGCTACGGTTGTTTCTCAGCCAGCAGTTGATTTTCGATTGTGTGTGATTGATAGAAGAATATTACATAGCAACAACCCTTTATTAACAATGTCGATAAATAATGCTGTTACTGTTCGATTTAACGATCTTATTAGATTGGATAAGGAAAAGAATCGGGAGAAGATTGATCCTATAGTAGCTACAATAACAGCTCATTATGAAGCGATGCATCATTATGTAAATAGAATTGATGATGATTACTATTCAAACTTTAACTTTGCGTTATGAGATAGGAGTGAAATGATGCGATTAAATAAAATTGGGGCTGCTTTCAAAAATTTAACGGTGTTTTTACTGAACAATTTACATACTTTGTTTTTCCTTTGTGGACTTGTATTCTTTCTTTTGGTAGCGTACATGAAAAGTCTCACAATTGGATTTATTGTCAGTGGAGCTATGCTAATACTCATCGCTATTCTTATAAATCCAAAAGAAGAGAGGAGGTAAATAAGTGGCGTTTTTTAGATCAAATAATTTTAGAACTGAAACGAGGGATGAGGATAGATCATATGATAGAATGCTAGATGCGATTTTAGGAAATGATGGTCTTTCATATACTTCTGTAAGTGCAATTAAGAACAGTGATATTTTCACAGCTGTTTCAACACTTGCTTCAGATATTGCATCATCACCTATATCCGTTCTTACTAATAGCGTCGAGGATGAATCTGAGGACGTGTACAAGCTTTTAAATGAAAGACCCAACACTTACTATTCAGGGTTTTCCTTGAAGTATATAACGGTTGCTAACGCTCTTTTAAACGGACAATCGTTTATAGAAATTATGCGTGATAGACATGGAAATCCAATTGAATTAATTGCTCTTAGGAATAGCGAAGTTAGAATTGATCAGCCAAAAGATTTGAATGAAATAGTTTACTATCACAATCCAATTAAATCAAAAAAGAACTCCTCAGAAAGAAAGATTCCAGCTGATAATATGCTACATATTAAATTTTTCACACTCGATGGCATTACCGGAAGGTCTCCTTTAGAAAGCTTAAAGTATGAAATAGAAAGCCAAGAAGCTGGGAAAAAATTATACATCGATTTCTTTAGAAAGGGAACACTCCCTGGTGGTATTTTAAAGTTATCCAAGGCAGCTGTGAATGATGGTTCTAGAGAGAAGGCAAGAGAAAACTTTGAGAGAGCCTATTCTGGTACAAACAATCAACAGAAAGTCCTTGTATTAGATGAAACTATGTCTTTCGAACAATTGCAGATTAACACAGAAGTTTTAAACATTGTTAATAACTATTCACACGGAACGAAGCAGATAGCAAAAGCATTTGGCCTTCCTCCTCATAAACTTGGTATTGAACAAGTTAACACATCCCTGGAGCAAGCAAACCTTGACTACCTCACCAACACCCTTTCGAATTATTTTGCGGCAATTGCTGCTGAGTTAAACTTCAAATTATTAATATACCCATATTATCAAACAAAAAAATTTAAATTTGATACAAAACGTTTCAGAGAAACGGACGCTAAAACAAAGCGTGAAAATATCATTGCATTACTTCAAAACGGTATTTACTCACAGAATGATGCATTAGCTGAATACGGAATCGCACCTATCGAAAATGGAGATAGACGCTTTATGAGTTTGAACTATGTGGATGTTGACATTATGGATGAAATTCAAAAAGCAAAAGCAAAAAGTCTCCCTATTCCTTCAGTTTCAGATGAAGGAGGTGAGACAGATTGAGTAAAACAGAAGTTAGACTTTTTAATGATGAAAGCCTAGAGATAAGATCAAGCCAAGAAAGTGAAGCAAAAGTGATTTCTGGTTATGCTTTAAAGTTTAATACACGTTCAAATGTTTTAGGTGATTTCATTGAAACGATTGAACCTGGTGCACTAGATGGAACTGATATGAGTGATGTTAGAGCACTGGTTGATCATAACCCAAGCTTAATCATTGGGCGTTCTTCTTCGGGAACGTTGAAATTAGATGTTGATGAAGTGGGATTAAGATTTGAAATTAGTCTCCCGAACACCCAATATGCTAATGATCTTTATGAAAATATTCGTTTAGGTAACATCTCCAATTGTTCCTTTGGTTTCAATATCGCTTCGCAAGGTGCTACAAGAGAGAAAAACCCCACTACAGGATTATACTTTCAGCGAATAAAGAAGATTTCAAAGCTTACTGATGTAAGTGTAGTTACTTATCCTGCGTATAACGATACAGATGTATATGCACGTAACTTAGATCAAGCAATCAAAGAGTCAAATAAAGATGAAATCGAAAAAATGAAATTCGATTTAGATATTATCAAACTAAAAAACATGAGCCTATAAGGGCTCTATTTTAATTTAAAGGAGCTAATTTAATGCTAAAAGAAAAATTACTTGAAAAACGTTCATTGATTCAACAAAAGCGTGACGAAATGAATGCCAAAATTGAAGATGCACAAGGAAAAGCTGAAGAAGGAAAATTAGACGAAGCAAAAGACATCAAAGCTAAAATTGAGGCAATTCAAGCAGAAATCACAGAGTTGCAAAAAGATATTAAAGACTTAGAAGAGATTGCTGGTCTTAAAAAAGATGAAGCAACTGAACCAACAAATTCAGAAAAAGGAAATGAGGAACAACGTTCAATGGCACAACAAAAACACACTGTAATTAATAATCACTTAGAGGAACAACGAAGCAAAATTAATGCATTTATCCGTTCTTATGGTAGCGAGGTTAGAGATGGTTTAACGACAGAAGGTGCTGCAGCAGTAATTCCTATTGAAGTATTAACAACGCCACAGCGTGAGCCTGAAGATGTAATTGATCTTGCAGCAATGGTTAATAAAAAACCTGTTAAAACTGGAAGTGGTACATACCCAGTTGTTTCAAATGCTAAAAATGGTTTAGTTTCTGTTGCAGAACTAGCGAAGAATCCAGAGCTTGCTACACCAGAATTCAAAAAAGTGGCTTATGATGTAGAAACATATCGTGGTCAACTGCCTATCTCTCAAGAGTCAATTGATGATTCTGGAATTGATTTAACTGCATTGATTGCAGAGCATTTACAACAAACAAAACGTATTACAACAAATAGAGCTGTAGCGAACGTACTGAAAACTTTTAGTAAGAAAACTGTCTCTGATGTAGATGGAATTAAACAAATTATTAATGTTGATTTAAAACAAGCTTATAAACGTGACTATGTTGCGACTGCGTCTGCATATCAATGGTTAGATACCTTGAAGGATAAAAATGGGCAGTATTTGTTACAGCAAGATATCACTTCTCCTTCTGGTAAATCATTCTTAGGAAAGCCTGTAAGTGTTGTGGATGATGAAGTTCTGGGAACTAAAGCAGGAGACATGGTGATGTTTGTCGGTGATTTAAAAGCAGGAGTGTTCTTTGCTGATAGAGTAGATGTTACTGCAAAATGGATTGATCATGATACTTACGGTCAGGTTCTATCAATTGCAACACGCTTTGATACAAAACAAGCAGATGAAAAGGCTGGCTATTTTGTAACAATTAAACCGCCAGTGGTAGTAGAAGGTACAACTGGATCATAATGAAATGAAGAGGTCGTTAATACGGCCTCTTTTTCTATTTAAGGAGTGATGCAATGACTCTTGAAGAAATGAAAAATTTTCTTAGGGTTGATCATGATTTTGATGATAAATTCATTGAATTGACGATGAAATCATCCATGATATACGTGAAGAATGCTATTACATCAGAAGAAAATAATTCTTTTTTTGAAGACAACGAACTCTATGATTTGGCTGTATTTATGCTTACTGGGCATTGGTATGAAAAGAAAGTCGCTGCGGTAGAAAAACCATTGAGTGAGATTCCTTTTGGTGTCATAAGCATTATTCAGCAATTGAGAGGGATGTATTCTAATGGATTTTAGTAGATTTGATAAGCGTATTTCTTTCGTTAAAATGGTTGCTACAAAAGATCCAGTATCATTTGAAAACATTGAGAAACCAGAGGTTGTTTTCTCGTGTTTTGCTGAGTTAATTAAACAAACGCTTAGAGATGTTAGAAACAGTCTTGGAACAGTTTACGAGGACACTATTCAATTTAACGTTCGACAGATTCAACGCTTTGAGATTAAGAATGATATGAAGATATTGTTTGAAGATAGATTGTACTCCATAGAAGACATACTCCCAACATCAAAAAGAATTGATTTGCAAACTATTGTTGCAAAGTTGGTGAAGTGATGGCCAGTGATGGATTGGAAAGCTTTGATGAACTGCAAAGAAACCTAAATAAAATGGCTAAAAAAACAAACAAAGCAGCTAAAGCAGCGTTGGAAATCGGTGCTGAGATGTATGCTGATGGACTTGAAAAAAACACTCCCAAGTCTATTCTAAGTGGAAAACATGAACATCTAAAAGATCATATCGTTTACACCAAACCGAAAGTAGACGGTGAGATGTATGTGAGCATTGGTTATGACAAAGAGGTCGCTTGGCGTGTACATATGACCAACTGGGGAACGATTAAACAACGCCCACAGCATTTCATAGAGAGAACTGAGAATGAGTTTAAGGATGTGATTATGGCTAAGATACAAGAGGTTTATATGAAAGGGTTAGGCTTATGATGAATCCAATTCAAGAAGTTGCATACGTGCTTTCTAACAATGAAAAGTTAAGAGAGTATGTGAGTGATAATCAGATATACCTTATTTTCATCCCCGTAGACGATCAAACCATTGAAAATGCCCCCCTAATAAGAATCAACGAATTAGAAAGCTTCCCTGACAACTACAGAGATGATGTAGCTTACTCGATTTCAGTAGATATTCAAATTGATACATGGGCAAAAACATTAAAAGAAACACAAGAAGTACAAGCGATTATAGATCGTGCGATGGCGAATGCTGATTATAAACAATACGCATCTGATTTAATGAAAGATCCAGATATTGAATTATATAAGTATTCAAGAAGATACAGGGCAACAAAGAAAATCCAAATAAATTATTAAAGGTAGGTTTTAATAGATGGCAACAGTCGGTCTAAAAGGATTGCGTTATGCAGTCTTAGATAAAAATGAAAAAACAACGCAAATTTATGATCTTCCAGGCGCAATTGAAGCGAAAGTTGATGTTCCTCAAGAAGTAGCAAAACTATATGCAGATGATGGACTTTATAAAGTAAAGGGATCAGGAGTTAACGAGGTTAAGGTTGAACTCAACATTGCTGATCTTGAAACAGAAGACAAGGAACGAATTCTTGGTGTTGAAGTAGTTGATGGGATTGAAAAATATGGTGAGAGCACTGATCCTCCATATGTAGCTTTAACATTTAAACAAAAGACAGATGGCGGTTATTGGTACTTCGCAGCCTTGAAAGGTAAGTTCAGTGTGCCTTCTACTGAAGGGAAAACTAAAGAAGATAAGATCGAATGGACTACGCCTACTATTGAGGGTGAATTCTTGTCTCGAAAAGTAGAGCAAAAAGGTTATGTTTACTTTCTTGCGTTTGATGGACATCCAAGCTTTTCAGAAGAAAAGTTCTATGAAGATGTTTATGGTGCATTAACTAACGGAAGTGGAACTCAAGGTTAAAAGTGATTAAAGAAAGGGAGACAGTGTCATGTCTCCTTTAAATATGTTCATTTTAAAAAATAAAAAAAGGTGGAATTATTAATGATTAAATTAGTATTGAAAGATTATTCTAAAGCAAAGTTTGATGAAGAGGGGAACATTACTGAAGTTCCAGAAAAAACGTACAAACAATATCTTGTTACGGCTAGAAAATTAAGAAGAATGCTTGAAATCTATTCGAAAGAAGATGAAAGACCTGAGCTTGAATTGATGGATGATGTTTTAGAATACATTGTTGAATTATTTGATGGTCAGTTTGAGTTGGATGATATTTTAGATGGCGTTGAATCTAATGATTTACCAGATTTTATCCAAGAAATTATGACTCAACTTACTCAAGGTGATCAAAAAAAGGCGAAACTGAAAGAGAAGGCGTTGAAGGCTCAAAAGGCTTAACGTATAAGGAAGCAAGAGATAATTTGTATGAAATGTATGAAGAATTGATGAAAGCTAAATATACATACAAAGAAATTGATGATATGGATATTCATGGGTTTTATAATCTGTTAGATTATCGTGAAAACAAGAAGAACAAGCATATGGATTTAGGTGTATTGTTTGGTGCATCTAAATCAAGTGGGGCGGTTAAAAAATAACCGTCTTTTATTTTTGAGGAAAGGAGGTAATTGAATGGCATCTGTAGGCAATCCACATGGAAATTTAATCATTAATGCGACACTAGATGATTCTGGTGTGAATAATGGATTGGCTGGATTAAGAAATCAACTTAAAACAGCTAGATCGGCAACAAAAGCTACCGTCTCTGAGTTTAAGGCTATGGGTGATGAGCTCCAAGCTAACAAGACTAAAGTAGACGGTTTATCTGAAGAGTTAAAGATTCAAGATCGAATCGTTAAAGAATACAGAAAGAACTATGAGAAGCAAGTTGAACAATACGGAGAAGGATCAGAAGAGGCTCAAAAATATGCTCAACGTCTGAACACTCAGATAGCAACCTACAATTCTCTTCAAGGCACTTTAAGGAGAACAGAAAACCAAGTGCGTTCACTAGAAGCAGCACAGGAAATGGCGGCTAATAGTTCGGATGAATTGTCTGATAGTCAGGATGATGTAGGGCAATCAACGCAAAAAACAGATGGCATTATGTCTAAATATTCTTCAGGAATTAAAGTTGGTCTTGTTGGTGCGTTAGCTGCTGGAGTCGCTGGTCTTGGTGCACTTACTGCTGCAGTGGGAACACTAGGAGCAAAGATGGCCAATGATAGTCAAGTATCTCAAGGAAAGCTTAGAGCGCAATTAGGACTCACTGAAGAGCAAGCTAAAAAGCTTACAGGTGTAGCTAGAGACTTGTGGAAGAGTGGATTTGGAGAAAGTATTGAAGACACTAGACAAAGCTTATTCCAAGTCAAGCAGAACATACGTGATATTGCTGATAAGGATTTGCCTGGTGTTACTAAAAAGGCAATCATACTAGCAGAAACTTTTGATGGTGAAGTCAATGAAGTAACAAGGGCTGGAAACAACATCATGAAGGGCTTTGGTGAATCAGCTGACAACGCTTTTGATTTGATGACTTATGGAGCACAAAACGGACTGAATTTCTCGAATGAAATGTTTGATAATATTTCTGAGTACGCTCCTTTGTTTGGCAAAATGGGGTTTTCAGCAAAAGAATACTTCCAGTTGCTCGTACAAGGAGCTAAAGCAGGTGTTTATAACCTAGATTACATTAATGACGTAATGAAAGAGTTTCAAATAAGAGTGAAAGATGGCTCTAAGGCAACTAATGCAGCTATGTCAGAGCTATCAAAACCAACACAAAAGATATGGCAAGAATTTTTAAAAGGCAAAGGTACGGTTAAAGATGTTTCGAATGTTGTTTTAAAAGAACTTAAAAACATGAAAAACCAAACTGATGCAAACAATATCGGTGTGGCATTGTTCGGAACTAAATGGGAAGACCTTGAAGCTGATGCTATGTATGCATTAGGTGGCATTGATGGCAAAATAGGCGATGTAAAGGGTAAAACAGATGAAGCTGGAAAGGCAATTCAAGACAATCTAGGTACTCGTTTTAAAAAGATTGGTAGAGAAGCAATGAGTGCTTTACAGCCATTAGGTGAAGGCGCAGCTACAATTCTTGAAAATGCTTTTGATTTTTCTAAACCTATGCTTGAGAGTATAACAAATTCTGGCGCTAAGGTTAAAAAAGCAATGGATGGCATATGGGGTATTTTCCAAGGAGAAGGAACTGCTGAACGATTAGAAGGGTATGGTATTCTCTCTAGTCTATTCCCTCCTAACACAGTAAATATGATTGTTAATGTGACTGATACAGTTCGTGGGGTAATAAGCAAAATCAATGAAGCATTTAAAGCTATGCAGCCTACATTCGCAGCTATAGGAATAGTAATGACAAATGTATTTGTCACGCTCGCTCCTATAATGTCTAAAGCGTTTGGTGGAATTCTATCTTTTATTGGTCAAATTGCATCTGTTTGGGGAACGTTTTGGAAAGAAAATGGCGGTGTTATAACACAAGCTCTTCAAAATGTATGGTCGGTTGTCCAATTTGTCATGCCAGCTATAATTGCGATCATACGTTCTGTTTGGGGCAACATTAAAGGTGTTGTCATGGGCGCAATGCAAGTGATACAAGGCGTTATTAAATTTTTCTCAGGACTTTTGACTGGTGACTTCGGTAAGATGTGGGAAGGTATCAAAGACGTGTTTTTCGGATCGATAAAAGCGATATGGAATTTTGTGCAATTATCCTTCTTCGGAAAGATACTTGGAATTGCTAAATCGTTAGGAAAAGGTCTATTAGGTATATTCCCGAAAATGTGGTCTAGTATTGTTGGTTTCTTTAAAAACGGTGCCGCTAACACAGGAAAAATGGTCACTTGGCTTAAGGACAAAGCTGTTTCTATTGCAACAAGCATGAAAGACGGCATGGTAAAACGTTTTTGGGATATTGTAGATGCAGCTAAAAAACTACCTGGGAAAATTGGCAATGGAATTAAAAATATGGCAGGAGAAGCACTAAAAGGTGTCAAGTCGCTTGCTAATAAAATGAATGAGAAATTATCATTTGTAGTTAATGGTGTTATAGGTGGCGTTAACTGGGTTCTTGGTAAAGTGGGCGTACCAAAAGACAGTCAAATACCTAAATGGACTCCACCTAAGTATGCAAAAGGAACAGGTGGTCATCCTGGAGGACTTGCAATTTTAGGAGATGGCGGTATGCCTGAATTATTCCGCACGCCTGACGGAAGCATGGGCTTGTCTCCATCTACAGACACATTAATGAACCTACCTAAAGGAACCGAGGTTCTTTCTGGTGAAAAAACACAGCAAGTAATGGGCTTACCTTTCTACAAAGAAGGAACAAAAGGTGGAAATTGGTTCACTCAATTGATGGGTAAGGCGAAAGATATTGTACTTGATGTGAGTGATTACATAACAAAACCATCTAAACTCTTAAATAAGGTGTTAGAGAAACTAGGTGTTTCTGCTCCTTCAATGGCTGGTGGATTCGGTCAAATTGTAAAAGGAAGTTTCACTTTTATTAAAGATAAAGCAATTTCATTCATCAAAAACAAGATAAAGGATTTCAGTTTTATTCCTGGTGAGGGAGGCAGTGCAGCAGTCAAAAAGTGGGTTGCTCAAGCAATTGCTATTAAAGGTACTTCGCCTTCATTCTCTAAAGCGCTAGAAACTATTGCGATGAGGGAATCAGGTGGAAATCCAACGGTTGTGAACAATTGGGATAGTAATGCTAAGGCTGGTCATCCATCTCAAGGGTTAATGCAGTTTATCCCATCGACTTTTGCAGCGCACAAAGAAAAGGGATATGGAGATATTAGAAATCCGATTCATCAGATCATTGCTGCTATCAACTATTTGAACAGTAGATATGGTGGAATTAATAAGCATCCTGGTCTTGTTAACATGCGTAAGGGTGGTAAATATATTGGTTATGATAAAGGCGCAATTATTAATCGTGACCATATGGCTGAAGTACACAAAGATGAGTTAATCCTTCCATTAAGAAAATTCAGAAGATCGAGAGCTCACAATCTACTCGAAACAGCAGGAAGAATGGTTGGTTATCATCCTGAGTCAACAGTTGTTCAACCTGATCAATCAGGACTTGCAACAACTGTGCAACAGCAACAGCAGCAAATTTCACACCTGCAAAAATTAGTGGAAAATAGCAACCAAATGGTACAACTACTGACTCAGCTTGTCTCTAAGGACTATGCTTTAGATGTAGGTGGCCTGAATAAATACAATAGAGGTTTATTAGATAATCAAATGAGAAGGAAAGGAGAGTAGGATGCAAAGAGATTTTGATTTAATCATTAGCTATGATGGAACAAGGGAGCATTATCTAAGTGAGATGCTTCCTTTCTTGGATTTCAGAGGACTTTCTCCTGCTGCACCTTCCATCGAAAGACAAACAACAACACTAGCAACACAGCATGGATTAATCCAAACAAGTCCTAATGTACGCTTTCAAGAAACATCAGTAAAAGCTAAATTCAACCTTTCGGCAAAGAGTCATCAACAATTTTATATTAACAGACAAGAAGTCATTAGAACGTTTAAACGTGTTAAGCCTTTCTATATATCAACTACATATGATCCAAATAGAAGATGGCTTGTAGTATGTGATGATGGGATTGATATTGATAAAGATAATGAAAAGAAAGACAAGGAATTCGAAGTTGATTTCAAAGCATTAAAAGGATTGGCAGAATCTAAATTTACTACAAGTAAGGACTTTAATTTAGCAAGCGAACACTTCAATTTAGGTATGAATATTCCTTCAAAAGATAATATACCTTATTCATTCAACTCTAAAAGCTTCACGGTTTTCAATGGATCCGATGTGGCTTTAGATACTATTCAATTTGACTATCAAGTAAAGATGAAATTGAGTGGAAAAGATGTAAAAATCACAAACAAAACAACAAACGAATCAATAGTGATTAATGGATCTGTTAAAAACACACAGGTGATTAAGTGTATAAATCAGTATGTGTTTATTGATGACAAGATAGCATCTAAAAAAGGGCGCTTTCCTAGTCTAGAAATCGGTGACAATCAATTTGTGATCGAAAATGCAACGAGTGTTCAAATTGATTTTATCACTAGGTTTTACTACGTCTAAGGGAGGTAATACATTGGCGCAGATGTTTGTCCAATCAAAAGGAAATGTAGCCGAACAAGTTGAGATGGTGTATGAAGTACCAGAAGTAAGCGATAACTTAGATGGCACAAAGCAACTTACGTTTCAAAGTGTCCTACTTGAAGATAATGCAATTGTCTTTGATATGCTGATTGAGGACAATATAATTATCATTGATGAGAATGATTTTTTAGATCAACGCTATGTAATTATTGAAGTTGAGAAAAAATATGAAAAAGGAACTTACTATAAAAACATTGTAGCTGATCATTTGTTTCTAGCATCTTTATCTAAAAATGTAGTTGAAGACACAATTAAAGGCGACATCACATTAAAAGATGCTTTTACTCATGCCTTAAAAGGTAGTGGTTTTACTTGTTCAATCCAAAAAGATATTGAAAATAAGACAGTTAAACTTGATGAGTTTGGGAAAAAGAAATCACAGGATTTAGTCAATGAAAACATAGAAAATTATGGTGTGGAATTGAATGTTGATAATACACATATATACGTTGGCACTGATCCAAAGAACACCATTAACTATCAAATTGACACTAGGGCTAATCTGAATGCAATTAGTGTTAAAAGTTCAATGGCAGAATCTTATACACGTATTACTGGCTACGGAAAAACCAAAGAAGAAAAGGATATTTCCAGTGGTCAGTCCGTAAATTATGATTCTATATCCTCCAAGTGGAAAACAAACTCCTCATGGAATACCAAATATGCTGAAGATGTTGGTCAGACATTTTCATTTAAGTTCAAAGGTACTGGTTTTGGAATCCAAGCCATTAAAGAAAAGTTAGGTGGAAAGATTAAATTCACCATTGATAAGAAAACAAATAAAACGATTTCTTTATACAAGGATACTGGCAGCAAAGACTATGAAAAAGAAGATGTAGATGTTATTCGAGGTCTTGAAGATAAAGAGCATACAGTTGTTGCAACATTTATTGGAAAGGACTCAAAAAATCCCAATACAAAGAAGATGAAAACAGGTTTTAGGGTAAGCATTCCTAACGGTAGTTTTATAAATTTGTTTAGAACCTTTAAAGACAATGAAAAATACATGTTTCCTCCTGTTACTTACGTTCATCCAGACGAAAAGTTATTTTTATTAGATGGAAGACCAAGAGTTGCAGAAGCGATAACTGAAGACAGCGTAACGAAAAAGGAAGACATGGAGAAGCTACTGAAAGACAAAGTGAATCCTTATCCTCAAATCACAATAGAAATCGATTTTGAAGTATATTACGATCCTAAATTAGAAGGAAAAGAAGATCAGATTCGAAAAGGTGTTACAATCCCTGTTTTGGCTGATACCGCACACGGAACATTATATGAAGGCACTGTAAGAGTGCAAGAAATTAAATATAATCCACTCGATAAATACGCAAAACCCACAGTTACCCTCACTAATTACCGTAAAGATATCCTCGACTATCAAATCCAACAAAAACGAGAAATGAGACAACAAAAGAAATCAATTGAAGCTCAATTGTCTTCTTTTAAATCTACGTTATCAAACTCCAGTAATGTATCAACATCTCAAATGGAAGAAATATCGGCTGCAATTTCTCAAACTGTATCACTTCAATACAATTCATCTAATAAGACATGGATACTAAGTGATACTTCAATTAATGGAACGGTGGACGTATCAATTGAAGATAATTTTATTGAGATTGATATGCCTGATTATGAAATTGTTTCAAGAAAATTCAGTTCTAATGTTGATTTTGATATGAAGGTAGCTGGCTTTACTTCAGGAGAGAAAATTGATCCAACTAATGTTAGTGCTTTACAGATTTATCTGGCTAAGTCTGGAGCTAAAATAACACCGATTGATTCAAGTATTCCTAATGGATCAGAGATTGATGTAACAGTGTATTTAACTACCTAGTACACGTAAATAAATAAGAAGGAGGCTATAAGTTGGCCAAATTTAAATGGAAGACTATTTTTGATACCAACAAGAACGCAAAATTCAGAGAAGAGTTACAAGATATGTCTTCAGATGCTTTAAGTGCAGTCAATGAACTAGCGAATGCAGACGAACGACATGCTAATGCTAAGACAGCACATACATCAGGGCAGATTAAGCATGGTGTTTTCACTGTAGAAAATAGGCTCAATAACCACAATTCACGTTTTGCCAATTTGGTTACTAACCATGACGGTGAAGATGTAAAAGAAGTAGTGGATTTGAGAGTGGCTTTAGACGCTTCAATTCATGAAACAGCTAAAGATCGTTTTGACTATGATTTTCAAATTTTAAACGACAAAATTGATGACGCAAGATTGACTGTGCCATTCAAAGAGTTGCTAAGAAAGCATAATGGTAATTTCACTAAGGCTATGAAAGAAGCATTGCAGCTGGGATTGCTTTATCCAATTTGGATTGCTATTCCACCAGGCAATTATACGATTTCAGAAAAGCTTACTATCTACAAAGATACACGTATTACATTTTCGGATGGGGTTTACCTAGCTAGAGCAGATGGATTTGTAGGATCAATGTTTGTAAATGGACAGAGTGGAGATATGTTCACTGGGTACAATGGGCATGGAAATATTAAGATTGATGGTTTCGGTGAATTAGATAGTGCAGGAGACAGAGTGAAAGAACAATGCTCAGTCTTTGGTTTTGGTCACGCTAGAGGCATCAAGGTGTCTGGGATAACCGTAAGTAACGTATGTGGAGGTCACGCTTTTGACCTAGCAGGAATAGAAGAAAGTGATTTCAATGACATTAAATTTGAAGGGTATGTGGATTACAAAGGAGACAGATGGTTTTCTGCTGCAATCCAGGTCGATTTAATGAGGTCATCTGGAAACTTCGGATCATTTGGAGCATACGACAATACAGTGACACGAAAAATAAATGTAGAGAACTGCAAGTTTAGAAAATCTAAAAAGCTTGGTGGTTACGCTAGAGCAATTGATTCTCACACAAGCACTGACGGTTATCTATACTCTCACATTAACTTTAAAAATAACACCGTTGAGGATACTACAGAATGGGCGGTATCGGGTAACAAATGGCAAGACATAGCAATAGAAGGGAATACCTTTAACAACTGCTATGGAGGCGTTAGAACGCTTTTACCTTCAATCAGTTCACAATACACTCAAGATGCAAATGGTAATCCTACTAACCGTATTAACAAGGTGAAAAGACAAAAAATCAACAGTAATACATTCACAAATATTACAGGAAAACATGCGATTCAAGTGTATGGAAGAAAAGGCTATCAGACAATTGATGATGTTCAAATTAACGGAAATACAATTGATGGAGTTAAGTTGAAGCACGGTATTCAAGTGTCAGACGTTAATGATTTCATTATTAAAGATAACACTGTAAAGAATGTAGGGCATCATGGGATTCTTGTTACAAGAAGTAGCTTTGGTACGGTGAAAAATAACACAGTTAAAGATGTCAAAGGCAACGGCTTACGCTTAGAAGAAGGATCATGCGACTATGTAACATCAAAAGATAATACCATTATGAACACTGGGTATTCTGGTATTTCTGTTTCTGGTAACTCTAAAGGCTTTGTTTCTAATAACGATACGGTTATTAATGCTGGTACTCGTTCTGTATCTGGATCGAATAATGAATATGATGGACTTATCCTAATGACTGGAGTGAGTGATTCAAAGATCACAGAAATTCGAGTCACGGGTAAGAGAATGAGACATGGTATCAACTTTACTAATACAACATCTAACATTACGCATTATGGAAATAACGTTAAAGGAGCAGGTTATTCAGAGAGCTATAAAGATTCAAGCAAAAATTCTATTACAACACCTGTTAACATTTCTTAAAGGAGGGAACACATGCCTGTTTACAAAAAAGCGCCAATAGAATTCACTGTAAACCCTTATAACCAAGGAGTGACTGGTACTAAAATAAGGTTTTCTACAATGGATAAAGGCACAGCTAAGCTGGATTTTCAGATATTTAAAGATGGTGAGACTCTGCCATTGTCTGCTTTAAAAGGGAAATTAACAATGGTCTTCTTTAATGGTTCAAAGAGGATGAAAGAAGTTACAATTCTTGATAAAGTGGAAGGCAAAGCAGAATATATTCTTGATGATTATGAGATTAAGCAATTTGGGACAGTGAAAGCTGTCCTTGTTTTATTTTATAGCAATGGACAAACAATGTCAGTTCATGAATTTACATTCAATATTGAACAAAGTTTATTAGATCAAGACATTGTGCCACTAGCTGAATATTATATTGATGATTTTGAGACTCTTAAATACGCAATAGAGAAAATGTCTTCTGAAGCAAAACAAACTCTAGAGGAATTAAGAGCGAAGTTTGAAGATCTAGAAAAGATCGAGACCAAAGAAGGCGCACAAGCTAAGGTAGATGAACACGCTAAGAATACAAAGTTGCATGTCACAGAAGCAAAACAAAAATCATGGGATGCAAAAGAAACACCTGAAGGAGCACAATCGAAAGCAGATGCAGCTGTGCAAAAGTCAAAGGACTTTGTATCAGGATTTCAGAAAATGAAAATTACAACTGACACTGGAATGCCATTGCTCTCTATTAAAGACACATCCATAAGCATCTTAGATTCTGTTATCAATAATGGATTAGGTCAAGGAACGTTCTATGCAATTGCAGGATCAAAAGACTTACCGAATCACCGTTCTTTTAGAGGTTTCTTCCACATTACAGATGCGGCAAATGGAAAAGGTACATTCGGGTGGGTATACGCAACAGATTACATTAACAACATCTACACCAATTATTTAAACAATAATATATGGAGTGGATGGGCAAGGCTATCTAATCACAATTTGCTATCAGAGACAGGACAAAGCCAGTTACTTCCGAATGGCACGGACATTTTAACGCTGCCTTCCGGCTACTACTATGCTGTGGGCACAAACGTAGTCAATATGCCAAGCAAAACGGATTCTTCATGGTTTAACATCTATGTTGTTGATAATAGCAACAATCGTAAAACATTCCATATCATCAGAAGTGGAGATAATCTTCATTGGTGGGGAACGGTTCATACTGACGGTTCATTTAAGGGTTGGGAACGAATGTTAAGCGAAAAAGATTTAACTAGTTCCTGGAATCAAGTCACATTTGTTACTGGAACAACAAAACATTTTGCTAGTAACCCACTCAAATTTTCAATTCGTCAAAATGCTTTACACCTTCGGGGATCGTTTGAGGGAATCCCGGCGAACGATACAGTTATTGCACGGTTTACTCAAAAACCATCGGGTACAACAGCTTTTGGGGGTACAACAGTTGGATCATACGGAACAGCACGTTTGACGCTTGGCGTAGATGGTGCTCTCAAATTTGACGGTTTAAACGCAAATGACAATTCAAAGGTGACACGAATTGAAATAAACGAAGAAATCCCATTGTGGTAAAGGAGTGATTGACTATGCAAATTTTCTACTATGACGAAAATTTTATGTACATGGGTGAAGATGTAATAAGCGAATATGACGAGATGCCGAAAAACGCTACGGATGTGCGTCTTCCAGAAGGATTATATTTGCCGAAATATAATGAGGGAAAAAGGGTGTGGAGTGAATCAGCATCCAAAGAATATATTGAAAGCTTGCAACCAAAGCCACAACCTTCAGCATTAGAAATTATGGAAGAGCAAATTGCTGAGCTTTATTACTTATTAGCACTGGGGAGTGGTGGTGATCCATCATGATTGATTGGTACAGCAGAATCAAAAGTTTTTATGAAAGAGGTACATGGACTAAAGAAATGGTGTACAACACTGTAGCTGCAGGGAGAATCACGCCTGAACAATATGAAGAAATCACAGGTGAGCCATACGAAGTGTAGGCTTATTTTTTATGCCTGTGAGAAAGAAGGTGATTTAAATGGAAATGGATTTGGCGCAATACCTAATGACACAAGGGCCATTTGCAGTGTTGTTTTGTTGGGTATTGTTTTATGTCCTAAACACAACTAAAGAGCGAGAAAACAAGCTCAATGAACAGATCGATGCTCAAAACAACGTGCTAGCAAAGTTTAGTGAGAAGTATGACGTAGTGATAGAGAAATTGGATCGTATTGAAAGAAACCAAAAATAAAGAAAGAGGTATTTGTACATGAAAAACTTTGACAAAGGAACAGTAATTCGGACAGTGCTTCTTTTAATTGCGCTTGTCAATCAATCGTTGATTATGTTTGGTATGCCTGTTTTGCCAATTGAGGAAGATCAAGTGACTTCATTGGCTGATACGTTATACCTTGCTGGTTCAATGGTCTTTACATTGGCAACAACCCTTGCAGCATGGTTTAAAAACAACTATGTAACTTCTAAAGGGCATTTGCAAAAGGAAACACTCAAACAAAAAGGACTAACAAAATAAAGGAGTAGATAATATGGCAATTACAATTAAAAAGAATCTATTAGCATCATCTAAACACAGACTGAAAGCACCTTACTCTATGAATGCAAAATACATCACAGTACATAACACTTATAATGATGCTCCTGCAGCTAATGAGGTAAACTATATGATTGGCAACAACCAGGCAGTATCATTTCACTATGCTGTAGATGGTGACAGTGTTGTACAGGGTGTGCCTGTTAATCGTTCAGCTAGACACACTGGTGATGGAGAAGCAGTAAATTCAGGTAATAGAACATCAATTGGTGTAGAAATCTGCTATTCAAAATCAGGTGGAGATAAATATAAAAAGGCTGAAGCGATGGCCATTAAATTTATCGCACAACTTTTAAAAGAACGTGGTTGGGGCATTGATAGAATCCGTAAGCACCAAGATTGGTCTGGTAAGTATTGTCCACACCGTATTCTTGCAGAAGGTCGATGGGGATCGTTTAAAGCGTCAATTGAAAAAGAGTTGAAATCAATTACAGGTAAGACTTCTTCAGCATCAAAACCACCTAAAACAACCCCAGCAAAAACACCTTCAAAATCATCCTCAAAAACTAAATACACGCTTCCTAAAGGTATCTTTAAGGTAAGTACACCTATGATGAAAGGAACGGCTGTAAAGCAAATTCAAGAAGCTTTAGCTGCACTCTATTTTTATCCAGAGAAAGGTGCTAAAAACAATGGAATTGATGGATACTACGGAGTGAAAACAGCGAATGCGGTCAAGCGATTCCAATTGATGCATGGACTTGCTACTGACGGCATCTATGGTTCAAAGACTAAAGCAGCGTTAGAAAAGCTATTAAAATAAAAATCTATAGACACATGACTATAGATCGTGTTAAGCAAGAAACCCCCTGTCCGTTACTGGATGGGGGTCTTGTTGGTTTTATTTATCCAAACTATCAATATTGGTGTCTACTTCCGAAATCCATTTTTTTGTTTTAGTTGTTTTATACTTGCCATTTAGATATATTTTTGTTGTGGCTTGATATTCAGCTTTAGTGTATTTCTTGATCCATCTGTATTTTTCAGTCGAAACAAGCCTAATTTTGGCTTTTGTTGAAACATAATTCATAACCATGCCAGTGAACGCAGCCGCCGCAGCTCCACCGACATTCAGCGTCCTCATCATATATTGACTAATTTTAAATGCGCCAGCACCCGCAGCGGCTGCAACAATATGAGACGGGATGGTATAATCTGATTTAAATTGACCATCCCAACTAGCTTGAGTTTCTACTTCTGATTTCAAGACGTTGTCATCCAATACTGAATAAGAGGTTTGATCGGTATGTTCAATTGGAGTCTGAACCTTCTCGTTAGCAAAAATGGGAACGCTTACAGAAAACGTTAAAACAAGAGACATAGCGGCGATAGATAAACTTTTGTAAATTTTCATAATAACCCTCTTTCTAGTAATATTGTAATACAGTGCCTATTATAAACAGTTAATTGTGTGATTACCACCTTTTTTGTAATAAAATGTAGAAAATACATTGAAAGGTTGATTGATCTAAATGAAAGATCTTATTACAACTGTATTGGTTGCGACTGTAGTCGGAACTATCGTTTATTTTGCTGATAATCGTTTAAATGATATATTCATTGCTTTACTCGTTTTCTTCGGGATATATTTAACAGTTACAATATGTAATCATGTCTTTAAGCGTTACGACCGCAAAAACGATCAATAATAATGTATTGATCAATGTCTAAATTGCGTGAATTTTGCGGTGATAGTAATAAATGGGTATGTTATTATATGTAAATGTAGGGATGATATAGGGAGGTTAGATGGGAATGGAGAAAGTTCTATCGTCGCACGTAGGCGTTAAAATCAACGAATGGTATTATCATATTCAAAGGTTTAACGTAGCGGATGCGGAGGCTTATAAAGAGGAAATAAAGGCATCGTTAGACCGCATGGAAGAAAACCAAGATTTACTTTTATATTTCTCTTTAATGGAGTTTAGACACAAACTCATGCTTGATTATCTTGATCCGTTGAAAGATGGTCATGAGCGTGCTGATTTCAAGAAACTAACTTTGGAAATAAAAAGGGAACAAGAGAAGCTAACGGGATTACTTGAATACTATTTTAACTTCTTCCACGGTATGTATGAATTTGAGAAGTATAACTATTTGAACGCTATTACATTTTATAAACGTGCTGAAAAAAAACTTTCTCTAGTTAGTGACGATATTGAGCGTGCTGAGTTCAATTACAAAATGGCTGAAATCTATTACCACATGAAACAAACCCACATGTCTATGCACCACATAGCGAAAGCCATAGAATGCTATAGAGAAAAAGACACCTATACAATTAGAGAAATTCAATGCTCCTTCATCATCGGACTGAATTATATTGATATGGGATGCCCCGAAAAAGCAATGCCTCATTTCGAAAAAGCCTTAGAAAAATCAGTAGATAGTACGACTAAAAGATTAAGGGGATCGGCTCTATATAATTTAGGATTAAGCCATTTCCATTCCGAAGATTTAGATAATGCAATAAAATACTTTAAAGAATCGGTGACAAGTTTTAAGGAACAAGGATATGAACACTTGAACAGAATTCTCGATCCGTTGATTATGCTAGCAAGATCGTATTTTCACAATAATGACAGTGATCTCGGCTTATACGCCCTCTACCAGGGAATAGAGTTGGCTGAAAAATTAAATGATGATGTAATGCTTAAAGTGTTCACATTCTATAAGGCGCTTTATGTAAAGGAAGATTATGATAAAGTTCATAGTGACATTGATTATTTGAGCAAAAAAGGCATGTACGCAATTCTTGAAGAATTATCGAAAGATGCAGCAAGAAAGTACAATTCAGTAGGAGATAAGGATCGGGCGTCGAACTTTTACGAGAAGGTTCTTTTCTTCCAAAAATTAATTAAAAGGAGCGATTGCCTTTATGAAATTTAAGTCAGTAATAGCAACCCTTATTATTGTGGGAACATTAAGTACAATCGGTTATTTTGCACTATCACAGAATCATGATGAGGCGATAAGAGGTCATACATCAAGTATCGACTTTAATAAATTCAATTAGAAAAAGCCCTTTTCGGGGGCTTTTTTTATTTGAATATCTTTTTCATTAGCTTGCCGGATGCTTTACCAGCAGCACTTCACATGATACGTTTTCCGATTGTCCCTTTTTGAACAGCATTCACATCTCCAAGTATCTTGGCTGATTTATAAAGCGCAGAACGGATTTTATTGATCTTCATGTACATTACCCCTTTAGCTTAATTTTTAAGCCTACTTTCAACATCGAACAGTCGTTTATTCAGTAGTTCTGTTTTGTTGTCTACATTCTGAATTTGTTTCAGGTGCGCTGTAATATCTTTAGGTTGATTTTCTTCAAGTCTATCTAATTTAACATTGATTTGATTGAATTCTTTTTTTGTATCTTCTCTGAATTCGTTCATATCATCTTTAAATGATTTCAAATCAGAAGCTAAGCCGTCAACCTTCTTATCAATTTTCTTTATCTCATGAAGTATAGCTTGAAGCATATTGTTTTCCATTTTGTTTCACCTCTAGTCTGATTGTATCACCATTGCAATTGTTTTGTTTAATAAAAGGCGCAATTAACCCTTGTCTTTTTTATTAAGGTGATCTTTGATTATTTTTTCGAGTCCGTCAATTTGTTTTAGGGCATTCACTAGAATATCATCTTTTTCATCATCTTCAATACCTTGTCCGTCAATCGCTGTGTAGTGAACATCTTCTCTTTGATTTATTTCCTTCGCTATCTCTTTATAATGCTCTTCTCCTCTGAGGAGGTAATCCGTTGTAACTTCAAAGAAGTCTGCAATTTTAATTAATGTATCATAATCAGGTTGACGATATCCTCGTTCATAATTCGCATAAGTCGCTCTATGAATTCCTATTTTTTCTGACATTTGCTCCTGGGTTAACTTTTTACTTTTTCTAAGCTTGATCAAACGATCTTCAAACACACAAACACCTCATTTCATATTCATTATAACGTTTCTATGTGAAACAAACAATTTCATAATTCATCAAAAAAACGTTGACAATGTTTCTTATTGAATATAATATAGAGTCAAATGATTAGTTAAGAAACAATTCACCTTATTTTATTTCGAATCGAAACATTCGAGGGGGAGGTAAGACAATTGAACCATATCACAATCGTTCAAACGGAATTCAACACACAAGAAATCAATAATCTTTACTCAGCAATCATCGTTAAAGAAGGTTATGCAGTAGGGGAGTGTGATGGCCAGATTGTTCTAGCTGAAATCACTCAACGAACTGACGGTAACTACGATGAGGGAACGATTTGGTATATAGGAAGAAACGTTCCATACGCAGACTTAGAAACGCTTGCTGAGGTCGTTACGCATTTATTGAAGCAAATCACGCTTTGGGAAGTCTTAACCGATTTGAGGATATTAGAACCGAAGAATCAAGAAACAGAATTTGATTGTATAATCCTTGATCCAACTAAACCAATTACAAAGGGGAAATGAACATGTTAAACAATGTGAATCCAAACTGGAAACTATCTGTAGGTCAAAGAGTACAAACGTTATACGGACTAGGAACAATTGAAGAAGTACATAGCAATGATCAATATGGAGTCGCTGATGATGAGTACAACATGCTTGATATTTATGGTCGTGAAGAGTTAGCTGTAGTGGGTTTAAATTAATGGGGAAGCTGTTTAGAAGGTTCATAGATGAGTTACTATTTGTAACAATCATGAGCACATTAGGGCTATTCCTACTGCTCATGATCGTCATTTCTAGTTGATTAGAAAAGTGTTGGCGCACTATCTAATCTGATGGGTTGGTACAAATCCCATGATACCAGCCCATTCTAACTTATTTTTAATCTATATTCAATAGGACGCATTGCGACCTCATTTAAACATAGGTCGTGGTTTTTTCGAGGTAAGTAAAGTTTACCTCACTTAACTGAATAGAATCAGTCTATACTCCTGGATCAAGGTGTTGTCTTTAGTGATGCCTTAAGGGTAAGACTGTCGTGGAATGCGCTAACACACGTTAAACTTGAAAGGGTAGTGACTCAGCCGATGCGATAAATGAGGATAGGATACCACTGTGCTTCCCTATTTGCACATGTATCTGAAAGGCGAAAGCTGCCATTAAGTGCTGTACGAAGGATGGGTGTATCGTTTCTGACGATGCAGGACAAGCCACAAGTAGGAGAGTCCATATATGGGCTCTCTGAAACTGTTAGGGACACTTGACACAGTAGGATTGTTTGGGGAATAACCAACGGCAAATAGGGTGACACATACGGATACCATAAGCTTGATACACTATCAAGATGATCAGTCGCCTGTCTGAGTTTGTTTATTTTTTTACAAGCAAATTCAGGCAGACAACTTGTCCAGCCGTTGTCCATTGCTTTCAACCTATCAAGCCAAAAAGCAAACGACAAGTCAAGACTAATAGTGAAAATAAATGTGCAGATGTCTGCACGTATCAAACAGGAGGAAACAAAATGGATTACTTAGGTTTACTGTTACTATTTGTGGCATTAGCATACCTCACTACATCATATACAGCCTATAGAGAAATTAGGGAGAAGAACGTAAAAGTGAGGTTTACTATTAACAATGTGTTCTTCTTTTTAATGATCCCAATTAGAGTTAGTATCATCAATTTGAAAATGGCATATCGCTTTTACAGAGAAGGACGGAACAGTGAGGCAAGACTTCTTTTCAGTTTAGCTACCTACAAAATATCTTCGGGTGTAGCAATCTATTTAGAGGTCATGGCTCACTCATCTATAGTAAGAGAAAATGAAATGATTTAACGAACCCATATTTGGGGCGGTTGATTAGAGCACCTGTCAGTATGATAGGAACACTATGCCGGTCACCACTATCATTTTAAATGAGGGTATTACATAAATACCTCCCGTCATTTGAAATGACACCAGCTTATATCAAAACGCAAAACTTCGTTGTGACTAAACGCAATTTTACGTTCAGTCGTTTAAAACTAAGGTATTCTTTTCATTCTATCTAAATTCTCTGTATAATTAAGGAAATAAAATTTGGGGGGATTAAAAGTGAAAATACTTAGCTTTAAATATGAAGATAATAGATTTGAATTATATGCGATGTTTATGGACGATATTTTAAGCTTGGACGATCGTGTTATTCAGTATGATATGCTAATGAAAAGTAAAGCTATACTCAAAATTGCTATAGGTACTATCGATTGTTTAAAAATAGAAGATTTAAAGCTATTTGAAGAAACCAATTCTGTGTATTGCTCATATACGTTTGGAAAGGGTAACAAGAAAACATCATTACAGCAGAAATAAACTCATATAAGCAAGTAGCTGGGCAGGCCATATTTGAGATTGGTAGACGGTTGAAACATGTGAAAGAGAATGATTTGGTACATGGTGAATGGGGAAAGTGGCTGGAGAGTGTTGAAATAGCTCGTTCTTCAGCTAAGAGATTGATACAAGCGTATGACCAATTTGGAAATGGCGCGACGTCGCGCCATTTGCCAACTGGGAAACTTTTCGAAATGCTTTCTCTACCAGCATCTGTGAGTCGTCAAGAATTCATCGACTCATCTCACCATATCCCATCCACAGGTGAAACGAAAACAGTAGATGAAATGACTGTACGGGAACTGCGTGAAGTGAAGAAAGCGTTGAAGGAAGCTGAACAAGATAAGAAAAAGAAAAGGTAACATCCTCTAAAACAGAAAAGGGAATGTTACCTTTTTGTTACCTTTTTGTTTTTAGAAATACAAAAGCCACTCTCGATTATCTCAAGAATGGCTCTGTGTCAATGCTTATCATGTATGGAGCATAGCGGGATCGAACCGCTGACCTCTACGCTGCCAGCGTAGCGCTCTCCCAGCTGAGCTAATGCCCCAGGATGTTTCAACAAATATTATTATATTTAATTCCCCCTTAGAATACAAGGGGGAAGGCTATTTTTTTATTCTTGATGAGAAATCTCTCAATTTTGTATTATGCATTATTTTTAACCTTGGGGACGACTTGGGGACGGAAATTTCCTATCTCTGAATTTGTGTTTCTCAGATGTTTAGGATCAAACTTGTTAAAGTGATTCGCTGCACTCTTTTTCATTTCATCTGTTACATGGCCATATATATCAGATGTTGTTCGGGCGCTAGCGTGTCCTGCACGTCTTTGAATAGCACTTATGCTCTCACCGGCTTCCATCAATAAAGCAACCATAGTGTGACGCAAATCATGTAAACGGATATTTTTTATTCTATACTTTTGTGTAATTCGATTCCATTTGGTCGTTGGTGTTGTAAAGTAATAGGGCTTTCCAAACCCACTGTGAAAGATGTATTGATGATCTCCACCCTCCCAGGCATCTTTTAGCTTTTCCTTCTCTCTTTTCCACATATGATAGTATAGAGACAATTCATTCATATACCAATCTGGCATCTGAACAAATCGTTTTGAACTTTTTGACTTAGGGTCTTTCACATGCGGTTTACCTTGAATGGTCTTTGAAAGAGATCGGTTTATTCTAAATCCACCAGCATCCCAATCCACGTCTAAATGCCATTCAAGCGCTAGACCTTCGCCTCGTCTCAATCCTCCTATCATCGCTGCTAAGAAATAAAGTCTCCATTTAATATCAACTTCTTCATATAGAATCTTAATACATTGAGCAGCTTCATCAGCTTCAAAATAGTTCATTTCCTTCTTCTCGTTGATTGGCAAGGGCAATCCCTTCATTGGATCAATCTTGATAATCTTCCATTCTTCGGCTGCGGTTTTAAAAACCACCTGTAGTAATTTAAAAATATCTAATATTGTTCTTTCTCCTAACCCCCCTGGCTTACCATCTTTTCTCGCACCATCCTTTGATAAATCATCTAAAAAGTCTACGATATGTAAACTCTTTATTCGTTCTATCCTCATATGTCCAAAAACGGGGAGGATATGATTTTTTAAGTGACGCCAATAAACGTCTGATGTTGTCAAAGAGTAAGGTTTTCCGCTCTTTTGATAGAGCTTTTTTTCTTTCCACTTAGCGATAAAAGATTCAAATGTTAATTTTTCAGGTTCTATGTATTCTCCAGAATTGACTTCCATCTTGAACTGATAAAGCTGATCAGAGAGGTACTCCTGTAATTTTCTTTTTGTTTTTAACAGTTTATGATCTTCTATACGAATAGTTTTATATTTTCTTAACCTTTTTCCATTAGCATCATATCCAGTTTCAACAACTAATCTAAAAGAATTACTACCTCTTTTTTCAATGCTAGCCATATAAAACGCTCCTTGTCTGAGAAAAAAATTTTTGATAATAAAGGTTTAAACGGTGACTTGCAAATTCAGGAGTAACCTTAAAAATATTAGAAACTTTCAAGATAGCTAGTTCAGGTTCTTTGGGTAAATCCAAATCTATTAACATGAATGTTGGAATGCAAAAATGATAAGCAAAATAATTTGCTTGTCTTTCTTGATAGATATTCCATAAAGTTTTAGTCAGATGAAAATTAGAGAATTTGCTAGATTGTCTAACAATATGGCAAAGTTCATGAGCGAAATCCTGCCATTGTTCTACTTTAGATAGATTTTTATTTAGAAAAATAGTGTACAGGTTGTTAATCTCTACATAATGACTCGTGTCATTAACATAAAATATCCAAATGTCTAGGTCATTAGCTATTTTGTGTTTATCTAATTGTGAAGGATCAGTGATGCCAATATTACTAAGGAATGACTCAATCCAATCTTCTAGATGACTATTTATATACCTCAATGTGAATTAGCCCCTTTCTATAATGAGAATACAATTGAATGAATTAGAAACGTATGTTCTGTTTTTATTTAAAAATAAAAGCCCAATAAGGGCATTTTTTATTTAGTTTTAAAGAATAGTTTACCTGTTGTAGATATACTTTTATAAGCTATTAAAAAGTCATCTCCTTTTTTCACTTGGTTCACTATATAACCTTCAAGAGAACCGCCATTATAAACTTCTCCTTTAAAGTCCTTTGGAGCTACAAAACCTAATTCCTGTGTGTAAGGAGATCCATCACTAGTAAAAAAATCGAAGTTAAGGATCGGGGTGAATAGAAGAGGTTCATCATCAGTTTCAGAATCTGTCATCTTCACTTTGACCTTAACAAGTGCCCATTCAAAACCCTTTTTAGGTTTATCAACTGTGCTATTCCTGTCATATAAAACATCAAATGCTTTATCTCCCCGTATAACCTCTTCTACGTTCATTTTTAATTCAGCAGCAAATTCGTTATCTGAAGTACTTATGTAATCGTTGAAATATATTGGTTCTTTAATAGGTATGGGAGCGGTTCGTGTTCCATCTGCTTCTTTTTTAGTTTTCTTCTTAGCAGATGACCCCTCATTAGATTCCTGTTTATCGCTCTTTTCATTTGATTCATTTACTTTAGCACTTTGTGCATTACAAGCAGCTAAAGAAGTTGATATTAAAACAATAAGTAAGTAAAAAAAAGTCTTTTTCAAAATAAGGACCCCCTTCAAGAAATATCATGCATGTATGAAAGTAATTGAAGTGTTTTTATTTAATCACCATTGAAGTCATTTTGCTTATCCCCTGGTTTACGACCTTCCTGGAGTCTTAGTGCTCTTTCAATTCTTTCAATTCTCTTTTCTATATCTGTATTTCCATCACTTGCAGCAGTAGACGCGTTGCCTGATCTCAGAAGTTGTTCTGCTTCATACCGATAATCTTTTCCAGTTAGCAAATAATCTGTAGATACCCCAAAAACCTCAGCGATCTTCACAATTTCAATATCAGTTAAAGGACGTGTTCCTTTTTCTATTCTGTTCATTACACTGACATTCATATTGATTTTTTGAGCCAACTCTTTTTGGTTCCACTGTTTTTGTTCTCTTAATTTTATTATTCTTTCGCCTACAGCCAGCATCTTTAATCACCAACTTTCTATATTAGCAATATAAATCTTAACATTTTTCCAATGTAGAAAAAAATAAATTGCTAAATTAGAAATAAAACAGTTGAAATTTCTTTTTTAGAAATGTATTATTGAATCAACAACAAGATTTCTAAAACAGAAATCGGGAGGAGGGAAATATGTTAGATTTAAAATTTGTCAAATCGAGACGTAATGTCAAACAAATTAATTTACAACAAATGGCCAAGGCATTAGGATTCAAAAATGCCTCAACATATATGAAATATGAGACAGGAGAATATGCCTTTAAAGCAAACCATCTCCCAATCTTGGCTAAAGAATTAGACTGTGACATTAAGGATTTCTTTCGGAAATAAATTTCTTAAATAGAAATTGAATTTAATGACTAGGAGAGATAAGATATGCCAACAAAATCAACTATGAGTGTTCAAGAAACGGCTGATTTTCTTGGAGTACATCACGACACTGTTTACACAATGGTGAAAGAGCGGCAAATACCATTCTTCCGAGTAAGGAAAAGAATTTTCTTTACACGAGAAGTTCTAGAAGAATGGCAAATGTCACAAATGGAATCCAACTTTCAGCCAGTGAATGATTAAGAATTTACCACCTTAGAATACAGCGGATATATGAGATTTGCTGTTCCAATTCGGAACATGTTCCAGATAGGAACATTGAGAGGGGGTGGAGAGGTTTTGAAGTTGGGTGTGGTGCTTCGTAAAGCGCGATTGCAGGCAGGCATTTCCCAAGAACGACTTGCTGAAATGCTTAGCCGCTCTCGCAGTTGCATATCAAAGATCGAAAATGATCAGAAGGTGCTTGATGTACCTACATATGTAAGGTGGATGGAAGCCACAAACGCTAAAGAAGCAATGATTGCTACATTATGCGGCATTGATCCACTGGCAGTCACACAGCAAATAACGGCCATTATGGCTTTGTTTGGAGGATGAAGATGAAGAAACGAAAATCGATTTTCAAAAACATCAATAACGATGGAATAACAAGAGAAATGATCTGCATCGAAACATTGCAAAAACGATTGATGAAAGCTTTAAAGAAAGGTGATACCGATACGGCATTAGCAACTCATCAAGATATATCTAAATCTTTAAAAGAAATCAAGCGCTATGAAAAACAAGCAAAGGTGCAATTGTTGATGTCAGCTGCAAAGATTACGCCAGTAACATATCCAAAATCACTAAGAAACAAAATGAAAGGGTTGATTTAGATGAAGTATTTGTTCACAGCAAGTTGCTTAATGAAGGCGAAAGATATCGTGAAAGAATGTCAGATGCGTCATACAGAGGAAGGGCTCATTTTATTAGCCGCTACGGAATTACAGATCAGATCGGAAATAGAAAACAGAAAAAAGCAGCAAGCTCCTACACTCACTGCTTAGTTCATGAATAACGAATTGATCAATATGAATTATGTCGCTCTTTAAAGAGCACGACAAGTTTTATTCTTGTCGTCCGGCTTGCGGATGGACAATGCACACACACACCCCATCCCCTCAATTCATGCACCATCTGCAGTCGGACGATGCGAATAAGCATCAATAAATAATAGGAGGAAAAAGTAATGAGAGAAAAACCTGTTATTCAACCTTTTTCAGAAAGACGTGGCGATCAAGTCCGTTTAGCGAAAGTTGGAGGAAAAATTGTGATTACTTTTCATGGGGAACCTATTTTCTTTTTCCCTAATCAAGAGTCGTATGAAGAATATAAAAAGCTCACTGCTGATGCGATCCGAAGAAAGGTTGGTGTTTTAGCATGAACATTGAACATCCAATGATTACTCAAATAAATGCTACTGGTTATCCAAAAGGAATTGAAGTGGTTGATGTCGTTGGAACTGACTACTTTGGGGATGAGATTTTTTCTAATGATGAGTATGTCATTGATGAGAATGTTGGGGAAATGATTCTAGTTGATAACTTGGAACGCTATCTGAAGGAGCAACTGGATTTCACCTTTGTGAATACAAAATAAAAAGGTCCACTCCCACAAGTGAACCAATTACAAAAAAAGAAAATAAAAGTGTCAACCCCTATTATAGCAGGTTGGCACTGTAAATCAATGGAGGCTTGTTCATGACCAAAAATATCAGGTTGGCAGAACTCCATCTATCAAACTTCAAGGGTGTAAAATCATTCACCCTTGAAACAGGTGGAGGAAGCGCAAAGGTCTATGGTGATAACGCTACAGGCAAAACAACGTTGTTTGATGCTTTCATGTGGCTGCTCTTTGATAAAGACAGTCAAAACAAAAAAGACTTTGAGATCAAGACGCTCTCAAAGGATAACAAAGCGGTCAGTGGCATTGATCACGAAGTATCAGCTGTCCTACTGATCGATGGTAAATCCGTTGAATTGAAAAAGGTCTATTCAGAGAAATGGATCAAGAAACGGGGATCAGCAAAGCAAGTCTTTTCTGGCCATACGACTGACTACTACGTCAATGACGTGCCAGTTAAGAAAAAAGAGTTTGCTGAGAAGGTCAATGACATTATCTCTGAGGACATTTTTAAACTCATTACATCTCCAAGTTACTTCAATGAACAAATGAAGTGGCAGGATCGCCTAAACGTTCTCATGGAGATCGGTGGTGCTGTGACTGATGAGGACGTTATTTCAAAAAACAATTCATTGTCAAAGCTTCAATCGATCTTAGGTGACAAAAGTCTGGATGAGCAAAAGCGCATCCTTACTGAAAAACGTAAAAAGATTAATAAGCTCCTTGAGCAATATCCGGTAAGGATCGATGAAATCAACCGCTCTATTGATGATGTCAGTGATCTTGACCATGAACAACTGAAAGAAGAGCTAAAAGCTCTGGAGTCATCACTTATGGCATTGGAAGAGAAAGTTCGCTCTATCAAAGCAGATGAAGGTGCAGATCGTAAGAAACGCATGCTTCAACTCGAAGGTGAGCTACAGCAAATCAAAAATGAACATGACTCTCAACGGTTTGAGGTCATTAACAAAGAGAAAGAAGCTTACTACAAAGCAAAAAACGATCTTTCTCAAATCCAAAATGATCTCAGTAACTTGATCATGAAGAAGGAGCACTTAACATCTTTTTTATCTCAGATAGATAAAGAACGTGTGGAGTTACGAGAAGAATGGTCTAAAAAAAATGAACAAACGTTTGAGGATCATCAAACAGATTGTCCGACATGCGGACAAGCATTACCGGTTGAAAAATTACAAACTGCTATTGAGAAATTCAATTTACAAAAAAGTGAAGCCCTAGAGCGAATAGTCGATAAGGGGAAACAATTAGGAATTGAATATGACAATAAGCAGACTGAGTTATATGAGGTTGATGAGAAGATTCAGCTTTTGATCATGAAAGAGAAGTTTACGACAGCAGCCGTTGAAAAACTGAAAGAAGATATGGAGCAAGCAGAAGCGTCCATTGCTCCAATTACCAATAATCCAACGTATCAAGCCAAGATCGAAGAGATCGAAAAAATTAAAAGCGAGATCCAGTCAGATGAGCAGGAGACAAGTGGAGCTGTTCAAACGATTAACGAGCAGATCAAGGAAAAAAAGCAAGAAATGAAATTGGTTCTTAATGATCTACTTTGCATTGATAAAGCCAAACAAGCTCTGAAACGGATTGAAGAGCTAAAAAATGAAGAACGAAAAATGGCTGATGAATACAACGATGTAGAGCAGCAGTCATTCCTTATTGAAGAATTCATCCGAACCAAGATGAACCTTATGGAAGAACGGATAAACAGCAAATTCAAATATGCCAGCTTCAAACTCTTTGAGGAACAAGTCAACGGTGGTTTAACAGAAACGTGTGAAACGCTGTATGAAGGTGTGCCTTACTCTAAAGGCTTAAACAATGCGGCACGTATTAATGTCGGTTTAGACATCATTAATACGTTAAATGAGCATTATGGTATTTCTGCGCCGATCTTCGTTGATAACAGTGAGGCGGTCACGAATCTAATCGATGTGAATGCTCAAGTTATTAGCTTGATAGTATCCGAGAAGGACAAGCAGCTGCGAGTTGAAACTGATGACAACTTGTTGACTGTAGATTGTGAGGTGATCGCATGAGTGAAGTGGTAGAGGTGAAAGTTCTTTCAGGAGAAGGATGGGAAGGACTTAGACGTGAAAGGCTGCTTATTGATGGTATAGAGGCTATGAGCGCTGGTCCGCTCTCTGAATGCCCGGAAGATGCAATTTTGGAAAGAGACTTATATGGTCCATCGGATTTTGCTGGAATACTTGAGGCCTTTCTAAGGGAGCATCAAGGTAAAAAGGTCAGATTTATTTATGAGGAGGATACGGATGAGTAATCAGAATCAATTGGCACACGTACAAAAAAATATTACAGATGATGTGAACAATAGTCTAAGCAGGTTAAAAGATGAAGGATTGGTTCTTCCATCTAACTATAATGCTAGCAATGCATTAAAGAGTGCCTTTTTTAAGCTTCAAGAACTGAAGGATAAAGATGGAAGACCCGCATTAGAAAGTTGCTCTCGTGAATCTATTGCTAATTCATTATTGGATATGGTTGTACAAGGTTTAAGCCCTGCAAAAACACAATGTTATTTCATTCCGTACGGGAAACAATTACAACTAAATCGTTCATATTTTGGTACACAAGCAGTCTTGAAACGTTTGACCAATGTTAAGGATATATGGGCAAACGTGATCTTTGAAGGCGATGTATTTGATTATGAGATTGATGGAGGTCGGGAAAAACTTATCAAGCATGAAACGAAGTTTGAAAACAGAGACAAGCCAATCATTGGGGCTTATGCAGTAGTGAAGACCATTGATGATATGGAACTGCTAACCATCATGACAAAAAAAGAAATTGAAACTTCCTGGAGCCAAGCGAAAACAAAAGCGGTTCAGAATAAGTTTCCACAGGAAATGGCCAAAAGAACCGTTATCAATCGTGCGGCTAAGAATTTTATAAACACAAGCGATGACAGTGATCTGCTTGTCCAAGCAATTAATAATTCTACTGAAAATGAGTATGAAAACGAACGGGTAGATGTTACTCCGGATGAAGTGAAAAAAGAAATTAGTGAAAATGCTAATTCAGAAATTATTGATGTTGGTTTCAATGAACCTGAAGAAGATTCAGAACAGCATCAAGAAACACCTGAAATAAAGCAACGTGAAGAGCCTGAGTCACAACCATCAAATGAACATGTTGAAAAGCCGTCTGCATTAAATGAGGAACCACCATTTTGATTGAAATAAACGCTGTCTCATCAAGTAGTAAGGGGAATTGCTATCGGGTGACTGATGGTAAAACCCCGCTCCTTTTGGAGTGTGGTATCACCTTTAAAGTGATGCAACGTGCTTTTGATTTCAATATGAGCTTCGCTGGTTGCCTCATCACTCATGAGCATGGTGATCATTGCAAGGCTTTAAAAGATGTCCTACGTGCAGGAATCGATTGTTATATGTCTCATGGAACGGCAAAAGCTCTTGGAGTGGAAAATCACCACAGAATCAATCTTGTAAAAGCTCGACAGGCGTTTAGGATCGGCACGTGGCTTATTATGCCCTTTGATGTTCAACACGATGTCTCGGAGCCGTATGGTTTCCTATTGGCTAATGAGGACGGAGACAAGCTGCTCTTTGCCACTGACACCTATTACATCAAATACAAGTTTCCTGGACTCACGCACATCATGGTTGAGTGCAATTACTCTGAAGCGATCTTGGATGCAAATATTGAGAATGGTAGCATTCACAAAAGCATGCGTAATCGGCTCATACAGTCGCATTTCAGCTTAGAGAATGTAAAGACATTCCTAGAGGCAAATGACTTGTCAAAAGTGCAGGAAATATGGTTGTTACACCTATCTGACACAAACAGTGATGAGCAACTATTCAAACAAGAAATAGCAAAACAAACAGGAAAGGTTGTCTATGTTCCGAAATGAGCGAGCTTTTTAAAACAGCTTATCCCTATTGTTTTATTACGATGGCCAGATCAGTCGCTCCACAGATGCGGAAAAAGGTATTGGCTATGTATATAAGCACGTACATGGCCAAGTATGAACCGCATCTCGAAGTCATAAAAATTGAAGGCAAATACGCTATTTGTAGGCTCAAACGCAAATAGTTGGGAAGGAGGAATTTGTTTGTCTACTGGATGGATTAAATTACATAGAGCTATTAGGAATCATTGGCTCTATGAAGAAGAAAGAACCTTTTCAAGATATGAGGCATGGCTCGATCTTTTAATGATGGCAAATCATAAAGACGCAAAGGTGAAGCTCGGACTGGAAATAATTCATGTTCCTGAAGGGAGTTTAATCACCTCAGAATTGAAACTAATGGACCGGTGGAAGTGGGGGAAAGCCAAGACTAGAAACTTTCTGAAACTTCTCGAAAACGACGAGATGATTATCAAAAAATCAGACCGCAAGAAAACCACCATAACCATTTGTAATTACAGTGTTTATCAAGAAAAAGAAACCAAGGTTAGACCGAAAGCAGACCACGAGCAGACCGATCATAGACCGATTGCAGACACAAACAAGAATGTAAAGAATTTAAGAAATAAAGAAGAGGAAGAAGAGAGATCGCCAGCAGGAAATGATTCTCCTTTCCAACAAATCGAAGAAAAATACTTGTCTCGAAAAGGTGGATTGATGATAACTCCTGCTGATGTACAGGCCATTGATAGGATCATTCAGGAGCAGATACCCCTTGAAGACATATTGCTGTGGATTGATGAGATTTTTGATCAATACCGACCAAGACATAGAGCGGATGGCATCAAGTCGTTTACTTACCTGGAGAAGGGCATTCTTGATCGGTGGCATGCCAAAAATCAACCTAGCAACATATCTGAATTTAAACCAAAGAGACAACAAGACAACTTATCAGTATTAGAGGCCTATGCAAAAGAAAATGACATTAAATTTGGAGGAGGATGATTAGCATGACCAAAGACCAAGCGATGGCTATCTTAACAAGGATAGCTGCTGCCTATCCTAGATTTGAACTCTCTACAGACGCGATCGGAAAAGAAAGAATCAGGCTTTGGTTAGAGCATTTAACGGCACTTCAATATGAACCTGTTTTAAAAAAGATTGATCAGCACATTGCTGAAAAACGTTTCCCGCCTGTAATCGCAGAGATACAAGTACACCAGCCAGAACCAAATGACTTCATAGAAAAGCAGAAAGAGTGGGAAAAGAATGCAAAATTTGCGAAACAGCGAAGCTGAACAGTTTCTACTGGGTTGCATCATCCTTGAAGGCGATCTAATCAAGGAAACAGCTTTAGAGTCTAAGCATTTTGCTGAAGAGCGTCACAAGCAAATTTTTGAAGCGATGAGGGAAGTGGACAAGCTAGGTAAACAAGTGGAAATGGCCAATATCGCTGCATCTATGGGGGACACTTTAAATGCAGTTGGGGGTTTCGAATACTTAACCAACCTAGCGAGCGCTGTTCCATCTACTCATTCATTTGAAACCTATGAAACATTAATTTACGAGGCTTTTAGACTTAGAGATTTGCAAAGTGCTGCTTTAGCATTTGCCAGTTCCCCTACTGATGAGGGCATCACCGAGCTTTATCAAAAAACAATTGAAGCTCAAGAAGTAGGCGTACGAGAGACTCGGACGAAAATGGATGTATTAACCGAGATTTTCATGAGCATGGAAGAAGATCATGGTGATCTGACTGGAGTCAACACGGGTCTTGCGGATCTTAATGCCATGACAGGCGGTTGGCAAAAGAGTGATTTGATTATTGTGGCTGCTCGTCCATCGATGGGGAAAACAGCGTTCGCTCTTAACCTTGGTTATAATAACGCGCTAAATGGTGGAGTAACCGACATATTTTCACTGGAAATGTCTGATACACAATTAACACACCGTATGTTAAGCAGCATAGGGAGTATTGAAGGCACGAAGTGGAGGAATCCAAAGAGATATTTTAGTGAGGATGATTATGATCGTGCCCATAGTGCGATGGGCGAATATGAAAAGTTAGATATTTATATTCATGATCAGCCTACCCAAACATTAGCTGACATCCGTTCCAGGATAAGAAAAACCAAGAAAGATCATCCTGATCAAGATCATTTAGTCATCATTGATTATCTTCAACTTATCACGCCGATTGGTAAAGCTGAGAGCAAAAACCATGAGGTTGGTGAGATCACGAGAGAACTTAAAAATATGGCTAGAAGTTTCAACGTTCCGATCATCTTGTTATCCCAGCTTTCTCGCGGCGTAGAAAATCGAAATGATAAACGACCTATGATGTCTGATCTGCGAGATTCAGGGAGTATTGAGCAAGATGCTGATATAGTGACTTTCCTTTATCGGGATGATTACTACAACAAACAAAGCGAAGCTAAAAACATTGTTGAAATCATTTTTGCAAAACAACGGAATGGATCAACAGGAACAATAAACGCAGTATTCGTGAAAGAGTACGGGAAGTTTGTAAATCTATCGCGGCAAATGGAAGCCGCAATGTGAAATGAGGAATGAACATGTCAATCAATAGCAATCAGCGCAAACAGTTCTTGCTCAAAGAATTGAAGCGCATTGGATATAAACCGAATGAATTTGAAAGTCTCGAGAAACTATCACTCTATGATCTTGAAATGATAGTCATTTCAGCCAAGAGTGAGCGAGGGAAAAGTATTGAAACATACAATGCCAGGATGGCGATTGAGGAGGAAGCAGAATGATTAAACTACAAATCCAAGACTTTTCAAATGGTAAAGAAGTGAACTTTGAAGCGGATAATTACACTGCTGAAGAAGTCGGTCAGTTGATCACTAAACTAGACATGTACATGCATAGAGGTTCTTTAAATCCAAACGGAAGACAAAGGGCTTCAGCAGTTGCCCCTTCATCAGTTAACAGAGCGATAGAACCAACTCATACTGACAAAGCAACCAATCATAGCAAGCCATTTCATCAAGATCAATCTATGTCTAAGTCAAACGATGAGAAGAAAACTACTCCTGTTCCCACGAAATCAACAGAACCAAAGGGAGTGAGACCAAGATCAACTGCTCTTTTGAATAATGAACGGACTTTGAATGCGAGCATCGGAGAACACGTAAGTGTGATGGACCAAATCGAAAGCATAGCTCTTGTTCAAAAGGAAAATCCAGAACCTGACCGCGTGAAATGTAAGACTAAATTTCAATGCCCTGAGTGTGGATTGAAACAAGACAAACAGGTTAATAAGGGCTTTAGATTCACCGCATGTGACAGCTGTGAAACAAAGGTGAAGATCATGCCTGCTGATCTCAAAAATGGCTGGGATCATGAAGATGAAGAAGGGTACTTGTACCATGCGAAAAGTCGTTATGTTCAAGGAGATGAAAAACTATGAAAATAGCATTCACCGTCTACGGAGAGCCAGTTGCACAGGGGCGTCCAAGAGCTACTCACATGAATGGAATGACGAGATTATACGATCCCAAGAAATCACGAGACTTTAAGCAATACGTGAAGTTGGCAGCAAGTGATCACCGTCCTGATCAACTTCTTACAGGCCCTCTGGAATTGAGGGTTAAAGTTTACAAATCCACATTAAAAAGCTTCAGCAAGAAAAAGGCCGCAGAAGCTGAAAGAGGCGAGCTGAGACCAGCTAAGAAGCCGGATGTTGATAA
>NZ_JAWJBV010000017.1:0-76996 GCF_046536015.1 Bacillus sp. SIMBA_154
CGCGCCCGAGAGGAGTCGAACCCCTAACCTTTTGATCCGTAGTCAAACGCTCTATCCAATTGAGCTACGGGCGCTTAATCAGGCGACTTAATTATCTTAACATATCATTTTTATTAAGTCAACATCTTTTTGAGATTTGTTTGTCACATGCGTTTGAACGTCTGTGTTTCAAATGCGTCATCAGCGACGAATAAAAATATACCACGGATCATATAAATGGGTCAATACATTTTTGTGAAAAAGTTTAATGTTTTTTAAGAAGTGATTTTTTCTTATATAAATAGAGATGCGATAGCCCTATTTTTCTTCTCTTCTTTCATAATATCAATCATTCTTAAATAAAATCTTTCTAAATCCAAAGGAGGACAAAACATGACCACCTAGAATTTTTATTTATTGGAAAATTCTTAATATTTTCCAAGCATTTAAAGGAGGTAGGAGATGATGAAAAAATTCGTCGCTTTTCAAATCATGATCGCTTTGGTGATAGGAGCTCTTATCGGCCATTTCTTCCCTGACTTCGGAATGGCACTGCGGCCAATTGGTGATGGCTTCATTAGATTGATTAAAATGATCGTTGTTCCTATCGTTTTCTCTACTATTGTGATCGGTGCGGCTGGCAGCGGCGGCATGAAGAAAATGGGTAGCCTCGGATTAAAGACGATCATTTGGTTTGAGGTCATCACAACCATCGTTCTTGGGATCGGTCTATTATTGGCTAATGTCCTAAAGCCCGGCGTTGGACTTGATTTCTCTAAATTAGCTAAGAAAGATATTGGGGAATTAGATGGCTATACTCAGAAAGTCGTTGACTTTAAGCAAATGGTATTAAATATCATTCCAACCAATATCGTCGATGTCATGGCTCAGAATGATTTACTTGCTGTCATTTGCTTCGCTATTTTATTTGGTGTAGCCGCAAGCGGCATCGGTAAAGCATCCGCTCCTGTTCTAACCTTCTTTGAATCAGTGGCACAAATTATGTTTAAGCTAACGCAAATGGTGATGGTGACAGCACCTATTGGGGTTCTTGCATTAATGGCTGCTTCTGTTGGCCAATATGGCATCGTTTTATTAATCCCAATGATGAAGCTTGTCGGGACTGTATTCTTAGGATTATTCATTATTCTATTTGTCTTGTTCCCTCTTGTCGCACTGATCTTCCGTTTTAACTACTTCGAAGTATTAAAAATGATTTGGGATTTGTTCTTAGTTGCCTTTTCCACTACAAGTACAGAAACTGTCCTTCCTCAACTTATGTCACGGATGGAGAAATACGGCTGTCCAAAAAGAATCGTTTCCTTCGTGATCCCTTCTGGTCTTTCTCTGAATTGTGATGGGTCAAGTTTATATTTATCCGTTTCCTGTGTGTTTCTCGCACAAGCGTTTGGCGTCGACATGAGTCTATCACAGCAGCTTCTCATGATGCTTGTCCTTGTATTAACAAGTAAAGGCATTGCAGCTGTGCCATCCGGTTCACTCGTCGTTCTTTTGGCAACGGCCCACGCAGTAGGTCTTCCAGCGGAAGGCGTCGCCATTATCGCCGGTGTTGACAGAATTATGGATATGGCACGAACTGGCGTGAATGTACCAGGGCATGCAGTTGCATGTATTGTCGTATCTAAATGGGAAAAAGTATTCCGTGAGTCTGCATGGGAAGTTCCAAAAGCAGGTGAGGAAACTAAAGGGATGTAATGTCTTCTATCACGCTGAAAAGAAGACAAAGGGCTAAAATGATCTTCATTTTAGTCCTTTGTCAACAATCTGAAGGAAAGGGTCCGCCCTTTCCTTTTCTTATGGTAAAAATGTTTGCTTCAGAACTGCCTTGCCTTCGTCTTGAATCTGCACTTCTGCGTACGCTCCATTGATGAGGGTCATTTGTGGCGGAACATGTCCACAATCCATATCATAAACAATCGGGATTTGTAATTCCTTGTGTAATTCTTCATATAGATCCGTATATTCATATCCTTCCACAGGCACATCCACTGCGCTCCGGCCGAACATGATCCCAGAGCAGTCATCAAACCACCCTGCTAATTTTAATTGCACAAGAGATCTCTTCATGCTCGCAGCATTTAATGCGCAGTTTTCGAAATACCATAGAATCGGTTCACCTTTAAGGAATGTTTCTTGAAAAGCCTTCACATCTCCAAAAGGTGTTCCTGCTAAATGACGTATGACATCAATGCAACCACCCAGCAGTCTTCCCTTCACCGGCGTCTCGTGTGGATTAACCGTACGCCATACGGTTGGCTCTGTTAAATGAAAGACATGTTTACTCGGGTGATCATACTGCCATTCCTTTTGATACATAGATGAAGAAAACTGGGTAATGTTCATCTCCCCTGTAGTGGCGAGCACTTTTTCCCACATGGCAGTCGTCTGATCAAGCTCTTCACCTTGGAGATCCACAAAGTTCGGACCATGCGCTGTGGCAATGCCAGTTTTTAATGTGAATGCCAAAAGGAGTACACTCGTATCCGAGTAACCAAGAATCCACTTTTTTTGCATCGCTGAGAAATCAAGATGCTCTAGCACTTCAATGAGTAGCTGCCCGCCCCACGGCGGAATGATGTGGTCAATTTCATCACATGTCATCATGTTCTGGAGCTCGTTTGCTCGTTCTGTGGCAGGGGCTGACTTTGCCTTTTCCTGCTCCCATACCGTCTCTCCACATATGACATCATAGCCTCTTTCTTTCATCCGCTTGCATGACAGATGGAACATTTCATGCAAAGATGACTGTACACCTGAGGAAGGAGCTGTGACGCCAATCGTCTGTCCTTTTTGCAAATGCGGATACTGTATCATCTTGTCCACCTCCCTCCACTATTCATCTCTCATCCTATTCATTGTAAAGAATATGCCCCTTTTCCAAGGGACATCTCATTTTATTCCTTTTGCCGCAGCACAGTATAGACACCTGCAAAGATACATAGAATCCCAATGAAAGAGCGCATCCCCATCTCTTCTCCCAAAAGCAGCCAGCCAAGAACTGCACCTACGATAGGCTGAAAGAAGAAAAACAGTCCACCGCTTGAGGCATCCATGAGCTGAAGCCCCCTATTCCACAGAAAGAAAGCAAGGGCTGTCGAGATCATGCCAAGATAGAGAATACCGCCCCAAATTTCAGGCCTTGCCATCTGCCCCACATCTAAATGTGGTAAGCGGAATAGAACAGGCGGTGTTAAGACAATGAATGCAATGATGATCGCATATGTTGTTGTGACCACCTGAGGGTATTTTCCTGGAACCCGTTTAAGTAGAACAGACATGAGCGCCCATGTTAAAGCAGCGATGACCAATGAGAGACCTCCAGCAAATTCATCTGTTTGCACTGCGACTGGTCCAATCATTGTGAGTACACCTACTGTAGCAAGCAGGATGGACGCGCATTTTCTAACAGTGAATGATTCTTTTAATAGAAAGAACGCGAAAAGCACCATAAAGGCAGGCGTTGCAGACGTGATGACCGCCCCCATTTGGGCAGATGTGTACATCGTGCCAATTTCTTGGGTCACGATCGAAAGAACATTTCCAATCAGCCCAATCGCTGCAATGAGCGGGATGTCTTTTTTATCTAATCGAAAAGAATAACCCAATCGCCATATGGTGAACACCAAAACGACTCCTGCTACTGCATATCTCATCCATACGAGTTCAAGTGGCGGAACAACCGCTACTGTTACTTTTACAACAACGTACATGCCGCCCCAAATACTTGCAGCAATTGCTAAGTAAAGAGCACCTATATATTTTTCATTCATCCTTTTCCCTCCGTTACTGGATATATTCATCGCCATATCCACAAACGGAGATCACTCTCCGTTATGGACGGAGGGTATTTGGTACATCATGTTCAAACAAAGGCTTCCATAGCATTGTCGTCACCCCAATTGTTTTTATTTTCTGATACTTTATAACAAATTTTGATTCACTTCAATCCTTATTTATCACCATCTTTCTTCATATAATAGAAGATACATAGGGATTGACACGCTGAATTCGTTTTCATATAGTAAGTAAAACTATAGGTGGTCACGAAAAAAGGAGTAGAGATCGTTGGATATTGAAGCTAGGAAACATATTCCCAGCGCGGGACACGAACCGTTTCTCGAGGGGATAAAAGATTGTGTGCCAACTCTGCTCGGTTATATGAGTATTGGGTTTGCCTTCGGAATTGTTGGAATTAGCGCACAGTTAAGTATATGGGACATTGCGCTCTTATCTATTTTTATTTACGCAGGTGCTTCGCAGTTTATCATCTGTGCACTGCTTGTAACAGGGAGTCCACTTTCCGCTATTGTTTTCACCACATTTATTGTGAATCTGCGGCATTTATTGCTCAGTCTTACGCTCGCCCCTCACTTTACACGTTACTCTTTGAAGCAAAATATCGGATTTGGTCTTTTACTGACTGACGAATCCTTTGGCGTAGCGATGAACAAATTTGCGCAGCAAGGAAAACTGAACAACCGCTGGATGCATGGACTGAACTTAACAGCTTATTTGTGCTGGATTGGTGCCTGTACACTTGGCGGCATTTTTGGTCATTGGATCTCAAATCCTGAAGCGCTTGGTCTTGATTTTGCCCTATCTGCCATGTTTGCTGCGCTCTTGATCCTTTCTTTGCAAACTGTGCCAAAAAATAAGTTAACCCATCGCTTGTCGCTTGTTTTGTATATGGTTGTTGCGATGTTTATTCTGCTTCATTTTGTTCCTTCGCACGTGGCAGTTCTGTTAGCAACCGTGATTGTCGCAACCATTGGGGTGGTGACAGATAAATGATCAGCAGCTTTATGATATGGCTGATTCTTGGTTGTATGATTGTGACAGTTATTCCAAGGGTCGTTCCATTTTTATTTGTACGGAGTATCCAGCTGCCTGAAGTCGTACTCAAGTGGTTATCGTTTATCCCAATTTGTATATTTACTGCGTTGATTGCAGAGCATCTTTTCATACATACTACAACAGGCGTCACCGTTCATTGGATGTATCTTGCGGTCTTGGTTCCGACTGTGCTGATCGCTATTTGGACAAAAAGCTTATCACTCACTGTTCTGATTGGGGTTATGCTGATGGGTACTGCCAGATGGTTTTTCTAAAAGAAAAAGCTTAACCGCATGCGGTTAAGCTTTGTTTCATTTTACGATTCCGTATACAAACCCATCATAGCCTTTTTCACCAACAGTTTGAATAGCTGTTGCCTCAATTCTTGGCTCTTGTTTGAGTAAATCGAAAAATTCACGCGTTCCCTTCACTCGTTCATCCTGATCAGAGGCATGAAGGACTGCTCCATTTCTGATGACATTGTCTGCAATAATGACTGTTCCCTTTTTTGAGAAGTGTAACGCCCACTTCAGATATTTCGGGTTGTTTGGTTTATCTGCATCAATGAAAATCAAATCGAACGGAAGCGTATCCCTCTCTTTTAACTGCGGTAGCGTATCTAATGCTTTTCCTTGCAAAATGATCACCCGTTCCGATAAGCCCGCTCTGCTGATGTTTTGCTGTGCGATCTCTACATGACGGCTGACAGCCTCTAATGTGATGAGTTCCCCATCCTCTTCAAGAGCTCGCGCCAGCCAAATGGTACTGTATCCACCGAGTGTCCCGATTTCTAAAATACGTTTTGCATTCTTGGTTTTTGCTAATAAATAAAGCATTTTTCCTTGGGCTGGAGACACATCAATTTCTGGCAGCCCCGCTTGTTTATTCTTGGTAAGAGCTTGCTCCAATACGTCATCTTTAGGAATCAATTTGTCTGTGATATACGCGTCAACTTTCCCCCACACTTGCTCCATTTCATCCATCTCCCTTGATCATCCTCTATCTCAAGTCTACATGACAGTAGTGAGAACGTATAATCAATTCTTTTCACATATCTATTCATTTAATTGATGAAAGGAATGTGATCTTTTCGGAAAGCTACTGGTTTCGTTTATTTTTCACGTCACCTTTTTTATCTTGAAGCTTCCCTTTTGCTTGATCCTTTTTCCCTTCTGCTTTCAGGTTTTGATGATCTGTTGCTTCGCCAAGCTTTTCTTTCACTTGACCTTTGACTTGATTTGTTTTTCCTTTCGCTTTATCCACATGTCCTTTTTCTTCACTCATTTGTCCCACCTCCACAATTGATACTTTTCATTTAGCCTTTTTGAAAGATAAAAAACATCTGAGTGTGCTATGTACCCGTTTCAGGTATGATAGACATAAAGGAATGAAGGGTTGGTGCTCTGTTCAATGATCCTATCTGAAAACATATTCACAGTTCGTGATTTGACCTATCGTATTCGATCTGCAGCGTTAGCAGATGCCAAACAGTTGTCTGCTCTCAGACTGAAAATCGATGGTGAAACAGAATATTTAGACCGTGAACCAGGCGAAGCCTTTCTAGATGAAAAAGGATTTGAAGCTTTCATTCAAGAGGATTCCAAGCAAAGCCGGCATTTATTTTTGGTCGCTGACATCGAAGGAGAGATTGTAGGCTTTTCAAGATGCGAAGGGCATTCACTCAAGCGCTTTGCTCACAAAGTAACGTTTGGCGTCGCCGTACAGAAGGATGCTTGGGGCTATCACATCGGCAAAGAGCTTTTAGCCGCTTCTATTGACTGGGCAGATAAGCAGGGCATTCAAAAGATTTCACTTCACGTGCTGGAAACCAATCAAAAAGCCATTCGGTTATATGAACACCATGGCTTTGAGATTGAAGGGGTATTAAAAAACGATAAACGACTGGCAGACGGACTGTATGATGATACTGTTGTGATGGGCAGGCAGCGGCCGGTCTCCTGACCGCTTACATGACATAGCCCCATATCATCGAAATAGCACTGTATATCAGGAGCAGCCCCATGACAAACTGGAACGGCCGCTGATAAACAGTCAAAAAACGCTTGAATAAAGAGCCGAACAGACTCCAGCTGAACGTGCCTAAAAATCCAATGAGTGCAAGAATCAGCGTCCATAATATGTACTGCACGCTGGACTGTCCATTTGGCAAAACAAATGTTGAAATCACCGTTAACCCATACAAAAGCGCTTTCGGGTTGATAAATTGCAGCAGCATGCCTGGGATAAAATCATTATAGCGGTCAAGTGTTTCGTCATCGCCGCCTTTACTTTTCATGATTTTGACAGCTAAATAGATCATGTACCCAGCTCCGATGAAAGCCATGACCCAGCCTATTTTCGGCATGACTTGATATAGAATGATATTGAAGAAACAACTCAAACACAAAATGACGAAAAACCCGATACCAACACCTAAACAAAATCGAAATGTTTTCTTGACCCCATATTTATTCGTAAAGACCATGGCCATGATGTTGTTTGGCCCGGGGGTGAAGCTGGTGACAAAAGCATAGATCAACATAGAAAGAATCAAGTTGCCGCCTCCCTTTTATACGTTATTTAGACTATATTTACTTCATCACGTATATTACGTTTTATTGTACCTTTTGGTCTTTATAAAGTAAATACAGAAAGGAGCTTTTTTCATGGAAGACGTACAATCGATTATTTCTAAAAATGTGAGGCAGCTTAGAGATCAAAAAAAGTTAAGCCTCGAAAAGATGGCAGAATTAACTGGTGTGAGCAAAACAATGATTGGACAAATCGAAAGAGGAGAATCAACACCTACCATCACAACTTTGTGGAAAATCGCCAATGGATTAAAGGTGTCTTTTAGTGAGCTCATCTACGCACCGCAGCCTGAAATCAAGGTGGTACGTAAAGAGGATGGACAGGTTTTAACTGAGGACGATGGAAGATATCGTGTGTATACGACTTTTCCCTTTGATGATCGGGGGAAATTCGAAGTGTACCAGGTAGAAATTGATCCTGGCGGGTCGTTACGTGCGAATGAACACATTGGAGGAACAGAGGAATTGATCACCGTTTTTGAGGGAGCGCTTGATGTATCTATCGGTGACGAACAATACATATTAAAAGCTGGCGACTCAATTCGCTTTAAAGCTGACCGTGCCCATGAGTATAAGCAATCAGGAGAACAGATGGTACGGATGCAAATGATTCTTTATTATCCCCATTAAAAAAGCTGACAGGCTTGTCCACCTGTCAGCTTTACGTTTTATTTAATGAAACCCTGGATCTCTCACAACAGTTCCAGTAAATGTGACTCTGTATTTTCCTAAGCCTAATTCTTCAATGGAAGATTGATATAAAATACCGACCCAGCCATCCTTTGCATATGTAATACTTGATGGGATGTTTGACGTCGTATATGTTCTCGTTTCTGAAACAGTTCGACTTGCTTGAACCGTTATTTCACTGTTTGCTTTTTCCTTTGCTTCCACCGGAGGAGCAGTTGTGACCCCAGCACCCGTTAAAACAATTGCTCCAACCAAAACAGAAGATATGACCTTTTTCATAAAAAAATCCCTCCCTTTTTTTGTTGAACATATTAACTTTACCATAATTTAGAACTTTAGTAAGTTGTTTTTTCATTTTTTTGAAAATTATGATATGATTGTCTTATGCTGGATAGAGAGATTTACATACTTCTATGATTTTCTCCTTATCTCATTCTAGTGAAACAATTGACGACGGAGGTGATTTCATGAAAAAATGGCTCATCTGTTTTCAACTTGTTTTCCTCTTCACCTTGACGACTACACCACTTGCTTCTGCTTCCTCATGCCCTACAGTGAAACCATGTGTCATTGATCCTTAAGCATAAGAAAAGGTCGATCAAGCCTATTCACTTGATCGACCTTTTTATTTATTCTTGCTCTGCTTCCCAGCGAGCAACCTCTTCTCTTACTTTAGGAGCCACTTCTTTTCCAAATAACTCAATGGCTTTTAGCACTTGATCATGCGGCATTGAACCAACTGGTACATGAAGCATAAATCGTGTGATCCCAACATTTTTTCGCAGGTGAATCACTTTCTCAGCTACTGCATCTGGATCTCCCACATACAGTGCGCCTTCTAATGTTCTCGCTGCATCGAACGTAGAACGTGTGTAAGGTCCCCAGCCCCGCTCTCTCGCTAATGTATTCATGACATGCTGTGTGGAAGGGAAGAATTGATCTGCTGCCAGTTCTGTTTCTTGTGCAACAAATCCATGCGAATGTGACGCCACAGTTAATTTCTCCGGGTCATGTCCAGCATGTACAGCCGCTTGCTTGTATAGCTGAACGAGCGGTGCGAACTGTCTAGGACTGCCACCAATGATCGCGAGTACAAGCGGTAACCCCAATAATCCAGCACGCACGACGGATTCACGGTTCCCCCCGCTGCCAATCCAGATTGGAAGTGGATCTTGAACAGGTCTTGGATATACCCCAACATCCTGAATGGCTGGACGATGCTTTCCGCTCCACGTCACACGCTCTGACTGCTGTAATTTCAGGAGTAAATCTAGTTTTTCTTCAAATAATTCTTCATAATCATCTAAGTCATAGCCAAAGAGCGGGAATGATTCAATAAATGATCCACGGCCTGCCATGATCTCTGCACGTCCGTTAGATAGTCCATCTAATGTAGCAAAATCCTGAAATACACGAACAGGATCTGCCGATGAAAGGACTGTCACTGCACTCGTCAGGCGAATATTCTTTGTTTGCGTTGCCGCAGCCGCTAATACGACCGCTGGATTCGATGCAGCGAAATCTTCCCGGTGATGCTCACCTACTCCAAATACATCAAGACCTACTTGGTCTGCTAAAATAATTTCTTCTACTACTTCTCGAATACGCTGTGCGTGACTGACTGTTTTTCCTGTTTGAAAGTCAGGTGTTGTTTCTACAAATGTACTAATTCCTAGTTCCATGGATGGAACCCCCTATCTTATAAATATGTCACAAATTCAGAGACAGGCTTTCGGTAGCCTCTCGCTTGTCTGCTTTCTACTTTTTCTTTTCCGAGTGTGATCATTAACACAGGAACCAAATCCGACTCGATGTTCAGAACCTTTTTCATTGCTTCAGGGTCAAAACCAATCATCGGGCAGGTATCCCAGCCTTTGTTTTTGGCGGCGAGCATAAACAGCATGGCAGATAATGAAGCATTGCGGACCGCCTCTTCCTTCTGAAAATCCGCCCCTCTCTGCTCATAAAAGCTCATCGTCTCTCTAACCATTTCTTCATATTGCTGTGCGTTTACAATGCCAAGCATTTTTAAGCCTTCATATATGTTTCCTGCTTGCTCATAAGCGTTCGGGTCTCCCAGCACAATGATAGCTGCTGAAGCGGAATGCACTTTATATTGTCCAAATGCGGCTTCTCTTACTTGTTCTTTGAGACCTTCTGTTTGGACGACGACATATTGTGTATGCTGTAAGTTAAAAGCAGATGGTGCCATCTTGACCTCTTCGAATATGCTGTTAAGCTCTTCTCTCGAAATCGAGATATTCGGCAAAAAATTTGATGCTGATCGTCTTTCACGTACCAATGTATCAAAGCTGAGTGTCATCTTGTTTCTCCTTTTCGCGAAGTTGTTCTGCACCTAAACCAATTTTCTTTAGCAATTCGATGAGCTGCTCTTTTTCTTCTTTTTCAATAAAGGACAGATTTTGTGAAATGACATCTGTATGTTTAGGAAAAATGTCGTCAAACAATTGCTTTCCTTTATTCGTAAGCCGCACATGGAATACACGCTTATCAGATGGCGCACATTGCCTTTTAACCAGTTCTTGTTTTTCTAGCTTGTTCACGACATATGTAATACTTCCACTTGGAATTGATAAAATGTCACTAATTTTTTGGACGGGATGCGGCCCCTTACTATAGAGCAATTCAAGGATCTGAAAATTTTCAAAACCGATATCATAACGTTCAATGTCTTTTTGAATATTTGTAAAAAGGGCTTGATAGGCTTTCAACCACACGCGGAATAGCCTTAAATCTAATTCATGTTCATGCTGCACCATGGCAACTACTCCTTTTTCAAGAAATCCTAAAACTAGGATGAATTTATCCTAACACTAGGATATTTTCTTGTCAACGTGTTTGTTTCATCGAAAAAAGACCACGGTTCAGTGGTCTTTTCGATCTTCTTTTAAGACAAAATGCATTTCAGCAATTTGTTGATATTGTTGTACTTCTTGTAATGAAAATCTAGATTCCTGATCCGTTGGAAGGAAAAGAGGAATTCCTTTTCCAATCATGACAGGTACGATTTGAAGAAAAAGCTCATCGACCAATCTTGCTTTTAATAAAGGCTGAAGCAGTTCCCCGCCGCCTACAATCCAGATATGTTGGCCTTTTTCATTTTTTAAACTTGTGATAAATGATAAGAGATCTTCGCGAATGATGTGTGTTCCTTTATGACTATCTTGTAAAGTGCGTGAAACGATATAGCAGGTCTTTTCTTCATAAGGAAATTCATCAGGTGAGAGCTTAAGAACCTGCTCATATGTCTTACGCCCCATGATGAGCGTATCGACTGACGCATAAAAGTCATCATATCTCGTTTCCTCTTCGCCCTCTGTTCCGATTAGCCAATCGAGACGGTGATCCTCTCTCGCTAAATAACCATCGATACTCATCGCCCCATAAAAAAGCAGCTTCCTTTTTTCACTCAATCTCATCACTCCCTACCCCTAAATAAGAACATACATTCTTATTGTAGCAGAAAGGAAAGAGAAAGGATACCTTGCTTTCTCTCTTCTTACGATTCCTGTTCCACCTTGACGAGAAGCTCGTACAATTTGTGTGCGAGCTTGCCGGCATCGACTGTCATGCCTTCATGAATCCATTCTTCAAGTACACCAACGACACCAGACACGACAAAAGAGGCCTCAATCTGTTCATTCTCCGTAATATGACGCTGGTCAAGCTGCCACTCTTTCATGATTTTTCCTTTAAAAAACGCTTTAAATTGATTCGTCGTTGGACCATTGGGTTTAACAAATAACGTCAGCATATATTGATTCTCTTTCAAATACTCTGTGGTTTTGTTTAAAAAGGAAAGCATATCAAGCGGGTTCTGACTGGGAAAGGTTTCATCATATAATCCGCCAAGCTGATCGAATAGTTCTTTCTCAAGCTGTTCATATAAATCAAACACATCATGATAATGCAAATAAAAGGTACCTCGCCCTAAATCCGCTTTTCTTGATAGCTCTGATACTGTAATCTGCTGCACCTCTTTTTCCTTTAAAAGCTCAAGAAAGCTTTCCCTGATCGCCTTTTTTGTTTTGATTGTTCGTCTATCCTTCATGAGACGGCCCTCCGCTTTTGAACAATTTGGCCCCAGTTGTCTATTTTTGTACAAGAGATCAGCTATTGCCGATGTTCGTATGATTTTCTCTTCATTATAATCGACATATGTTCACTAATCTATATCTGTTCAAAAAGGGAGGACCTACTGATGTTTCAATTTAGAATGGCTAGAGAGGATGAACTGCCTCAAGTGGCAGAGTTGTTATATGATTCGTTTCAGGATTATACATTTTTTGATTTGTTATGTGAAAGGGTCTCAAAGCGGTCTGCTTTTGCCCGTCAGCTGCATTTGATCAACACAAAAGTGTATTTTCAGCATCAAATCTGTTTTGTCGGGGTTGAGAACGAGCAAATTGTGTCTGCAGCCCTTTTAAAACACCCGCACCTTCCTGAACCAGGCATCATGGATTATATTTTATCAGGTGGGTTAAAGCTGCTCTTTACAGGCAGCATATCAGCCATTCAGCATGTGTTCAGTATTTTAAAACAGGCAAAAAAAGCGTGTTTTTCCTTAAAGAAACCTTATTGGTATCTAGAAGCGCTTGTCGTCGCAAAAAACCAGCAAGGGAAAAAACTCGGAAGCTGCATGTTAAAGCAATGTCTCTTCCCCTTTATCGCTCGACAAGGTGGTGGATTGTTCACGCTGATTACACACAGCGAGGCCAATCGTCAGTTCTACCGGAAAAATGGGTGGGTGGAGTTTGATGAAAGAGTATTGCGCGGAAAGGAAATGTTCTTAGAAAGCTGGAGCTATAAAACTGTGATTAAATAAGGTATCCTCTTCAGGTGATGATATAATAGAAACAGTTCAATCAATGATCATACTTGGAGGAGAGACTGATGATACGACGACTTGATCATATCGTGTTGACTGTACAACATATGGAGGAAACCATTCGCTTTTATACAAACGTATTAGGGATGAAAGAAGAGACTTTTAGAGAAGGCCGTAAAGCTCTTCGTTTTGGTTTACAAAAGATCAACCTTCATGAAGACGGTCATGAATTCGAACCAAAAGCTGCTCATCCCCTTCCTGGATCTGCTGATTTATGCTTTATCACCGATTTAGATATGGACAGTTTGCTGCTGCACCTTCGAAAGCAGGTCGTTCCAATCGAAGAGGGGCCAGTCAGGCGCACTGGTACATTAGGTCCAATTGAATCCGTTTATATCCGTGATCCTGATATGAATTTAATTGAAATCTCTCGATATATAGAGGAGGGTGAACAGTCATGACTCGTTTATTTTTGAGACCGATTGAAGAGCACGATTATCCCGGTATTCAAAGAGGATGCCAGCATAAAGAAACACTTTATATGACTGGCACACGCAAAACGTTCACACTAGAAGAAATTCAATCAGCCTATACCCGCTTTCTGCAGGATGACAGTAGACGAGATTTCGCTATTTGTCTGCTTGACACGAAAGAAATGATTGGGGATGCGGCGATTGTGGATATTGACCCGATGAACCGTACTGCAAGCTTTCGGATTGCACTTCATGGCCCAGAACATTTTCAAAAAGGCTATGGCACTGAGGCTGTTCGGATGGTACAAGCATTCGCCTTTGACACATTAGAACTCAACCGTCTTGAGCTTGAAGTCTTTTCTCATAATCCAAGAGCTTTTCGCAGCTATGAGAAAGCCGGATTTCAATATGAAGGAAAAAGACGTCAAGCGCTCTATTTCAATGGTACTTATTCAGATGTCATCATCATGGGCATTCTGCGTGAAGAATACGATCAAATCAACAATGGAGATACCCCTGCTTAAGAAGGGTCATCTTTTTTTAAAAAATTGAATCCCTGTGACAATGATCAAACAAATCATTGAAGCTAGAATAATAGAGACGCTTGATATACTGAGCGCTATCCCTTCCCATCTGCCAATGAAGAAACTACTGATCAATAAGATCAATCCAAACAGGGTGATACATATAGGAAGAATCAGCCCAGCATTTCGGTATCTGCGTCTTTTTCCTACCCACCACGAGAGACAAAGCACAAGGATTGTAAAAATGGCGGTTTGCAGCCAGAACATGTTGCCTCAACTCCTATTCTCTTTTTTATCCTATAACAATGGAGGTTCTCCCAATGAACATTAGACCCATTCAACAAAAAGACAATCCGTATATTGCGGCCATTATTCGCCAGTCACTAGAGTCAGCGAATCTTGCGATTGAAGGTACAGCCTACACAGATCCACACCTTGATCAGCTTTTCGAATACTATCAGTCATTGACTCATGCAGCCTATTGGGTTGCTGAAGAGCATGGTGACATTGTGGGCGGCGCAGGCATTGCCCCTTTTACAGATGGCATATGTGAGTTACAAAAGCTTTATTTAAGTCCAAAGGCACAAGGAAAAGGTGCGGGCAAAAAACTGATGGATACGGCACTGCGATATGCATCTACACACTACGAAGCCTGTTATTTAGAGACCCGCCGTGAATTGACAGCAGCCACAGGTCTGTATCATCGGTATGACTTTTCTCTTCTTTCTGAGCCGATAGAAGGCTCAGAGCATTCTGCGATGGATGCTTGGTATCTCAAAACCTTCTCATCATGAGCCATAAAACAATCAATAGGTTTTTGTCCACTGAAAGCCTAGCCTCTCTGCCAGTTTGGTCGAAGCTAGGTGATGGACATCGCAATCCCAATGCGGCGTCCTGCCATTTTCTAGACAGGTGCTGACCTGCTAACAATGCCACCCCTTTTCCTCTATAGGCTTCATCTGTCCAAATATCTAACTCCACACGATCTTCACTTGAAAAAATGGAGATACATTCACTGACCACTTGCTCCCCATGTATTATAATCCCAATTCCTTTGATAGAAAGCGAGCCGTTTCTCCCCAATATGTTTCGTAATCTATGAGAGAACGCCCTGCTTGCAGTGATCACCTGTTCATTCGTGCGCTTCTCCCCTATACCCCTGATGAGAAGCAGGCAGATGAGGAAATGTCGATGGAAAACAAGACGCATGACTTTGCATCTCATTCAGGTGTGAGCCAATAATGAAGCTCTGCTTCTGCCTTGCCTGCTACATAATAAATGCCGCATGCTGCCTCGAGAAAATAAACAAGAGGCTGTTCTACATCATCCACATAAAGATCTCCTTGTATGATGCCATCCATAATCGAATCTACAAATACTGGATATGCCGGGTCGATCCGTCGTATTCCCTCTTTCACCAATGCTGCTCTTTGTTGATCCAAGAGATGCAAGATCACCCTTCCATTCAAAACGTGTTCTTTCTTTCATTATAGATAAAAAAGCTGTGGGCATGCAGTAACTCTTTGCAACAAATAGAATTCTTCTGCATCAAAATAAAAAAATGGCACAGGCATTGAATCACCTGAAGCCACAATCTTAAAGTCTCAGATTGTTGACAAAGGGCTAAAATAAAGTTCATTTTAGCCCTTTGTCTTCTTTTCAGCGTGATAGAAAACCTTTGCAGTCTAGGAAGGACGAGTACTGGAGCGGAGCGAATTTGACATTCGTGAGCACCAGCACGCAGGACTGACACCGAATGCGAGGGTTTGTCTACACGCTGAAGAGACCTTAATTGAAAGGTCTCTTGTGTCTTTCTGCTTCATTTCGTTATTCTGCGGCTGCCTCTTCCGCCGCGTTCCCCTTCCAAATAAGGGTTAAGCCTAATCCAAGAAATAAGACAACACCTGCGAATAAAAATGGGAAATGAATATTTTGATCGAATAGAATGCCGCCAAGCGCTGGTCCGAAAATCGTGCCAAGGCTTGTGTAAGTGGAGTTCATCCCTGCGACAAACCCTTGCTGATTGCCAGCGATTTTAGATAAGAATGTCGTTAGTGCTGGCCGTAATAAATCAAACGCAAGGAAAATGACACACGTGACGATTAGTACGACCATAAACCCTGAAACGACAGTCGACACGAAAGCTAAGATCGCCCCGACGATTAAGCATAACTGGATGACTCTTTTTTCCCCAAGAGCATTCACCAATTTACCGAAGACAAGCACTTGGATGATGACCGCCACAATCGAGCTGACGGTAATGATAATCGCAATATCTTTCGGTCCAAAACCAAACTTATGATTTGTAAACAAGCTAAAGACCGTTTCGTATGCGGATAGTCCAAACGCCAGCACAAACACAATGATGAAGGCGATGAGATAGCCTGGGTGAATGGATTTTTTCAAATCTTTAAAGAAGGTAGATTCCGTTACTTGTTCCATTTGCTTCGCTCGCTCTTCTTTTGTTAATGGCTCCTTCAGCATCAACATAGACGAAATGACGGCAATAAACGCAATACCTGCTGCAAAGAAAAATGGCAGACGAACGCCGTATTCTGCAATAAACCCGCCAATTCCCGGTCCAATGATGAAGCCGGTACTAATGGCCGCAGATACATATCCCATCGCCTTTGATCTTTCTTGAACGGTCGTGATATCTGCGACATAGGCGGTGACAGCCGGCATGATAAACGCCGCACTAATGCCGCCTAGAACCCTCGCAAAGTAAAGAACATACACATGTGTCCCTAAGCCAAAGACGAGTTCTGATAAAGCGAATAGAAACAGCCCTGACACAATCATAATCTTTCTACCGTAGCGGTCTACCCATCTTCCTGCAATAGGTGATGCAATGAGCTGAGCAACAGCAAACGCAGCCACAAGGTATCCCATCGTACTGCCTGTTAGGTGCATCACATTCATAAATAGCGGCATGACAGGAATAATGAGGCCGATGCCTAAAAACGCAATAAATATATTACTTAATAAAATAATGAGTACAGCTTTTTGCTCACGAATCGGTTTTTGCATGATGTTTGTTTCTCCTTTACTGACTCACTTGTTACTCATGATGGTTGATTCCGTGAATAAACAATGAGATCGCCTCTTTTTGTAACTCTTTTTTCTGCTTCATCGTGTCATTCTTATATAACACATCTAATCCGTAAAAAACGGAAAGTAATATTTTCACTTTTGACTCGACATGCTGGATCGACCAGCTGCCATCTTCGTTTCCTTCAAGCAAGATGTCTCTCATCACATCATCAAAGTCCACATCAATTTTATTCAGCCGTTCCATGACTTCATCTGATGTAAATGCACTTGCACAAAATTCCTCGCTTGCTCTCATTAAAGGATAGTTAATCCCCATTTGACTCAGCAGCTCTGCAAATCCTGTGAGCTTATCTATGGCTCGATGCAGCGTTTGTTTCTCCTCATGCCACGTCTCCATCATAAAGCGATGATCCTCTTCCATGATATGAAGGAACAAAAACTCTTTTCCTTTAAAATGATGATAGAGATTGCCTTTACTAATCTCAGCAGCCTCTAAAATATCTCGCACGGATGTTTCTGAATATCCTTTTTTCGCAAATAAATCACGTGAAGCGGTGACAATTTTTTGCTTCGTCTTCTCACTCTTTCCAGCCCCGCTTTGTGCACTTGTCATCTGTTAACAATCCCTTCTACTCTGCATTTCTTCATGCGGACAAAATAAAACCGACCAGTTGGTTTATTTTTTTATTATAAATGGATATTGTTCATAATACAATGAAAAAGTCATCGACTTCATGAGGAGTGGTTCATGTGAAAACAAACAAAACGGTCATTTGTGCCATCACTAAAAAAGACTTATCCTTGTTTTTCATTTATGACCTGTTCATTGCTACCTTGGCCTACTATCTGTTCAAATTCAAACCAACCGCATTTTATGAATGTGCGGGGGTCATGGGAAGTATTCTTTGCCCATTATTGTTGAAAAAGTGGTTGTACCGATGATTTCCTTTTCAAGTGAATTATCGTAAGTGACTATTCATTTAATTTTACTTAATATTTAACTTCAATTAAATATAAGGATTGTATATAATATAAGAGAGGAGAGGTGACGTCATTGGATGAAGAGATCATTCATTACAGTAAAAAAATCATTGAGTACTCGAATGCACTAGGCTCTATTTACGTAGAAGAGTATAAACGATTCTTAAAAAATGAATATGCAGATTTAACAAGCAAACAAGAGCTGACACTTGAATTATTACGGACAAAAACGAGAACAATCAATGAATTAGCTGATTACTTTTCGATCTCTGCTAGTGCAGCTAGCCAGCTCGTATCAAAGCTTGAACAGCTTGGCTATGTCAAACGAGAAATTAATCCACATAACCGAAGAGAAATCATTGTTGATTTTGCTCAAAAGGGCCTTGATTATCACAAGAATACGGAAGAAATACAATTGCACCTTATTCAAAAATACTATGCGAAGCTTCCAAAAGAAGATTTAAAAACATTATTATCTCTATACGAAAAAATCTATAAGATTGCAAAAGAAGCGCCTTAACACGGTGTTTTCCCACCAATATTTAAGTAAGATTAACTATTAAGGGGATGAAAGTATATGGACGTTATTCATTTGAAAGATGGACGCAGAATGGGTTTGATTGAATACGGTGATCTTGAAGGATTTCCAGTATTCTTTTTTCACGGAACACCTGGATCAAGAGTCATGTTTTTAGATGATGACCCAATCTCCAAAGAGCTTGGTGTACGTCTCATCTGTATAGACAGACCTGGATTTGGCTTATCTACCCCTCAACCTGACCGTACGATTTTAGACTGGGCAAAAGACGTGCTGGAAGTGGCAGACCATCTAGACATACACCATTTTTCAGTCATGGGTGTATCTGGAGGGGGCGCATTCGCTGCTGGTTGTGCCTATCAATTGCCCAATCGTATCCTTTCAGCCGCTCTGATCTCAAGTACAACTCCTTTTCAGGACGGAAGACCGCCTAAAAGTATGCTGAAAGAGAACAAATTAGCCTTTTTCCTTAGTAAAAGATTCCCTTGGCTCTTAAAAGCAAGCTATCGTGCACAGAAAAAACTGATTGAGAACAAACCAGAAAAATTTAAGAAGCTCACCAAGAATGGGAACAAACATTTACATCCTTGGGATCGTCAATTCCTTCAAACCGATGAGCAGCTCGAGCTGATGATGATGCATTTACACGAAGCCACTCGTCAATCTGTTGATGAATGTATTCATGAACCAGATTTACTCTCGCGTCCGTGGGCGTTCAATATGAAAGATATACAAATCCCTGTTGATGTATGGCATGGAAAAGAAGATACGATGGCTCCATTTGAAGAAATAGAAAAAATTGCTCCAACCATTCCAAACGCCAAAACATATTATATAGATCAAGCGGGACATTTTCTCACTGATGTAGACGATATTTGGCGAGATATTTTACTCTCTTTAAAAACGCGTGCTGAACATCATCATCAGGAACACGCATCAAACAAGACCCTATAAAATTCGGGTCTTTTTCTGATTAATACTGGTCATAATAGGTTTGCACTTTATCTGGATTTTTTGTTTCCGTCAGTGCCAGCATAAGTAGAATTCTCGCTTTTGATGGATTTAATGAATCAGATGAGACAAAGTGATGTTCATCATCCATCTTTTCATGTGTAACAATTCCATTTCCTGCGCGGCTTGATCTCACGATGACCACGTCTTTTTTCACAGCATCTGTTGCCCCTTTAATCGCTTCAGTGGACATCGTGCCATTTCCGGGTGCGGCCACAACAATGCCTTTCGCCCCTGCTTTTACTGCTGCATCATACACATATTTTTGATCATTTTGATAGCCATATAAGATATCAACTTGTGGCAATTCTTTTATTTTTGATACATCAAATTCGCTTTCAGTCGTATGTTTTCTTGTCGATTCGTTATAAAAAGAGACCACTTCACCAGCAATTTCTCCAATGTAGCCTTGCTCAAGTGACTTGAAGGAATCTGTAGTGGTGGTGTTCGTCTTTGTAATAAATCGAGCCGATGCAATTCGGTCATTTAATGTGACCATCACACCTTTGCCCTTTGCTTCTTTTGTGGATGCAACTTTGACAGCATGATACAAGTTAAGCGGCCCATCTGCACTAATTGCTGATGCTGGCCTCATTGAGCCGACAACCACAACGGGCTTATCACTTTTCACAACCAAATGTAAAAAATAAGCAGTCTCTTCAAGTGTATCTGTTCCATGTGTAACCACCATGCCGTCTACTTGATCTTCATTTAAGAGTTGATTGACTCTTTTGGCTAATTTTAAAAGCAGAGCGTTATTGACATTTTCACTGCCAACATTCGCTACCTGCTCACCCGTGACGTTTGCAATATCCTTCAGCTGAGGAACGGAGGCAATCACTTTATCGATGCCAAGTGAACCGGATTTATATCCTGTTGTATCTGTATCACTATCTGAAGCACCTGCAATGGTCCCACCTGTCGCCAGTACCTTAATATTAGATAACGACTTGTTCCCTGTCTCAACAGCCGTCGTTTTGTCCTTTGTTTCATTGGTTGTGCTTTCTTGTTTGCTTTGATTATTCTCTTGAGTGCTCATGTTTGCACAAGCTGCTGTCATTAGTAATGAAAGGGAAAGAAGGACAGCACCTAACCATTTTGTGACGTTCATTGGATCATCTCTTTTCTTAAATGTGATGGATGAAAGACTATATCTCTGTCTATAGGATTTACTTTATAACATTCCTTCATTCATCAGCATGAGGCAAAAGTTATAGAACCAATTGATGGAAAAAACTCTATATTTCCGATGAAATACTTTATAATAGAAGTTAAGTTATAAAAAATATACTATATAACATTAAATTTACCTTAATATCCTTATTTAGATATAGCAAATCTGACTATCTAAATAAAGCACGTACACTATTAGGAAAAGCTAAAAGCAAAAAATGTTTTAGAAAAGAAAAGCAAGAAAAAATTTAATGGTAAACACCGTTATTATAAATATAATAAAAAAACCAATGAATTTTTATCTGTTGAAAAACAAAAAGGGAAAGATGTCATTATCACTTTTTTCAAACCTAAAAGAGGAATTAACTATTGGAAGGATCAGTAGAAATGAATAAAAACATTTGTTTAATTTGTGGCTATAATGAATTAGAGGAAAGACCCTACTATTCGGATTTCGCAGGTAGTAACGAAATTTGTCCATGTTGTGGTTTTGAATTTGGTGTGGATGATTTTGATTGTGATGAATTTGACCATGAAGGGTTAACAGATAAAGAAATTGTTGAAAAATCTCATGACATTTGGAGAAAACAGTGGATTGAAAACGGGATAGAATTATTCAATCCTAAAATTTTTTCTCCGGAGGTTCGAAACGGTAAATTTTTAAAAAGAGATTATTTAGTACTTCAAATGAAAAAGAATTTAGGCTTAGATTTTAACGACATTTAAAATTTTTTAATTTGCATAACATCAAAAACCATTCAGGTTTTATCCTGAGTGGTTTTAAATTTCAAATGTACTCTTTCACTTCTAACAAAAAGCATGAAAAAAACACCTAATGCAAAGTTGTTTTTAGCTGCTCTAGTATGTTTTCACAGTGATCCAAGTACGCTTGGCTAAGCAGGAAGTCTTTCGGTGCGGCGATCGCTGCTAATGTGATCAGGGTATTTGAATGATGAATGAGCGGATTCAGCATTGAATGCTCTACGCCTCTAATTGTTTGAACATGCAACCATTTAGGTGCTACTTCTTTTTCGTAGATCCTTTTTGTTTCAGCAGAATCTATATTTCGATCATTCTGCGCCAAAACCAAATAGGTCGGTGTTTGGATGCGCTTGATATCTGAAGTGGCATCGGCTTTCATGTTCTTTTGAATGAATTCAAATCGATCTTTTGTCATCTCTTGAACGTCCGTTTTCTTTTGATATGTGCGAAATGCTGCGCCTTCTACTAATAATTTGTTTTGCTCATCTTCTTTTTTGAGTGTTTTTTGAATTTGTTCTTTAGATGCATCCGCTTCTTTTAATGTTTGAAGTGTATAGGACGGAGGCTGTGATATCTGTTCGATCTGCCATTACTTTTGGGATCACCCAGCCCGCTTGGCTTGCTCCCCATAAGATGATTTGTTTTGATTGAAGATCAGGCTCTTTTTTCGCCCATTTGATCACATTGTCTACTTCTTTTGCACGATCCTCCATGGATTGATGGAGCCAGTTTCCTTCTGATTGACCCACCCCGGGCTTATTCCAGGAGATAGACGCATAGCCTTGCTTTGCAAAGCGTTCCATTAAGGGTCTGTATCCTCCGTCATATGTGGCATTTTGTGGACCATCCCCGTGTACAAAAAGCACAACTCCTTTGATTGGCGCTTTCTTAGGCGTGGTCACGATACCTGATAATGCCCCATTTTCTGTCTCCATGACGACTTCCTTTTCATTCATAGCAAAGCTGTTTTCATAAAATACAAATGCTGCAATAAAAATGAATGCCGCTGTAGCGATGATCAGCCAAATCCTTTTTTTCATCTTCTATTCCCCGCTCCCTGTTCAACTGTGTACACCATTGAATTTTGGTACTTGACAGAGACTGGTACATTCTCATATAAGATGATAGACGAAGGTTGTGCACTCTCTTGTGTAAAAGGTACTTCATGTAGAAAAGCCTCAATTTCTTCTATGACCTTCTCTTCATCTCCGGCTAAAAAGCTTTTGACCGCGTATGAACCTGCATCCAGTCTCACATCATAATCATGTTCATTTGATACATAATAAGAAATTGTTGTGTCATCTTGCAGATTGATCACATAATATCTCTCCTCAAAAAGAGACAGATCCAGCTCCTTTTGATGAACGATTTGTTTAAAGTCCAGCTCTGTTTCACCCTTTAGAAGATGATGCGGGATCTGTTTTAAATACCGAATTGGCCGATCTTGGATGGTTGTTTTATTAAAGTGAAGGCTGTTTTGAATCGACAGCATATGCTCCAGACGCTGTTTCACTTCGCTTAGTTCCTGTATTTGCTTCTCGACCTGACCCAGCATTTCTTGGTAGGACAGAGTGATACTTTGTTCATTCGAAAAGGTCTCGCTTATATCTTTTAAAGAGAAGCCCGCCTTTTTTAAGAAGAGGATTTGATAAAGGGTGTAAATCTCTTTTTCATTAAATAATTGGTATCCATTTTGAGCGACCTTCGCAGGGCGTACGAGATCCTGTTCTATATAATGACGAAGCGTATACTTTGTGATGTTTAATAGCTTACATACTTCTCCACTTGTTACATACGTCACTAGATTCCCTCCTTGTGTACACATTCTAAACCATGTGGTTACCACACAATCAATCATGCCATAAAAAAATCACCGAGGAAATCTGCCCTCAGTGATGTGTAATTTCTATTTCATACTTGGACCAGCATGTGAAAAAATCGGATCTTTGAATTCAAAATAAAATGTCTTGCCGTCAACAATACCGACTGTTTTTTCATGATCATAAAGCTCGAGCAGACAGGCTGCCATTTCTTTTGATGTATGATATTTCTTGATATTGCCTTCATATTCAAATTGGTCTACATCTAATGAACGCTTTGCAAATTCTGATTCCGTCGCGGAAGGTGCTAATATTTTCGCCTGTAACTTAGCTCCTTTTTCTTTCAACTCTAGTGCCAGTCCTTCTGTAAAGGCGCTCACGTAAAACTTTGTGGCCGAATAGGTGACGGCATTGCCGACGACTGTATAGCCCGCTCTTGAGGAAATGTTGATCAGCTGCGCCCCTTCTACTTGCTCATAATCACGAACAAATAAAGTGGATAAAATCGTTAAGGCTTCGATATTCAGATGAAGCATATCTCCAATTTTTCTTACATCCTGTTCTCCTATTGAACCAAAATGGCCGAACCCTGCATTATTAATGAATGTGTCAAGCTCATATTCAGCCAATGATTCATAAAATGAATACACTTGCTCCATGTCGGTTAAATCGACAGACTGTATGTTTACTTTGATATCGGGATATTGATCAAGAATCTCTTTCTTCAGTTCTTGGAGTTTCTCAAGCCGGCGTGCAGCTAAAATAAGGTTTTTGCCTCGTGCTGCAAAGGCTAGCGCCGCCTCATACCCAATACCTGAACTTGCTCCTGTAATGACTGTATAGCTCATTTATATCCCCCTATTAACGTCTTCTAACTGGTTAAATTATAACGACAGCACTTCGCTCTAGTCAATTTTGAAGAGAATCACAGGGTTTATTAACTTGTCTCACTTCATTCATCATGTTGGAGGATGTCATGTTGAGATTTTTTTGTTAATTTGTGAAAAACCAATTGGTAGGAATGTTCGATTAACTCCTCTACAAATGAAGATGGAATGTCCGCATCAAGGTAAATCGAATTCCAATGAGTCTTATTCATATAATAGCCCGGAATAATCCCCTCATGCGCCTCTCTTAGTTCTTCAGCACGTTGAGGGTCACATTTTAAAGTGATGACAGGTTTTCGATTCGCATCTCCGCCCATCATAGCAAACATCTTTCCACCAATATGATAACGATCTGCCTGCCACTCCGGCTGATAATCATGGGTTGCACCACTTAAAGAAAGACAAAATACCTGTAGTTTCTCTTTTTCCATTGAATTAGCTCCTTTTTTAAGACATCGCCATTTCTTTATATTATATAGAAAACGAGGATAGATTTCTGATCCTTTTTACATCCACATCTCTTTCTCAGGATTTCAGCAAAAGATCGATTGAAACAACAAAAGCACAGGAGGAAGCGGGCCTGTGCTTTGTCCTATATCAGAAAAGAAAGGCTACAACCTTCATTTCTTATTCAAACGCCTTCTTTAATTGATCACTCATCAGATGCCAAGCCTGTTCAGCAATTTCTAAATCCCCTGCATGTGTGAAGGCGTGAGGAACTCCTTTAAATTGCTGATACGTGACATCTCCCCCCGCTTCTTTTAACTTGTCAGCATATTGTTTGGCTTCTTCAGCTAACGAATCCTTCTCAGCTGTGATGACAAGAGCCGGCGGCATTTGTGCTAAGGATGATCTATCTGCAAAGACAGGAGAAATGAGCGGATTGCGCGCATCTTCTTCTTGTACATAGAATGTATTAAAGAGCTTCGCCATTTCAGCTGGAATCGCCTCTTCAAATGCTGGCTTTTGCTCTGGATCAGTGGCTAAATCAAGCGGCGGATAATCAAGCACTTGATAGACAATCGGGAGTTTGTTCCCTTTTTGGATATTCAGCAGACAAACAGCTGTTGCCAGGTTCCCTCCTGCACTATGTCCGCCAATGGCTAATGTATTGGGATCTATTTGAAGCTCATCAGGATGTTCATACAGCCATTTCACCACATCATAGCATTCATGAAGAGCGGCTGGGAAAGGATTTTCGGGTGCAAGCTGATACTCAACATTGACGACGATACATTGTGCTCGGTCTGCTATGACAGGACACCAGTGGTTATCCATTTCAGCACTGCCTAGAATAAATCCGCCGCCATGTAAGTTCACAAAAACAGGAAGCGGCTGTTTCGCTGTGTTCACAGGTTTGAATACCCACACCTTTGTTTCGCCAGCACATGTTGGGATGTCATATTCCATTTTGTTCACTTCAGGAGGATGGACTGGTTTCAGCTCCGATTGACTCGGTAATGAACCTTCAGTTGGTTGACGTAAAGACGCAGCGATTTTAATTTGTTCTTCTAAGTTCATGATCTCAGTCTCCTATCTTATTCATTTCTTCCTATTCATTCGTTACCTTTTCTTTTTTACCTTCCACTTGATCAGAGACAAATTTGATTCAGTTCACTTTTTATCTATCTCCCCACTTTCATCCTCTTTGAAACAAGTATACACCAATTAAAAAAAGCACTGTGGCGCTAAGCCCTCAGTGCTTTTCATATGTCATTAAGATACTTGCTGTTCTACCTTTACTCGTTTAATGAAGAAAGCGATGACCAAGCCAACGACGGTCATGATGACAGCAAAGATAAATGCATGCTGTACGCCATTTGTAAAGGCTAGCAGCTGATTCACCGGATTTGCGGGATCAGCGACATTTTTCATAAAGCTGCGGGCACCTGATGAAAGGATAGAGATACCGACCGCAGTACCAATTGCTCCTGACACCTGCTGCAATGTATTCATAATCGCTGTGCCATGCGGGTAAAGCTCTGGTGGAAGCTGATTTAATCCGTTTGTTTGTGCAGGCATCATGATCATAGCGATTCCTACCATTAACGTAATATGAAGGGTCACAATATATCCAATCGATGTATTCACACTTAAATTCGTGAAGCCAAACATCGTCGCTGCGACAATGACAAGACCTGGGATCACAAGCCATTTCGGTCCAAACTTATCAAATAGACCACCCATGATTGGAGATAGGAGTCCGTTGATAATTCCACCTGGTAACAGCATTAAACCAGCTGTAAATGTTGAAAGGGCCAAGGATGTTTGCAGATATAATGGCAAAATCATCATAGCAGAAAGCATCACCATCATACACACTAAGATCAGAAGTAACCCAATGACAAACATCGGATATTTAAATGGGCTTAAATTCAGCATCGGCTCTTTCATATTCAGCTGTCTGAGGGAGAACACAAGAATACTAATCACACCTACAACAATCGCCACGATGACATGCATGCTGCTCCAGCCGCCGCCTTCACCGGCACTACTAAAGCCATACACAATTCCACCGAAACCAATAGTTGAAAGCACGATCGATAGAATGTCGATTTTCGGTCTAGTTGGTTCCGTAATATTTTGCATAAAGATATAACCAAATACCAGTGCAGCTATTAATAATGGAAGCGAAATCCAAAAAATCCAATGCCATGTCAACGATTTAAGAATAAGACCGGAGACCGTTGGACCGACTGCTGGTGCAAACATGATCACAAGGCCAATAATCCCCATGGATCTGCCTCGTTTATGAGGCGGAATGATCACCAATATCGTATTAAACATCAATGGAAGAAGCAATGCGGTTCCAACTGCCTGCACGACACGTGCAACCATTAAAATACTAAAGACTGGCGCAACCGCAGCAATAAATGTTCCGATGATTGAAAATATCAACGAAGTAATGAAAAGCTGTCTTGTTGTAAACCATTGAAGAATTAGTCCTGAAATCGGTACGAGAATACCCAGTGTTAATAAATATCCTGTTGTCAGCCACTGAGCGGTCGTCGCTTCAATTCCAAAGTCTAACGTTAAACTTCTCAGTGCCATGTTTAGTGCCGTTTCACTGAACAGACCAATAAATCCAGCTGTAATAAATGAGATAATAATGGGCAGCGTTCTAATATCAGAAGCTACTGCTTGCTGTTTGTTCATATTAAGTTGGCTCCTTTTCTTTTTTCAGTTTAGATGAACCATAGGAAGTCAGGCTGGTCAGAAATGAGCCACTTCAATGTCTATTGAAAGACGGATAAAACTTGTCTTTCTGCAGCGAATTGAGCAATTTCTTCGATTGAATAGCCAGATTCATGAATATAAAACATGAGTTCAGGCGTCATTGGAGAGGACATACATAATGTCGTCAGCTCAATATCCTGTATGTTCGCTTCTCCTTTTTCTTTCGCTTCCTTCAGCAAATCACGAATGATTTGTTTAAGCGATTGACTGTAATGACAATCATATACTTTACTTGTCTGCTCTAAATTTCCAGAAATCGTGAGCATCCGAATCCAGTCTAAATGGTGCCCGACTATGAGATGGATCTCCTCGAGAACATAACGTAAACGATCTCGAACAGGTTGATCACTTATTTTGCTCAAGTAAAGATGCAAAGCAGGGATCAGTCGTTCAAACTTCTCTCCAAGTATAGAAAGACACAAATCACTTTTATTTGCATAGCGGCGGTAAAGTGTCCCTTGCCCAACACCAGCGGTTTTCGCAATTTTATGCATGCTGACATTTTCTACGCCAAACTCTTGAAACAAGGAAAAAGCGACCTCTTCAATTTCCTTCCCAATATCCTTTTCCATGATGCTCACCTTCTTTACCTTCATCCACATTGCACACATCTCTATATGTTTCAAATTAAGACTCTTTAGGTTGTTAGGACAATTGTCACGATATTATCTTACGGACAACTGTCCGCTTTGTCAATCATTATTTTTTACTCATGATCCTTCTCTCTATTCTATTAAATGAAAATTGCTGTTTATCATTATTTAGACCGATTTTCCATTTTGAGAGAATCATGTATTATCAATAAAGAAAACGCTTTCAAAAAAAGGAGAGGGGAATGTCTACATGCCTTACCGTGTGAAACGAATGTTGCTGCTTCTTGTCACTGGATTATTTATGAGTTTATCCACATTTACTGCTGCCTCAGCACAAACCGGTGGATCGTTTTATGAACCTTTTAACAACTATAATACAGGGTTATGGCAAAAAGCCGATGGGTACTCGAATGGAAACATGTTTAACTGTACATGGCGTGCCAATAATGTCTCCATGACGTCATTAGGTGAAATGCGTTTATCGCTCACAAGTCCTTCCTATAACAAGTTTGACTGCGGGGAAAACCGCTCCATTCAAACATACGGCTATGGGCTTTATGAAGTCAGCATGAAACCAGCAAAAAATGTAGGGATCGTTTCTTCGTTCTTTACTTATACGGGTCCAACTGATGGTACGCCTTGGGATGAGATTGACATCGAATTTCTAGGAAAAGATACCACAAAGGTACAATTCAACTACTATACCAATGGTGTAGGAAATCATGAAAAAATCGTCAACCTTGGTTTTGATGCAGCAAATGCTTATCACACCTATGCATTCGACTGGCAGCCAAACTCAATTAAATGGTATGTCGATGGACAATTAAAACATACCGCCACCACTCAAATTCCTCAAACACCAGGAAAAATTATGATGAACCTGTGGAATGGTGCAGGTGTCGATGAATGGCTCGGCTCCTACAATGGCGTTACACCGCTCCACGCACATTATAACTGGGTGCGTTACACAAAAAAATAACCTCATCATAAAACCTGTGACATGTCACAGGTTTTTTTCATCTCTTTGCAGGCGTGAATGGAATAAAGATGGCTATGCATTTAAATAGAACTGGTTTTGAGTTGATGAACCAGCTTTTTTTCATAACTGTGGATAATATCTTCATAACTTTCTATTTTGAAATCTAATCGTTTAATCGTCTCTTCCATTTCCTTATGTTTTTCTAAGAGTCTTTCTCGTTCATTAACCAAAATGCTTTTCCGTAAAGACAATGTATGATCATCTCCCTCAATAAATAAAGCCGTATATTCTCTGAGCGCATCGATTGAAAGACCTGCATTTCTCATACATTTAATAAATTCAATCCATTGAATATCCTCCTCCGTATAATCACGAATACCGTTCTCATCACGTCTGATTGGTCTTATTAAACCAATGTTCTCATAGTACCTGAGCGTCGCAGTGGACAATTCCAGCTGTTTTGCGGCTTGTGCTATTTTCATTGTTTTCACCCTTCTCTTCTTTCACCTTATCAACTCTCCCTTTCCTCATCATCTCCATTTTGATAGAGAAAACAAGATGCTTTTGGCTCAATTAATATTAAGGATGAATTCGTTACACCGGTGAATTCCATCTTGACTTAGAGTTCACTTTAAGACGTACAGTATAGGGGAAGAAACGAATTTCACTTTTGAAAGGATGATCAAGAATGTGTCAGACGCACCAATCACACGTTTTAAGTGTTTCACATGCAAAAGCGAACTTTGAACGGACAACCATTGAACGAAGAGCCCTTCGTCCACATGATATTTTAATTGATATTCAATTTAGCGGGATCTGTCATTCAGATATCCACAGTGCATTCGACGAATGGGGAGGCGGCATTTTCCCAATGGTTCCAGGGCATGAGATCACTGGGGTCGTTGCAGCTGTAGGTGATGCTGTCACGAGGTTTAAAATTGGAGATCGTGTAGGAGTCGGTTGTTTTGTAGATTCCTGCGGCACATGTGAATATTGCCAAAATGGAGATGAACAATATTGCATGAAAGGAGTCATTCAAACCTATAATAACCTTGATTATGATGGAGAACCGACTTATGGCGGCTACAGTCAAAAGATTGTCGTGACAGAACGATTTGTCGTCAGCATTCCTGACCAACTATCCCTTGATGTGGCAAGTCCTCTTCTCTGTGCTGGAATCACAACGTATTCGCCATTAAAGCACTGGAATGTAGGGCCTGGTAAAAAGGTCGCCATTGTCGGGATGGGCGGACTAGGCCATGTGGGAATTCAATTCGCACGCGCACTTGGCGCTGAGGTCACTGTGTTGAGCCGCTCTTTGAATAAAAAAGAAGAGGCACTGTCATTTGGCGCAAAGGACTATTTTGCCACAAGTGATCCTGATACATTTAAAACACTATCCGGTCAATATGATCTCATTCTAAATACGGTCTCTGCCAATATCAACGTGGACGCCTATTTGTCCTTACTTCGTGTGGACGGAACCTTGGTGAACGTTGGTGCACCACCTGAGCCAGATCAATTCCACGTCTTTTCATTAATCACCGGTCGCCGCAGCATGGCCGGATCACTCGTTGGCGGCATTCAGGAGACTCAAGAAATGCTTGATTTCGCAGCTGCTCACAACATTGCGCCACAAATTGAAGTGATCAACACAAATCAAGTCGATGAAGCCTACGAACGCGTACTCAAAAGTGATGTCCGTTACCGCTTTGTCATTGATATTTCAACCTTATGATCGGATTTTATTTTGAAAGGCTAGCCTCTTTGGCTAGTCTTTTGAGCTTTCAACCATTTATCACGATGTCCTCATGAAGATGTGGATATCCTGTTTAAATTGTTTATTGATTATCGCCGTTTTCGTGATGTTAGGATTTCCTTTCATACGAGATACAAAAAAGTAGTGATTGCTTTAGGCTGTGCCAGTTTACTGATCACGTTAAAAAACCATATATGAGTAGTGGTGGAATAAATAAATGATTTTCTCAAAATTCGACTCAAAAATATTGACATCAAATAAATAATCATGTTATTATTATAAATTTGATTATTTTACATCGATTTGTGGTATCCTTAAAGTAGGTACTTAATATGGAGGTGGATGATATGTTTCAAATTGGTGATAACATTGTGTATCCAATGCATGGAGCAGGTATAATTGAAGCCATAGAAGAAAAGGAATTCTCTGATGAAAAACAACAGTATTATGTCATTAAAATGTCAATTAGCCATATGAAAGTGATGATTCCAACGAGGAAAATGTCGGGGTCAAGTATAAGACCAGTTACAGATGTACTTGCATTAAAGAACATTATACACATTTTTCAGAATGGAAAATCAGATAAATTATTGCCGTGGAAAGAAAGATATAAAATCAACACGAACAAAATAAAAACGGGCGACATACAAGAAGGCGTTGAAGTTGTACGTGACCTCATGCGAATGAAGAAAGAAAAAGCACTGAATGCAAGCGAAAAGAAAATGCTTGACAATGCTTATGAGTATTTGCTTAGTGAACTTGAAGTTATCAAAGGAATTACTGAAAAACAAATAAACAGTTTCTGTTAAGATTCTCTACCTTCTTCCCCATTTTCAAATACATTTTCTATACGAACAAATTCCCTCTCTTTGAACTCAGTAAAGAAAAAGAAATTATTTAGGCAAATTCCGCATTTTGTCAATCTATTATGCTATACTGTTGATAAACCTTTGAAGCATGAATTTTTTACGATTACCTTGTAACATCTCCCTACTCGGCACGCTGAGTAGGGTTTTTTATTGAAGAAATAAGAGAAAGCATAAAAAAACAGGCCCTCTATAGAGAACCTGTTTTTATTAAATGAAGATTAAGCAGTTTTTTGAACGTTAGCAGCTTGAGCTCCACGAGAACCTTGCTCAACGTCAAATGTTACTTTTTGACCTTCGTCTAAAGATTTGAATCCGTCACCTTGGATAGCAGAGAAGTGTACAAATACATCGTCTCCTTCTTCACGTTCGATAAATCCAAAACCTTTTTCTGCGTTAAACCATTTTACTGTACCTTGTTCCATGTTTGTTGCCTCCTAGTGCGTTATCACACAATGTATTATACTATCCTTGCCCAAAGTATCCTCAAGACGAAAAGTCTTTCTTCATGCTATCCTTTACGCCGAACAAAAATAATTAATCTTATTATAGCATGATTCGGAAATAATTGCAAAATTGTTTTCGTTTGGCATATGTAGAGCCATGTACCTTGATAGCTCAAGACGGAATGCTCGAATGCCCCAAGGCATAACTTAATTTTTTAGTGTGGGACTAGAATTTTTCAATCTTTATCTTTATTTTTATCCTTATCATCACCTTGACCGCCTTCATTTTCTTCTTCATTTTGCTCTTCATGAAATTCAATACTTGTGTTTCCAGTTATATTGTCAAAGGGAGTATAGTGAATACCTATTCTTTTTCCTAAAATCATTCGTTTAAAAAGGATCACAATTAATAAAATAACTTTTAATAACATAAAAGAAAGAAGTATTCCGCTTATAATAAGCATTTTATCTCTCCTTTCAAAAAATATAAATTTATGTTTTATTGGTAATTTTTCTTGCGATAGAAGGTATGCTTATTATTTATTCTCCTCAAGTCTAAACTATAGCAATGTTAGAAACAATAACTACATCCCCTTTCAAAATCTCAAAACCTTTTCCAAACAAAAAAAGCCCACTTATACAAAGTAAGTGGGCACGTTTTTGGCATTTACGTGAAATACTATAAATAAATAAAAACACCAAAGGTCTACAACCCTTGGTATCATTGATGCGGCCGAGAGGACTTGAACCTCCACGGGTTATTCACCCACTAGGCCCTCAATAAAGTGGAAACATATTACGGCTTACGAAAGCCTATTCCCACTACACCCCTTTACATCAATTACACGAAATATCGTTATTTCTTATGTCTTTTGGAGTAAAAATGGAGTATGTTTTCACGTTATTTAAAACTCACTCATGTCTCAACCCTATCCGCTACAATAAACTCCCCAGTTAAAGGTGATTTCTCTACATTACTAACCCATATTGCTCCTAAGCTCATTACCACTACCAGCGATAAGATTCCCAATTTGAGTTTCACTAATCATGTCTCCTTTTTGAATTTGATTTTTAGCAAAGATAACTTCCCTATAATACTTGGCAGACCTCTCTAAATCTCCATTCTTACGAAAAACTTCAGCAACTTCAAAAGCAAATTCCTCAATATCTCCATACATTTTACGTGCTAAGAAGAAATCGAATGACTCATCAATTAAATTATAGCACCCATCTGTCAAATATAGAGCTTTTAACAAATCCAATTTTATAATATATTCTGAATTTCCCCTCTCTAATGCAACTGCATAACCTTTTTCATAATAAACCTTCGCAGACTTAATATTCCCTTTCTTAGCTTGAACATGAGCCAAATTAAACAATGTCTTTTCGATACAATTATGGTTTTCTTTCTTAAAATATTCATATGCATCTAATAAAGAACGGCTGGCTTCCTCATACTCTCCCATATGGTTATAACAGATTCCAATGTTCAACTTTGATGTCGCGATATGGAGCTGCCTTCCTGCATCTTGCGAAATTTTTAATGTTTCTTTAAACCTTTCTAAAGCACCTTTGTAATTCAAAGAATCAATTAAATTGCCTGCGATCACATACTTACAACGTAAAACACGATCAATATAATTATCATACTTATTATAGATGTAAATCGCTCTTTTAACATACTCCAATGAGATATAAGTTTGTTTCATATAATAATAAATCTCAGCCATTTTATAATAAAATTCGGCATGTTCTATTTCATCATCTACATATTCCAAAGATTTTTCCGCTCTTCTATATGAAGTTATTGCCGCAACTAACTCTTTACGTCTAAATTCATACATTCCCATAAAAAAGAAAAAATAGTATTCAAGCATACCTGTTAGATTTCCTTCATTTTGCCGCAATTGCTCAAGTATTTCATCAACTTCATTTAAACCCTTCGCATTCATATAAGAAAGCATTAATTCATGTCTAAAGTCCAACAATTGATAATAAAGCAATATATCTTGATTTTCTTCCATTTTCATTATCAACTGTTCAACTTCTCTTTTAAGTTGCTCAGCTTCATTAATTAAATTGTTTTTTATCGCTGTATACCAAAAATTTAAACGTGTAGACACTAAATCATATGGAATTTTGCTAGAAATCAAGCAATCCCCCCCTAAAATAAATGAATTTTCTGTTATTAAAGGAATTATGACAAATAATTGAATTCACCAAAAGGGTACTTAGTTACATAAATGAAATTTTAAGTAAAAATTTTTATGTTCTCATTTATGCAAAATATATTAATTACTTCCTTTCACCTGAACATTATCAACAACCCATCCATCTTTATCTTTTTTCAATTCTGTTTGAATAATCAACTCCTGTTTAGTTGTCACAGCATTCACAGTAAGCGCAATTTTTGCTTCATTCAAATAAAGCTCCCTGTCTTCATCTACCTTCTTTGAATAGCTTTCGAGAGATAACAAATCTCCCTGCATTGTTACACTATGTTTTTCAGGACTCTTTGAAGGAAACGCATAACTCATAGCCTTATCGGTTGCTAGCTTTCTAACTGCATTTTCTCGATCATCAGCATCTTCATATTGAAAGAACGCTTCAAAAAATTTCTGATTCACTTTAGCAGCTTCTGATTCTTTCAACTGGCTCATTTGATTCTCCACTCTTTGGCGGTCTTTAATAGCTTGATTTTTTTCAGCGCTTAACTTGTTGTATGTCATGTAATAACTCGTAATCCCTAAAATCAAAATCATACCACCCAATACCCAGAATACTTTTTTCATAAAATCCCCCTAATTTTTTATTCTGCCAAACGACACCAAGTGATCACGCCAATATCCTTTTTTAAGATCAGAGTATTGGACGCCACTGTCATTACTATTATACATTCTTCCATCTCCTACATAAATTCCCACGTGGGTGATAAATTTACCTTGATACGTACCTGTGAAGAAGACTAAGTCTCCTGGTACTGCCTGACTTTCAGCAATCTTTTTTGTTGCACCGTATTGTTCTTGTGCCGTTCTAGGCAATGAAATTCCCGCTTTTCTGTAAGCCCATTGCACAAGTCCAGAACAGTCAAAACCCGTTTTAGGAGTTGAACCAGCCCATTGATATGGATTGCCTTCATATTTAAGAGCTTCATTCATTACAGTCTCATATCCCTCCATTGCTCCGTTGACTGGCTTCACAGTGCCACCGCCTTTTAGATAACGAAATACGTGATCTACATAATTAGGGTCACCGTAGCTTCGCCAACCTAATTTCAAGGATTGGTATTTGCTAAATTCTAATGCAAGAGCTTTTGTATACTTCCCCCCACGTTTTTTTACGAAGTCAATAAATCCACCACCATAATTGTAAGACTGTAATGTAAGGCGCACATCTCCCCCTGCCTTTTTAAAAACAGCCGCAAAATGCTTTATACCAACCTGTATCGAGTATTCTGGATTAGTTATCGTATTAGGCGGCAAACCTATTGATTCACTTGACTGCATAATATCAAGATAGCGCCCACCACTCTCCTGCATTGTTAGCGCCATGATGATATTCAATTGATCATAAACCCCCTCCTTTCTTGCATACTTCTCGAAAACATGGCGGAGTCTTTCGATCTCGGGAGCAATGCCATTTGTCACGTACTCATCATCACCACCGCCAATTTCTACTTTTTGGTTACTTCCCCCAAATATCAGCACAACAACAACCAGCATTCCCACAAAAAATACGACTGGAAGAAAAGTAAAAAAAGCCGTCAATAGCTTTTTCATGACCCACTACCTCCTCGATCACTTTTGCTTTGACGGCGCTCTATTTGATCTAATTCAATTTTTACGTGTTTTGGTTGTTGTTGAATAACTCTTTTAACTTTTGGTTGAACATCTGATGCCTTAACGGTTTCATTTTCAGTTTTTGGAACTGGTGCACTTACTTTTTCTTTTGGTTGTGTAGGAACAGGACTCACAGGCTTTTGATTACTGATACTTTCCTCTGTTAACGTTTTTTCAGAAACACCTTGATCACTTCTTTCAACATCAACCTCATGAACTGATGTTGAACTCTTCGGACTATTGGTCTTTTCTTCTTCGGCAATATGTTCTTTAATTTGATCACTTCTTTCAGCATCCACAATTGGTATTTTGCTAGATGCTCTTGAATTATTGTTACTTTCTTCTGCTAGTTGATCTTTAGTTGCTTGTTCGCTTCTTTCTACATCCACTTTCGACATTGGATTTGAAACGTTTGACATGGTGTTACTTTCTTCTGCCAACTGATCTTTAGTCGCTTGTTCACTTCGTTCTATATCAACTTTTGGTGTTTGATTAGAAACATTTGTCTTATTACGACTTTCCTCTGCAAGTTGATCTTTAGTCGCTTGTTCGCTTCTTTCAATATCCACTTTTGGTAATAGATTAGAAGCACTTGCACCCGTTTCTTTTTGATCTGTTCTTTCCACATCTTCTCCATCCGCCACATACAATGGTGGCTTATAATCATCTGCTTTTGTATCTACACTTGAGCCATCAAGCTGCCGTCCTCTTTCTATTTCTTTTTTCGCAGACGCATCATTTTTCAGAGAATTATTTTGTGAAGTCCTATCAAATTTAGGATTTCCAGTAGTTGATTGATTTTGTGGAGCACTTCGCCTTTCTGCTAAATACTGTTGCTCTTCTTCTGCCTTTTTCTTTTCTTCAGCAGCTTTTTTAGCATCTCGTTTCTTTTTCCATTCACCAATACCACTACTAACTTTTTTCGCTCCTTCCCATGAAGGTTGAACGACTGCCTTTCTAGTATTCTCTAATAAATTTGCGTCCACATTTTGCACTTTACCAGCCGTGACAAAATTGATTATCTTGTCACGTTTTAAAAATGCAATGATCAAAATAACCGACATTGCTACTACATTGAGAAAATACATCCCTAAATTCGTTGGAGGGATAGTTTTATGTGTAATGACGCATATTGCATAAACAAACACAAGCACAAGAGTCAGCAAGGCTTTCAAGACAAACAATGCGAACATCCTTCCCAAAGAGACGAAACCACTATATGCAAATTGTGGAACGTAAGACAGGATAAAGGCAAAAGGAAGAAAGAAAGCAATCGCGAGCACGATAATTTGAATTAAGAAATTAAGAAACGCAATTAGAAAGAATGGCATCCCCAGAGATATAGCAGCCAACAAACCTATAAATGAATATCCCAACTGAACGTAAATACTTCCCTCTGCAATACTTTGATTCTTGTATTCCTTTACTTCTTTTTTGTTTATAAAGTCCTTTTTCGCTCGCTGCCCCTCACTGGTCAACTTAAAAGAAAGCAGCGTATCTATTCGATCAAGACCACCTTCACCATCACCCTTCTTCAAAATTGTTTTTTCATTTGGTGTACCATAATTGGTCACCAAATATGGGCTTTTCATAGCTGAATCAAAGTAAAAATTCCTAAGAACAGCCGTTGTCCCTTCAATTTCCTGACCTTTTTTTACATCATCCATTTTTAAAGTGGAATCACTTTTATCCGAAAACGCACCGACCAATTTATTTCCAACCGTAATGAGTTTTCCTTGCCCCTCAATTGATAAAGCATTCAAAGATTCAATCCAGTAACCAGCTTTGTTCACCCATAGTGCCGAAACAACCATGACAACAAAAAATAAAGCAAAACGTCTCATACCTTCTTTAAAACTGCCCTTAATAAAAAATAGATAGACTACGAAGCCTATCATAAATACAAAAAGTATTTCTCCAAAACTCTTTTTTAGGACATTGTACATCTGTTTGGAAACGTTTGTGATAGCACTACTAAAGTTATCAATTGGCTCCGCACTCATAAACAAATCCATTGCCTTGTCAACAACAAGAACTATGATTTGTGTCACAGCTAACATAGTGTTAGACAAAGATACAATTGCACCTTTAATCATTCCATCTTCGGCTTGGTTGTGGGCTTGATAATGCTCAAGTGGAAAACGGCTTATTTCAAGCTCCACTCCCCCAACTTTTTCGACTTTTGGTTTTACAGTTTTATCACCTTCTTTATCATCAGCTAAAGCAAATGAAAAAACACTAGTTAACAGAATAACCACGACTGAGAAAACCATTATTATTTTCCGTTTTATTTGAATCGCCCCCGATCTGCAAACAAAAAAGCCATGTTGCTCCACATGACTTCTTACAAGTATTGTTCTTCTGCATATGCCACTTCACTTTTGTTAATTGTTTCAAAAGCCCCCATCCATTCATCAAACAGGCATTCAATGGAAATTTTAGCCGTACGGCCATAAATGTCCTTGAATAAGCACTGACCTTGGAACATGGATTCAAGCATTTTTTTATTTTCCTCACTCGGTTCAAGATTCATCCAACGGAGAACTTCCTCCCTTTCATTGGGTTCATCAAAGGCGAATGCTACACCAAAGTTTCCTGTGTCATCCTCATGCAGTGCGTCTTTAGTTGATTGAGAAATAAAGAATTCAGCATTGTTGTAAGAACGCCCAATACGTCTCATTTGACGCTCTACTTTTTTACCCTGTGGTGAAGCTGTAAATATCCATGCTTCATCAATAAATTCCGTTGTTTTTTCTTCTGCATTCATTCCAAAAAGCTCGCAAAACTTACCAAGCGCAAACATGACCGCACTTGATTTTAATTGTGACTTCGTGAAATTTTCTATACGCTCCCCAAAGTCTGGTAAGTCCATGTTCTCAACTTCTAAAATTGTGATTCGCTCTTTTAAAGACAGGGAAGGATTAGAACCATCATGAACTAGCAACTTCATGATAGAGTCTTTAACAGACTCATAAAGAAAGTCTCCTGCTTTTCTCACAGGCTCTTCTTTATGCTTTTGCATCTCATAAATGACATGCAGCGATCCAACTTGTTCACCCTGCTCTTTCATTTCTAGAACTTTTGTAATTGCTCTCAAAAAAGCAGTGCTCACATCATCTTTCCCTTTAAAATCATAAATCTGCTCGAATATAACTTCTAACAAGTCTTTCGCTTTACTTGGCGGCATGAAAGAAATTGGGTCTAATGCGCCCCAGTTCTCCTCTTGTTCATGATCAAGCGTGATGAAATGATACTTTTTCAAATGATCAATATACAAAGGAAAGTTTTTACGTGTTTGCGGATTATTTATAACTTTCGTAATCCACTTTCTCATTTCTTTTTTAGGGTCGATGTATAATGATTTTATATCCATGAAGGAAATATATGTGTACAGTAGTTTCGCAAGGAAAGACTTCCCATTCCCCGTATCGCCTGTTATTAGGCAATGTGGCGATCTGGTTTTAGAGCCTTTTATTTGTTGGTTTGCTAAAAACGGATGATAAAGAACAAAATCACGACTTGATCGAATTGCGCTTTCTAAGTCAGTATGTTTGTCAAATCTATCACCCCATCCTAAAAAGAAGCCAATCTTTGAACCAACGAAAGAATCAACACCTAATAAACATTCAGCCAATCCATTTTGTGTTGTTTTTTGTAACCAATTTTTATCCATCAAATCTAACTTTTCAGCTGGCAACATTTTATAAAAAAGTGACAGTTGATCAGCAATTGGAATCCTACATTTAATTCCTGCCCCTTTTAAATGCCGAACAACCAGACGAGCCTTTTCAGCGCATTCTTTTTTAGTGCGTCCGTCAACGATCACAACAGCAAGCCAATTGATTAGAGACACTTCTTCTTTCTTAATCTTGTTTTGAAGGTCTTTCACAAGAAATGCACTTGTCATTGTTGACTGATCGCTTTCGTCACCAACGCTATACTTTTCGTTTTGTTCTTCCCTCAATTGCTGATGCTTAATATTTAAAGCTGTCTTTGTCATAGACTTACTTTCTACTTTTGCCTTTACTTCTACTTCTACTGGAAAAGGCAAAGACTGAACCTCATAAAATAGGTTACTGTTTGCCATATTGTCTAGAAATTCGTCAACAACAATCATTGAAATATGCCCCTCATCTTGATCACTAACGAGTTTTAAAGAGCCTGGAATTGTTGGGTCTATAACAGTGTTTGTAATTGAATGAATATCTCCATTTTGGCTTTCTTCCTCAACGTCGTGATAAAGTCCTCTAACAAAGTGATAACGATTGATATATCTAAGCTCGGTCTCTTTCAATCTCTCTCCAAACACAGATGTAACCGTACTAGCCAAATCATCCTCAATCTCTTTATATTGTTCAAAAAATTGGGATGATACATCTTGTTCCCACCCCAGCATATTCACCACTGTATCGGTCGCCGTATTAAACATTGAAAGAACGTTGTCTTTAATATCAGCATCCAAACTAAGCAATGTCTTATTTAGCTTAATTCCAATGATGAAGTCGGGTCTTGTCAATCTTCCTAAGCGTTGCTGCATCACACTCACAGTTTCCCCCATATAGTATGAAGCTACTTCTAAAGCATCCTCATGTATATCCTTTTTCAGAACGTTTAAACGACCTTCCAAATCAAATCTACTAGGGTACATCATCAAGTGGAAATCTTCATAATCCGTTATCTCCTCATAAAAAGAAGTCCATCTGTCTTTATATTCTTCTATCTCATGTTCATTTCTAGATGGAATGGAACTACTCTTTATTCGATAATACGCCCAAACGTCTCCCGTTCTCGTCAAGATCATGTTGTTTAATAGGGTTTTCATTGGTGTTTTCAGACTCACCATTCTTTCGCACCACCTTTACTAAAGACTTGAATTTTATTTCTTGATCATTTGAAAAACCCATAACTTTATCATTACAATATCTCTTCTTAGGCAACTTAATCATGACGAAGTATTTCAGCAGCCCCAAAAAATATAAATAGATATTTTTCCCTTCTGGTTTAATCTTGGTTATTAGAATTGTTAAACCTAGTGGAATACCAAAGATCACGATCACGAAAGTATTTTCAAAGGCATGAGGAAAAATTCTTCTCACGCCAATGAAAAACCCGAAACTAATTGCGACAAAAATAAAATAGTTGATCATTGGGATCAACTCTATAGAAAAAGGTAAACTATAATTTTCCGTTATCCTTTGTATTTTTTTAGGCTCACGCATCGCTTTTCTATAGTTAAAAACAAATCTCGACACACTATCACCTCTTATAACTTTTTAAGCAGCGCACCAACCCATCCAGTAACTGTAGACCAGTTTTGAACCACCCATACGCCAGCACTTGTAGTGATTAATACACCAACCATTTTTCCCACACTTAGTTTCATGAGGTGTTTTGAAATCAAGAGCATAGCAACAATGAATATAAATTGTGTAACAACCTGTTTACCCCAACTTTGGACACCGCCCAATGTTGGTAAATCTGTTTTAGCTCCCAATACAAGAAAATCTAAAAATTCCATGTATCCCACTCCTTATTGATGTTTTAGTTTGTTTACATAATACTGACCGGTATTTTTTGTAACGAACAAAGTGAAACGCTCTTTCACTGGTATGTTTGTTTCTTTTTCTTTGAAAATGATCACAGAAGATATTTCAAAACCATCACCGTTTTTGTAAATACTGACGTTTTCGACATCACCAAATACCAGATGACCATTTAAAGTCTCTGGTGTTTTCATGACATATGACATATCGTCCTTTGTTTCTTCGGCGTATTTCCGAAAAAACGTATTCACAAATTCTTTTATGGCTGCTGTTTGATCTCCGTCATATTCCTCACGATCTTCTTTGGTAATATCAATATTGCCTTTGAGATCATATATTTCCGAAATATAGGGAGTGCCGCTAACTGCAAATTGGTCTCCCTTGTTTTTCACTGGAATGTTCAGTAATGCTTGTTTTTTAATTTCATGTTCCTTCTTTTTCACCTTTACAATGTTTGAATACTCGATTTCGTATTGAAATAAAGTTTCTTCTTTCTCCTGTTTCACATTGTAAAGAGTGTAATTATTTAAAACTCGATCACCTTGTGCGCCAGAGATATCAAACAAAGTTTCTTGTTCTGTTTCATCGCTTTCTTTAGCAAGATAAGCCATTAATTTTTTATGACGCTGTTCAATAGCATCATTATCATTTTTTACGTTGATATATTCAGTTACGAAACCCGACAAAAAACGTTCCCCTGCCACAATAGACACTTCTTCTTTTTGCTTACTGTTTTGCGTTTGCTGTCTTTCAATATCATTTAAAGCTGATCTTGTGCTAATAGACAGCAGCACAGAAATGAAAGCAAAAAAGACAAGCGCTCCAATCATAGACCATACTCCGACAGCAATGATTTTTGAACGATCTTTTGGAATTGATTTTGGCTTTTTTTCTGGTTTTTTAACCTCTTTCAGCTTCTTCTTAAAAGCTGATAATAATGAGTTGTTTCGAATGGCCATCTTACCACCATGTTTCTTTTCCTTCTTCAAGTTTCACCCTCCTTTTTTAAAAAATTAAGAGCAAGCCCCGAAAGACTTGCCCTAAACAGTATTACTTCTTAAAAACACCTAAAAACATATCCTTCGCCATGCCTAATACATCATCAAAAAATTCTGGGAAGAAAGCTTTTAATGCTCCCAAAGCGACCGCAATTAACACCGCCGCTATTGCTCCATAACCAATTTCCGTAGTATGTTGTGATATCATTTTTCATTTCTCCTTTAATTATCTTTTTTTAATACATTCCTTCTGTAATACGATCCACCATTACTTGAATACCTGTTTTAAAAGCAGGGTAATGGCTTCCAAACATAGAAAGACATAAACCTAAAATGCCAATCCAAACGGAAAGCATTCCGATTCTAATGATATGACCACCCATTTACCTCCCCCCTTACCTAATTAAAGACAGCGCACCTCCTCTTACTTCGATCACTTCTTTATGATCTCGAAGCTGAAAATTATAAGTTGTGCTAATTTTATAAGAGACCTCGCTCCCATAAGGTAATGTCTTATTCAAAGAATCACTTTGAATTTGAAAAGTGCCCCCATACGCTTCTTTATTCTTCTTCTCAATTTCCTTAAGTGCATTTGAATTCAACCCTCCATTTCTCTCAATTTGATAGTTAACTTGTTGTTTGAAATCATTAGTCTGATTCATTCGAATACAAAAACCCGCTACATCCAAGATCAATATGACTGACATGCACGCAATATAGATTTTTAAAGGTGTCATCAATAATCCATCTATCATTTAACCGCCCCCAAATTGCATAGACATGATACTATCCACCAGAAGCGAGATAAAAAAGACAAGCACTACACCAATTACAGGCAATGTTAATTTCATTGGATAGTTAAAGAACTTGCTATGTTTAAACTCTATAATGTCGTCTACCACCATAAAGGATTGTTCGCTTGTCATCTTTCCAAGCTGGTAAATGATCGTATCGTCATTTGAATTTTGATGATACTCAAAGAGCGTTATCATAAAGAGCTTTGACCTATCGCTGCCACTCGTTCTTTTGGCAAAATCAATAAATGGTTGAACATCATCGGGACGCTCATGCAGGTCTATCAACAGGTCTCGTAAAGCCCCTTTTAAAAAGCCTTCCTCCACTCTCTCCCCCATCTTCTCAAACGCCTTATAGATCGTTGTTTTGTTTTCTAATAGATAAATATAAATCTCTTTAGAAAACTTTATGAAGACTAGCTCTTTTTGAAAGCGAGCAACATTATATTTTGATTTAACCTTCATATACTCCAAGTAATATACAGCAGCAGCAAGACCCAAAAACACCAAAGGTAGGAATGGTTTCAAAGCGAATACAGGAATACCCAACAGCAAAAATATGCCCGCCTTAAATAAACGCTTCTTTTGGAAAGTTTTAATATTGGTTTCGTTTAAGTAGTCAATCATGTCCTTTAAATCGCTTTCTGCGATTTTTTCCCAAAAAGAAAAGACCGTCTTAGATCGACCGTCTGAATTGCGTTTCTTCTTTTTACTTTTCATGTTTTAAATTTTCACCTCCGTTATGGCATCGTCAAAGAATTTTTTGTTAAAAGAGTGATAGATTCCAAAGATGATCAACAGATACAAGGAACTTGTAATCATTCCAAAGGGAGTATGTGCATAAATGTCGATGAATTTTTGCAAGGTAAACGAAAACATTAAAGCAGCAATAAACCCAACAGAATAAAAGATCATTGTATTAAAATCCCGTTTACGGGCTTTTTTCAACTGAATAAATTTATCCTGCTTAATTAGAATTTGATTGTGATGATCTTTAGTATCTTTCAGAGACTTTATAGGTGTACGTCCTTCTACAAACATAATAGCCAATTGTTCTAGATACTGATCGAATTGCACATCACTTTTATAAAAATCCCTCAATTCACGAAAAGCCTCAATTATTTCTGTTTCAGACCCATCAACCAAAACAGTCCGTAAGTCAATGAGCTTTTTTTTCAACTCCCCTTCTGCATAACCAGAAGATATAGAGAACGCTTCTATTAATGTCATGTTCTCATTGGTTAGCATTTGCGTGATGTTATTTAAGAATCTGTTTCTTTCATAGAGGGCATCCTTTTCGTAATCATTTTTTACTTGCTTCTGCAATAAAAAGAACCAACCATACAAGCTGCCAATAAAGCCGCAAATCAAAGCCACCCACAAATAATGAAAGAAGAGATATGAAAATCCACCAAAGCAAAGAAATGGAATCAAAGCGAATTTTGCATACGCCACCCCTTTCATTGGTTGCCCAAACGCTTGGGACATAGCATGAATTTCATCTAATCTATACAGCTTTTTCTTACGAAATGGTTTCATAAACCCCCCACCTTGCTTTAATCTGCTCTTGAAGTTCCAAAGGAACTTTTCTTTCCATCATTCGTTTGAAGAAAAGATCACTTAACTCTCCATAGTGATACTTATGTCCATCATTAGTTAAGTCACACCTAAAAACCGTCAAGGTTTCGCCATTAGGCAAAAACTCCACGATTTCTTGTTGATACCTTCTAGTAGAGCCGTCATCTTCTTCTGTTTTCTCAATATGCGCTCCAAACCCTAAATTTTTGCTCAAGTCTTCCAACATGGATGTTTCATTTATCTGATAACCCATTTTCATCATATTAATGTATCTTGATTTAATGGCACGTGCATTCACAGCGTGCAGCGTGGTAATAATTTTGTGACCAGTTAAAATCCCTTGCATCATTTCATAGGCTTCCTGTCCCCTAGTTTCGGATACAAGTAACCATGTAGGGTTATTTCTTAAAGCCGCTTTCACCAAATCCTCAATACTTACAGAAGAATTAGTTATCCATGACTTAATATTTTTTTCAGGGTATAAGATTTTCACATGACTTTCAGGCGTATCTTCAATCATTATTACCTTCTCTTTATAAGGCACATGTGATAGTAACAATTTTTGAAGTTCTGTTTTTCCTGTACCAGTCGGACCACTGATAGTCACATTCGATTTTGATGCTATTATCGCTTCAAACAAGTTAAAAATATCCATAGGAGCAAACGCATCAAAGTTATCTTTACGAAGCGCCAATCTTGGCTCTACAATGCGTAATGCAATTGTAGTACCATATTGTGCTATGTCCTTATGAACCGCATTCAAGCGCAAATTAGAATAGGTTGCATCCATAATTGGAGACTTTGGAGAAAATTCTTCTCCAACAGCATTCGCAAATTTTTTGATAATCTTAACAATATCTTTTTCATCCATTTCTCCATGTCTATGCATTCCCCTAATCGTTTCAACTTCAAGGTGCGTGCCATTAAAAGATATATCCGTTACATCTTCATATTCTTTAACAATCGTTTCAATGATGCCTAAACCTACGATTTCACTTACGACATAAGAAACTTCATCTTGATTAAGAGCAGAAAAATCATTTTTGACTTTTTCACTGATCTTCCTTCTAGCTCCAACATCAACAAAAGCTTTCAGCAATTCAGATGGATAGTTTCGTCTCAGATGTGTCCTCACCTTAACCACCAATTGTTTTCGTTCATCTACCGCAGCATTATTCATTTACGTTCCCCTTTCGGTCTATCGACAACTAATGTTGTCCGATAGGTTTTCTTTTTTCCATCGGTCAAAGCAATTTTTACAGCTTTCATCTTTCCGTCTGCATCTTTTAGATACTTATAATCGAAAGTTGTCTTCCCTAGATTCACGTTGGATTTTTCTTTTAACGAGCTTTCAAAATTCAATTCAAAAGCCCTTTCCGATAATTCAACTCTTCCTTCTTCAGTACGGATGCTTTGATCCACATTTTTAAGGCTTGCTATGCTTGCAGATTCGTTCATTGAGCTTATAATGCTATGTTGCCTATAATCAGTCGTATAGTAATAGACTAGAATACCAACAACAAATACTGAAAACACCAGTATGATCATTTTTAGGGGTAATTCCTTCAAATCCCCTCCCTCCTTTCAATGAAATAATAGTTCAGATCAATCCACCCTTTCTTTCTTTTCTAACCAAAGACAATCAAAGCGACAAACAGGTAAAGCAGCTATAGGCGTTCCGATTTCTTGAGTCGGTCCATTAATTGTAAAGAAGACTCGCAAAATATAAGAGTCTTCTCCTTCCTCCAAATTGCCCTCAACCTCAAATGATTCAGCCCCACTTGCAACATTCTCTCGTAAAGCTCTCAAAAAAGAGCCACTAGGCGATTGAGAACCAACCCTTTGCAGCTCTTTTTGAAAAGTAGATATGTTTTCAAAAACAAATGACATTTTGTTATTCTCCTTTCTTTAGTTTTGCAACTCAAAGCCAGTATATAAGACGTCTATATATGTTTCTCCGTCTCTTGTTTCTGGAAGCAGAACCTAAAAATCCACTTCCAAAATATATTCTTTATCATGCATTTCAATTTTCTTTTGAACGGAAATTGTTCCAAATAGTTCTTCAACCCTTGTAGACCTCATCCGATCTGTCGCTTCTAACCAGATGCTTTCCCATGCAATTCTAGCCTTTTTTTCAATTTCCGATAGAGCTTGTGCAAATTGCAAACCATTAGCAAAATGTAAAATCAATGTTGTTTCCTCCCTTTAAAAATTAATTTTGGACTTCATGACCAGAATAGATGACACCAACATACATTTCTTCGCCCCTGTCTTCTGGAGGCTTAACTTGGAAATCTACTTTCAGATTACTTTCTTTACCTTCCAACATAATTTTCTTATGAACCGTAATGCTTTCATCAATGATTTTAGAAAACATTATTTGTTGGCCCACTTCCAACCAGATACTTTCATTTAAATTACCTGCTCTCTTTTCAATATCCGCCAAATCTTCATCAAAGTGCGTAGGGTTTTCCAATAATATATTTAACATTCTTATTCCTCCTTTTTTTAGAAACAAAAAAGGACAGTCTTTTGACTATCCTTTTAAATCATTCATTTAGATTACATTCTGTTTGCTGTTTCTTTTTTAATATAACGTCTTTGTAAAAAATAACCACACAACCGCTTGTTAGAATAGCAAAAAGAAATTGACTAGCGAATGCAGAAACATAATCTTTTTCCAACACAGAATGAAACAAAATCACAAAAAAACCAAATGACCATAAGAAATAACTTGTAATCCAAAGAAAAGCACTAACTATTTCAGTCATTTTTATTAATTTATCCAATCATAAACACCCAATTTCTACAAATAATCATCCCCCTATTCCCCCACTCATGGGGGACTCCCTCGCCGGTAGGCAGCTCAAAAGGTGTGGTGACCTTTTGAGACATTAAAAGGGTTTGGGGGGGCGCTGATTGTTTCAACTCCTTATCCTCACTACGTTCCGGTACCGTTGACACAAGCAATATTCGCTTCACCTGTGTTTAATAGTGGTTAGAGTTTAACGAGACATAACCCAATCTAAATCCTTTTTAGTCCATCCTTCTGGCAGACCATTAGGAAATGGATTGTCAGCATAAACAGGTTTGAGCAACACTTCATCCTGATCTATCGTCTTTGAATCCATGTGAGCATACATGGACGCATAAAGCTCCAATTGTTCGGTGACTTCTGTCTTTATTAAATTTACACCCATTGGCTTTGACTTGATTTTCGTTTCGTATTTCCCCAAGTCTGACCAAATTGGAGTATAGAATTTACGACCGCCATCTACCAGATCATACGAAATTCTTTTGTCTTTGCTTTCTACTTGATCATCACTAAACAGGTTGCCTGTGTGTCGTTCCACATTGATATGAGGAAGCTCATACACAAGGTCATAGACTGACGTTTCACCTTGCTTCTTGTTGGCGGATGATGTCTGTTCCATAGGGATCATTGAACGATCGCCTTTTTTTGTGTACACCAAATAACTATCGACTAAACGTGTGGGAACTTCAAAGTCAAATGATGGCTTAATACTGCCGCCAATTTCATTTTCATAGTGAAGATCAATTTCCCTCATGAATCCATAGCCTGTTTTCTTCTTTTCAATTTTCTTCAATGGAAAAGCCAGTCTTTCATAATAGACTTTTCCTGTTGTGGGTGTTTTCTCTGTCATGACAACACCCTTATAGGACAGTTCCTTTCCTTTAGATGAACTTGCTTTAATCGTTTTTTCGCTTGCTGCATATCCATCCGTACTTAATTCGGATGCAGCAGCATCAATTTTAAAATCATTTTTGTTGAAGTTTGTGAATTTCAAAGTGTAAAGAGCCTTGTCATTAACCTTCAAATACTTCGAAGGGATTTTCATATCAATCTTCTTAGGCAATTCTTTTACGGTATACGTTTTTGACGTGACCTTTGTCGTGTCTCGATATAGCCCCACTGTGATTTTTTTGTCATCCATATCTTTCAAGCTAGACTTGTAATTCAATTCTTTTGATAGATACACTTTGACAGGAAGACCCTTTTCCCATTGCGCTGTATAAATTTGCAGCTTATCAAATGATAACTTTGCCAATGGCTTATCATAATGATAATTGATAACGATATTCTTACCGCCAATCGTTCCATTTTCTTTGTCTCCTGTTGTCTTTACATAACGATACGTGTATTCACCATCCTTAATTGTGGGATGTTTTTCGGTATACTTTTTACCACGCACCTTTTTGTACTTCTTAGATTCTTTTATCTTTTCACCTGTGCGATCATCAAAATAATTTACAATTATAGATCGCTCCAAATTGTAATAAAACTTGATCGTCACATCTTTGTTGCCCAATGTCCCTGCTTTCTCCTTCCGATCAACAGGGATGAATTTTTCTTTTCCTTTAGTGATAGACGCTTTAGGCGCAAATGAATACGCCGAACCTATGTTTCTTGTGTAACTCTCCTTTTCCAAAACTTCTCCAGAATATTTATCAATGTGCTGCACATTGATTTTCTTCTGGCGCACTTCAAATTTTGCTGAAAGAGAAGTGTACTTGACAGGATCATCCCAAACTTTAATAAAACCTAAAACCTGTGTATTCCCACCTTGCGGCTTTGTAATCATAGGCTGAAACGTTTTCATATCACTCTTTAACTTTCCAGTAGTGTAAGCCAAGGCTTTATCCAGACCTGCTTCTAAGTGAATTTTTTCACCACCAAAGACACGTGCTTTACCACCAGTCACCTTTTTACCTGTAGTCTCATTCACCATTGTTATTCCCTTGGGAATATTCAACTCTACACTATTTTTCTTAATCGCCTTTAAAGTAGTAGATTGGGAGATTTGTTTATTACCCTTAACACTAACCGACAGATTTTTAAGACTAAAATCAACATCTGAATTTAGACTTTCACCATTCACCACTAAGTCCCAAAGCTTATCATATTTAGGTAAATTTTTGCCGGAATCTCCACCTGAATATATCCTATCCAGAATTAATGAAGTAGTAACAATCCCTTCATTCTTATTCTTAAAGATGTTTTCCTCTCCACCCCAACCATAATACAAAGCCCTTTGCACCTTCGCATTATCATATGGCGTTGCTTCTTTATATTTAGAACCAGTAGGAGGTGACTGCTTAGAGTGTTGAAAACAAAAAGCTTGCAAACCATTCACCCTAAAATCCCCGACAACTGAACCACGAAAGGAAATAGCACCTTTATATTCTATCCTTACATCTGCCGCTCTTGCTGAAATTGGCTTCAAGAATGAAAATAGCCTAGGTACAAAACTATTTTCGGTTTGTATATCACTTTCCACTAAAAGGACTTGATCGGCGTCACCCTTTTTAATCAACCCTTCCATCGTAGCCTTTTCACGCTTACCATCAACTAACATATAAAGAACTTCACCATTCAATTCCAAGAAGCCTTCGCTATTAACACCAAAACTCTCTATTCCCACATTAGTCTTTAATGAATTGTTTTGAGGTAATAGTGCGCAAACAAGTAAAAGTAGTATAACCGCCAGATATTTATTACTCCAGACTGGCGAATTTTTATTCATCATGACACCTCACTTTTCCTCATAATAAAAAGGCATCTTATAAAAGATACCTTTCCATGAAAATTTATTTATTCAGTTCATCCCACGGAACACCATCTAAATCATTTGCATCTACAGTGTACTCGTTATAAGTTCTTCCCGAACGGTCACCCCCATGGTTCTTAATGTCTCCGCCATCAGTTCTTTTTCCTGTTGCAGATGTTCCACCAGAAGGAGACTTTTTAGGAACAGCAGTTGATTTTTTAGGCGCACTGGATTTACTTTGATTTGAACCGCCATTACTCACGTATTTCTTTTTTGGCTGAACATGACTTTTTGAAGGACTGGAAGAACCAGTTGTATTTCTATAAACCTTTGGTTGTTCTTTCTTCACTACTGGCGCTTTACTAACGCTGCTATTGTTAGTCTTTTTTGTTTCACCAGAAGCAACAATTCTTTCTTTTTGTTGCGGCTGCTGCTGATCACTAACGACCTGCTTTTGCTGTTTTTCGACTTTCTTTACCTTTTTAGGCTTTTTCTCCTTAACTTCTTTTACCTCTTTTACTTCCTTCTTCTTCACTTTTTCTTTTTTCGGTTTAAGTTTCTTAGTTTCTGCCTTTGTTTCTTTTACAATAGTTGTTTTTGGTTGCTGTTTATCTTGTGTCTCCTGCTTTGCATTAGCAGCAGAGAAACCCCAAATAGTTCCACCAACTAATACGCCCGCCAACCCTAGACTAATTACAACTTTTTTCGCTTTCATAGTCTCCCCGACCTTTCTCTTTTCGTTTTATTCTTAATACAATTATACCATTTTTTGTGGTTTTTTTACATCAAAATTTTGAGTTTTTTCCAAATAATTGATGTGATTTAGCACTTTATTATATACCTGTCGAACACTACTTTTATCAATGAATATCTTTGTACTGGTCATTCGTCCGTCATCCATAAATTTCGTTTTGTAAAATGAATAACGATATTCTGAATAACCTTTTATTCGCTCTCCCTCAACCACTAAAAACCATTCTCTACTTATCTGCCTTACATAAACCTTAGAAGGAACACCTACCATAAAACCCAAATTAAATAGTCTATGATCTAACCCTTTCCATTGGCTCATGATGGCTCACCTATTCCACCAGTCAACAACAAAAGCAATTCCATTATGCAGGAGTAAAAAAACTAATAGAAACATGCCAACGATATAGAAGAAAGACATTTCTAAATCGCACATTTTCCTAATTAATCTTTTAAGCAAACTATCTTTTTTCACATAATGATATATATGCGTAAAGATCACACATATAGGACCAAACACAAAAATAGTTATTCCTAATGCATTCATCAAATCACTTTGTTGAACATAAAGAAAAGAAGCTAAAACCGCCACTAAAAGATATAAGCTAATCAACAAAGAAAGTATCGGAACTAATATTGAAAAGCAAATATAAGAGAATTTTTGATACCCTTCATACTTCATACGGCTTCATCCTTCTCAATAGAAAGATCAATGTCCTTTGTTAAAACTAAAACTGCCTCAGCAATGTTTTTATAGTTAGGCTCATTGGACTCAACAACAAGAATTTTTGTGTTTAATTTACTCGCCAAAGTCATCCCCCCATACTTACACAGCTTCATCCAATCGAAGCCTTTTGAAATTCAAAACAACATAGTCACCTTGCTGCTGATAATCCGTAATGAAGCTAATTCTTCCTAATACGCACCTTCCTGTATAATCCCCATCTTTATACTCACGTAACTGAATCAAATCCCCCATTTTAAAGTCCCTATCATTTTTTCGTATTTCAAAGCATTTGTGACCTGTTTTACAAGCCCAAAAGTATTGAGGTAGTATTTTTAATTCATGAAATCCTTCCTTCAAGAAAATCTCCCCTTTCTTATCCAAACAAAAAAGGACAGTCTTTTGACTATCCTTTAAGAACTCATCCCCCTAGTCCCCCGATTCTTCGGGGGACTCCCTCGCCGGTAGGCAGCTCAAAAGGTGTGATGACCTTTTGAGACATTAAAAGGGTTTGGGGGCGCTGATTGTTTCAACTCCTTATCCTCACTACGTTCCGGTACCGTTGACACAAGCCACATACGCACCACCTGTGTTTAATAGCATTAGCAATATGTTTTAAACCACCATGTCAGCAATATTAGCCAAGTAAACATCAAGCATAGTTTCATGCTTTTTATCCATTTCAGCATTAATAACCATATCTGAAAGATCGTTTGACCCCGTAGCTTTATCAACCTCTAACACCATTCGCATAGTTGGCGCACAGCTATTCTTTAGCCAATTTCTAGACTTCTCATAAAAGTCAGTTTGAGGTTTCGTATAAAGTTGCAACTTCTCAACATCACCTATAAATTTCTCCCAAAATTTACTTGTTTTCCAACTTTCTCGATCAACCATTTCATCTGGATTAACAAAACGGACATAATTTGAAATTACAGCTAACGCTATATAAGTCATGTTTCTATCTTTAATCAAAGCATTAACAGCACTTTTTGCCCTTTCGTTCTTTAATCGAATTTCATACCTGTTCCAATTCTCAACTTCATCATCTGGAATATTATATTTAGCCGCTTGCTCAAATCCTTTCTGATAAAAACACATATAAGCATCGGACTTTTTAGAACCAAAATAGATTGTAGTACCACGATCACTACCATCACTCAAAGCAAAAGAGCCATTATAATCTGAATTTCTGAATCTCGAAACACAATAACCTCTTCGAGCCCTTCCTAAAAGGCGAGGAATAGAAAAATATGTTTTTCTATCATCTAATGCAATATCTAGTCTCGTGAAATTACCATTTCGTTCAAGGCATTCTTGAAAGAAGTCAAACCATGTCTTTTTTCGACATTCCAAGAATGACTCGAACTGTCTGCATCCTTTACCAGACAGTTCTATTAAAATCCCTCTATCATCACCTTCGGCGCTGTAAAAGACTTTAATCATATCCATTTCCCAAGTACCAACGTAACCATAGAAGCCGGTTTGTTTCTCCGTCATAAAATCCCTGTTAATGTGCAGGATATTCTCGATTATGTCATCAACATCATGTGTTTTAAAACTAACCCTTACGTAGTCAACCATTGACACTAAAGGATTTTCAACGTTGTTTGTTTTCATTTTAGTCGATTACTACCCCCCTGTTAGCGTGGGGGGGTTTCATTTTCCCCGTCATTCGCTGCGCTCACTCCTCCTAAGTCACTTCGGGCGCTTTCGCTGTCGCTTGCGGCTGTCGCCGCCTGCGCGCCCTGCGCTCCTTCCTTAGCAAGTCGGATTTCTTCAATAAAATCATAACCTTTTGGTATCAAAGGGCTATAAAATTCCATAATATTGTCCGACCCTGCATAGGCATAGCCTCTTCCTTTAATATCTTTAGTTACAAATGCTTTATCTGTGTCACCGAAAAGCATCCCATAACCTGTATCAAACATCTTTCCTAAAGATATTCGGAAATTGAACTGATCTCTTATTCCGTCAGCGAAATACTTCGCATCTGGACGTTGCGCTCCTGCAACGAGAAAAAAGCCCGCCTGTCTTCCAAGCATGACTATTTGCTTAATATCTTGAATCGCTTTATCACGCTCCTTAAAATCTAGCATATCCATAAAAGCCACGTACTCATCAAATATGATAAAAACAGGCTTAAATCCATAGTAAGCATAGTTTTCCCCAGTTCTATAATTCGGATGACTTTTCATATCCTCCATTCTCTGCATCATATCCTGAACAGAATTTTTCAAAGTCATCATAATACCGCCTTTTCGAGAAAACACCTTCCGTTCAAAAATTCCTTCTAAATCAGCTAAATCGGCATTTTTAGGGTCTAATATACGGACATCCGCACCAAAAGCAACAAAAGACTTTACAAGGGTAAGAATGAAGTATGTTTTCCCCCCACCTGTGCCACCACTAATAAGCATGTGCGGTAACGAATCAAAATCCCATTTAATATGTTTCATTAGTGTCATAGAACCTTTTTCAACGACCGCTTCATCGATTGATATGCGGTTTCTTCCTGCATCAAATAGCAACTTATAGGTGTAATAACCTTCTTCCATATCAGTTGAGACCAAATCACAAAATAACCCATTTTCAAATTCCTTGTTTAATTCCATAAATCTTTGTTGAAAGCGACTCATATCCATAGCAATTTTGATAATAATATAATGATTATCCTTGACCCTATAATAAAACCTAGGAAAATAGGAGATTTTTTGAACCATCCTATCAGTCACCTTACTCTTTACGTTTTTTGTCTCATAGAATTTATTAGAAAATATCATTCGTGCTATTTTCTGCCTATGATAAATTTTTTTGTAGTTATGATGAAAGATGAAATACCACACAAAAATTAAAGCCGCAGGTACTATGAGAGACACCAATAAACTCTTAATAATTAACGGCTTATTAAAGGTGAAGTTTTGAAATGTAGCCTCTAAACCCTTATCATATATAATCCAAAGATGATCTTTCCAAAAGAGTATCATGAGCAACAAAAAAACAGGCACACTTATTAATGCACCTGTTTTCACCACGTTATTTTTATGTCTAGGACGAATCTTTGTCCCTTTATACTTCCATAGTTTAGAAATGGTCATCCACCCCTAACACTATTACTTTTTGTCATTCGTTGCTGGGGCTGTTGGTGTTACTTTTGTAGAATTAGTATTAGAGCCTTTGATTCGAATATCTTCGGCAAGAATAGTCCAAACGAGAGTACCAAACCGACCACCATTGTCCACCCTTGCTTCAATAATAGGGTTTACCAGTTCTACATCTTGCATAAAGTCAAATTCCTTTAATTCAACATTAGAAGGTAAGACAACTTCAACGGGACCACCTTGACAACTAGCAGCAAGATTATAAGTTCTGCTTTCTAACTCGTCAGTTCTTTTTTGATTGACTTGATCATAAACAAATTTTTCGCGTTTAAATCCTAAGAATTTGCAATCTCCAAAAGTTTCTTCTTTGTTTGGTACAATAAATTTCAATTCCATTATATGTTCTCCTTTGATTCGTGTTCATCACGTTTTTTATTAGTTTATTAAAAAATAAAATCGCTCCGACACTGTCATCATGGCGCTTATCAGTCGCTCACAGCATAGCCAGTCATGGCAACCTAGTAGACCATTTATGATCATCAAGCTGCTTACAGCTATTTCGCACGCTTCTTCTAGCCTGCTACAGTATTTGAAACATGATTACTGTTAATCGTCAAATACTCACGCATGACTTTTCAAACAAGAAGCCTTATAATAAAAGTGTCTATGTTTTATCTAAGGCGTTCTTGATGAATATCAAGGCGCTTTTTTTGTCTGTATGTATTTTTCAAAGAACTTCATTCCTTTTTAAAGAAATACTCCACCCACATATGGGCCATTCAAAAGAATAACTTTTGGTTTAGCACCAAATATGACTGGTGATTCATCTACAAGAGGTGTCCTAAAATATTGCACTGGCTTCCCCTCTGAATCATAAAACGTTTGTCTAAACCATTGATCAAATTCCTCATATTCTTCGTGCAGCGACTCATCAATCTTTTTTTGAATTACTGCTGCTAGAGCAAATGTAATTGGATCTTTTTCATTTTCAAACCTTTTTAAGGATTGATTGAAAAATTCTAAAAGGCTCAATTACTTCACAACCTCTCTTTTATCTCTCACGCTTTATAGTGGTGTAAACTCACACTATTCATTTAGCGAGAAGAGAAGAAATTTCTTGCATCCCGACATTATAATGTTTTTTGATTCTGCGAAACGACATCCCTTTTAGTAACAACTTTTCAATTACTTCTCGTGTCAGTGGCTGTGATAAATAATGGTCTATGTACACATTATTTAGTGCCATCTTCATTCTTGCTGACCAGTTACCTTCTAAATTTTTAGCGATTAAAACAGCTTTACTCATAAATTTGTGAGTATCTTGTAAATTCATGTTTATCACCCAGTCTTTACTTGCTCATTATAGAAATAGGCCTTTTCAAAGATAGCTTTATTTACTCTACCTCTAATTACTTTATAACCCTTCTCCTGCATTTCACAATTTAATTCCCTAATGATTTCATAAGATTTAGATTGCCTAACTCCAAGAATCTTCTGAACATCTTTCGCAGTTAAAAAGTCTTTCAAAGAAATCACCTCCTTGTTAACACTCTCGAAAGTTAACTTTACGTGTATTAATTATATTATACATCTCCTTTAAGGGTAATTCAACCCCTTATTTTAACTTTACGTGTATTAATTTGATGATTTATGGAAATAACATTATTATATAACTCCTTAAAGAAGATTTTATTACCTCAACAACATCACCTAAAAGTGTATTTCACAGTCATTAATTTTACTTTTAGGAGAATTTTGTGACATTTTTTAAAAACGTTGCTAATATTAAAATATAAAATCAACTTTTCGTGAAATGGATGATTAAAATGACATTAGGAAAAAAGTTAAAAGAAGCTAGAGAAAAAGCCGGATACACTCAAAAAGAAGCAGCTCAAAAAATAAACACTACTAACAATAACTTATCTAACTATGAAAGAGATTATCGAGACCCAGATACAGAAACTTTAAGAAAACTTAGTGAACTCTACAATGTTTCAACAGACTACTTATTAAGTAAAGAAGAAAAAAAAGAAACTAAGGAGGATACACTCAGTAGAACAATAAATAAAGCCATCCAAGAATTAAAAGATGAAAATACACTTCTTTTTATGAAAGAAGGCGAAATAGACGAAGAAACTGCCCTTTTAATTAAAAAAGCTTTAAAAAATGGAATCAAATTAGTAGATGATCTAAAAAAGAAAGAGTGATTTTTATTTATACTACGAAGAACATAAAACACAAAGCGGAGTCAGTTATTGAAAGTTTTAAAACAAATGATATTTATGAAATCTGCAAGAAATTAAAAATCATTATCACAAAGAGTAACTTGGGGAGGGTGAGAGGTTTTCTACAATTTTATGAAGAAGAAAATCATTATTTAATCCATGTCAATGAGAAATTTAATTACGAAAAACTTGTCATAGCACATGAGCTAGGGCATTTTTTTCTACACAAAAATGTTAACACATTTAAACTAGCAAATTGTTCTAGTGTTTTAGAAAACAAATTAGAACATCAAGCAGATGTTTTTGCTTCGGAAATCCTTTTAACAGATGAAATGTTAACTAATGCTTTACCCGAAATCGAAAACATGACACACATACAAATAGCTTCATTCTTTCAACTCCCATTGTTCGTTATCGAGTATAAAGTCGAACAACTAAGACTTTTATCACGCACAAGAGAATATTCAATACCTAGACATTTTTACCAATACGCTTAAGGAGAATGGAATGCCAATAAAAAGACTAGAAAACGGAAAGTATCGAGTTGATATAAGTATAGGACATGACCCAATAACAGGTAAAAGGCGAAGAAAAACAAAAATAGCCACAACAAAAAAAGAAGCTGAAAAAATATATTATTCTCTAAAGGAAGAATACAATACAAAATCAGTAGCAAGTGAACGAAACCTTAGTTTTTCCCAAATCAAAGATATTTTTCTTGATAATTGCAGACTTCACAATAAGCCAAACTATTATGCTATCCAGGAATACACTATTAATAAACATATATTCCCCACTTTTGAAAATTGCAATTTCAAAAAAATAACACACACAGACATCAAAAATTTTCAAAAGAATTTAATTAATACAGGCTTAGACCCTAAAACAATTAATAATGTTCTGATCATTCTTAAAAAAATTTTTGAAACAGCTATCTTAGAGAAAGTCATAACAACAAATCCTTGTATCAATGTAAAGAATCTTTCCCTTTTCAAAAAACAAATGAAATTTTGGACACCCGAACAATTTAAATTGTTCATTCAATTAATAGATACCGAAGAAGAATTTATATTTAAAGCATTTTATACTACTAGCTACTTAACTGGTATGCGTTGTGGTGAAATGCTCGCCTTAAATTGGGATGATTTAGATAAATCAAGAAAGGAAATAAATGTATACAAATCATTATCCTTTATTAAAGGTGAATACAAAATAACAACACCAAAAACGAAAAATTCTATTCGTCGAATAAGTATCAATTCAAAATTAATCGAATTATTATTCCAATGGAAAGAAAAACAAAGAGAAATATTTAACAAATTAAACATTATACATTCTGACCAAACTTTTATGTTCGGTTATAGAGAACTACCACCTTCAAAAGACAGGTTTAGCAGAGGTATTAAAAGAATCTGTTCCAGAAGTTCCCTTGAAGCTATAAGATTGCACGATTTAAGACATTCCCACGTAGCTTTACTTATACACAAAGGTGAAGATTACACAACCATAAAAGAAAGACTTGGACATGCTTCTATAAAAACAACAATTGATGTTTACGGACACCTTTTCCCGAACAAACAAAGAGAAACTGCTGACCGTTTAGATGACTTACTTTAAGTAATAGGAGTATTTGTGGAGTAAAATATTTTAAAAAGATTAAAACAAAAAATACCAAGGGCGCTTAAACCCTTGGTATCATTGATGCGGCCGAGAGGACTTGAACCTCCACGGGTTATTCACCCACTAGGCCCTCAACCTAGCGCGTCTGCCATTCCGCCACGACCGCGTGTATGATGTGCTCATATATCAATAAGTGCACTGTTTGAAAAAAACAATGCGGGTGAAGGGACTTGAACCCCCACGTCATAAAGACACTAGATCCTAAGTCTAGCGCGTCTGCCAATTCCGCCACACCCGCATGAAAATGGTGAGCCATGAAGGACTCGAACCTTCGACCCTCTGATTAAAAGTCAGATGCTCTACCAACTGAGCTAATGGCTCATCTGCTATGCAGAAAAACAAATATAAAAAATGGCTGGGCTAGCTGGATTCGAACCAACGCATGACGGAGTCAAAGTCCGTTGCCTTACCGCTTGGCTATAGCCCAACGAATCAATCAATTAAACAAAACATGACCCGTACGGGATTCGAACCCGTGTTACCGCCGTGAAAGGGCGGTGTCTTAACCGCTTGACCAACGGGCCAGATAAATGGCGGAGAAGGAGGGATTTGAACCCTCGCGCCGCTTGCGCGACCTACACCCTTAGCAGGGGCGCCTCTTCAGCCACTTGAGTACTTCTCCATTTTGGCTCCGCAGGTAGGACTCGAACCTACGACCGATCGGTTAACAGCCGATAGCTCTACCACTGAGCTACTGCGGAATAATAAGACATGTTTCATTATATCTATGCCAGAAAAATGTGTCAAGAATTTTTAGCGTTTCATTCCTACCCCATTTGCGACGGCTTTTATAATTTAACATATACTAATATAACAGTCAAGCCTTATTCCATGCCATTTGTTTAACTTGGCAGAAAGGCCCCGACCTCTTAACGTAGACCAAGGGCCTTGATGCAACCTTCTTCAGGAGATTAAGACAGCTTAAACTTTCGCATCCACTTATAAAAGGTACTTCTTGGCACCCCTGCTAACCTCGCTGCTTCTGACACATGACCTTTCGTTTTATGAAGTGCTTCTATCACTGTTTGCTTTTGAATGCGCTCTCTAAACGTAAGTTCTTTTGGAATCTCAGTACACTCTGCTGGATGCAGCTTCTGCTTTTTCTGATCAATCGCCTCTAATACTGAAGCATATTGCGATTCACCAATCCAACCGCCTTTAGGAAAGAGGACCCTTATATGTTCAAACAGATTAAAAAGCTCTCGTATGTTTCCTGGCCAATGATACTCCTGCAATTTCTGAAAAAATGATTCAGGAAATACCGCATTCCATTGGTGCTTCTTTTGGTAATAACGATATAAATCATGGATGTCTTCTTTTCTTTCTCTAAGTGGCGGGATGTTGATTGGGTAGACATGAAGACGATAATACAAGTCTTCTCGTATTTTTCCTTCCTTCAGCAGTTCGTTCATATTTCGGTGTGTCGCTGTAATAATTCTAATATCCAAAGGGATTTCATGTGTCCCGCCGAGCGGTACGACTTTCCTTTCTTCTATCACCCTAAGTAGCGCTACTTGCATCGCATATGGGATTTCGCCAATTTCGTCTAAAAAGAGTGTTCCTTTATGAGCTTGTTCAAATTTTCCTTTTGCTCCATGACGTTTTGCCCCTGTAAAAGCCCCTTCAGCATAGCCAAATAATTCGCTTTCTAACAGGCTTTCAGGAATGGCTCCACAATTAACAGCAATAAACGGCCCTCTATGCCTTTCACTGGCTGAGTGAATGGCTCTAGCGGCCAGTTCTTTCCCTGTACCTGTTTCTCCCCAAATATATACATTAGCATCTGTTTGTGCCGCTCTCTTCATCTCGATGAGCGTCTGTTGAAACACCTTACTTGTTCCGGATTCCCCGGGAAATTGAGCAAAAGAAACGGTTATGTTGCTTTTCGCTGCTTCTTCAAGGGAAAGAGAAATGCCTAGCATCTTTCCATCTTGCTCTGATTGAATGATCTGCTTTCCCCGGATAACAAATGGATGACCCTTAAGCCGCTCGACATCCATTCCGTACCAGTCTGAAAATCGTTCTCTAATCGACCTGCTTGCAGAAACAATTTGCTTTTTTTCATTACAGACAACATACGGTTCCTCCGCTTCCACCTGCTGGAGACAATGAGTGATGAGCTCCATCTCTCTCCTTTTTTGCTGGACTTGAATTTCTCTCTCTATGGCATAAGCAACCGTTGAAGCCATTCCAAGCATAAAAGGGTGCTTGTTATCCGCCATACAGGAGATATCAATCACCCCTATGATCGTACCGTCTACATCACGAATAGGGGCGGCTGAACAACTCCAATGATGAGAGGCGATAGAAAAATGCTCAGTTCCGTTGATCATCACAGCTTCTCCGATGACGAGTGCCGTTCCGATCGCGTTTGTCCCTACATCTGTTTCAGTCCAGCGCGCACCCTCCATAAAATTAATTTTTCTCGCTTCCACCATCGTCCTTTGGCTTCCTGTCAGACTTAGCACATAACCGTCTGCATCGATGAGTAAGGCCAGCATGTCAGATTCTTTTAATTGCTGACTGATTTTATTTAAGTAAGGAAGAGCGGTATTGAGGAATAATGAATATTTCTTTTTTTGGGCACTGAATAATTCCTTTTCTAAGAACGACTGTCCTTTATCTAAATACGGATTAACATTTGCCTGTTTACACCTGTGCCATGATTCCATCACTCTTTTATCCAGACGAGACTTATCAAGCAAACCTTCACGAACAAAACGTTTCCACGTATTTAAATAACAAGGTGTCGGATTCATTCCATCCTCTCCTCTGGGGGCTTTTTATTCATTATAGATAAATATAAAAGCGCTTTCAATTAACATTGGCTAACCCAAGAAGTCAATCGGATAGAAAAAGAGTCTTTTTCAGCAGTGCATCGCTCGTCCCGTTGTTTGCAGCAAGGCTTCGTGTATCGCCTCTGAAAGTGTCGGATGTGCCGCAATAAACTGCTCTAATGTATCAGCAGTCATCTCTGTATGCATCATCAACGCCGCTTGTCCAATCAGTTCTGTTGCATTCGGTCCGATGATTGATACACCTAAAATTTCTTGAAATTGCGGTTCTACAATGACCTTTACTCGACCGGCTGGTTGATTTAAAATTAACGCTTTTCCATTTGCAGAAAATGCACATGTCCCTATCCGAATATCCCCATATTGTTTTCTAGCACTCTCTTCATTTAAGCCAACACTGGCGATTTCTGGAGAGGTGTAGATGCATCTTGGAATCACTTGTTCATTGACCTTTACATGTTCACCTGATGCATGGGATGCCGCAATCGTGCCTTCATGAAAAGCAACGTGAGCAAGCTGTACTCCTCCTGTGACATCGCCGCACGCATATATATGCGGGAGATTGGTTTGCATATGCTCATTGACATTGATCCCGTTCCTGTCATATTCAATGCCAATCTGATCAAGATTCAACTCTCCAAGCCGCGGCTTTCTGCCAATTGCCACTAAGCAAAGATCAGACTGGATTTCACACCGCTCACCATGTTTTCTCTCAATCACCACTTTCCTTGAGGTTGAATCAAGCTGCTTGACTGCAGCCGATGTCAAAATGTCCACACCTGCTTCTTCAAGTTGATCGTGAAGACATTGTGCAATAACGTCATCTTCTTCAGGTAAAATGTGTACGGACTGTTCAATCATAACAACCTTTGTCCCCATTCTGCTAAAGATACTTGCAAACTCACACCCGATCACCCCACCACCAATGATACAAAGCGAATCTGGTATCGAAGGGAGCGACATTGCATCCTTGCTGTCAATCAACCATTTCCCATCAAATGGCGCAAAAGGTAAGGCAGCAGGCTCTGCCCCTGATGCAATAATGATTTGTTTTGCTTGAATGATTTTAGACGCCCCTTCACTTTCAATCAACATCTCATGTGCAGAAAGAAATGATGCCTTCCCATTTATCACCTTGATTTTATTTTTATTCATCAAATAGCGAACGCCATCTGTCAGTTGCTTGACGACTGACTGTTTCCGTTTTTGAACGGAATCCCATTGGATGATGGGCTTTTCCCCTGGAAGTTCAATTCCAAAATGCGCAGCTGACTTCACACCCTCGTACATATCGGCGCTTTGCAAAAGCGATTTGGTTGGAATACATCCTTCATTGAGACAGGTTCCTCCCAACTGTCCTTGATCAATTAACACAATCTCTCTTCCAAAACGAGCGGCTGTCATTGCCGCCACATATCCTGCAGGTCCGCCGCCTATAATAACTAGTGTCATCGTATTTCCCTTCTTCCTATAAAAGAATGGATACTGGTTTTTCTAAATATGCTTTTACAGATGATAAAAATGCGGATGCTGGTGCCCCGTCCAGCACGCGGTGGTCAAACGTCAGACTGAGTGGAAGGATATGGGCTTTGCACAATTCATCACCTTGATAAACAGGGGTTTCATACATTGTGCCGATGCCTAGGATACCTGCTTCCGGCGGATTCAAAATCGGAGTGAAATGCTCTACACCATAGGCACCAAGGTTGGTGATCGTAAAGGTAGAGCCTTCGATTTCTTCGTGAAGAAGTTTGCCTTCACGTGCTTTTTTGCCATACAATTTGATGTTTTTCGCTAGCTCAATGAGCGATAGTCGCTCCGCATGTCGAATAACCGGCACAGCCAAGCCGTTTTCTAAAGCAGCAGCTATCCCAAGATGAACATACTCAAAAGTTTCCACTCTTTCATTTTGATATTGACTGTTCATCGCAGGGTGTTCTAGTAATGAAAGGATCGCTGCTTTGGCTACAAAATCGGTCATGGTCAATTTTGTATCGTGACGGGCTATGGCTGTTTCGTTCAACTGAGGTTGTAATATTGTCAGTTTTGTCACGTCCGCTTTCATCGTAATTGTGAGTTGTGCACTTGTTTGCAGACTTTTCATCATCCGTGAGGCAATTGTTTTTCGCATCATGTTGACAGGTTGATGGTCTGTCTTATTGTTTTGTATTTGTTTCTCTTTCTGATCAGGAAGTGCCTGAAGCACATCGGCTTTTGTAATTCTCCCGTCTGGTCCGGTTCCCACCAGCGTGTCAATGTCCAGATTTGCATTGTTAGCCATTTTACGAGCAACAGGGGAGATTTTCTTTCTCTCTTTCTTTGGTTTTGTCGGCAAGCCTCTTTCTTCTTTCTTTTCTTCAACCTGTTCATTTCCATCACCGATATAGCAAATGACCGTGCCAGGAGGGACACCTTCTCCCTCAGGCACTTTGATTTCCAATACGGTGCCTTCAGCAGGTGATTCGATCTCCATCTCAATTTTTTCAGAATTGATGCTTGCAATGCTTTCCCCTTTGTTTACGCTCTCTCCGACTTGCTTATTCCATACAGATACAGTGCCTTCTTTCATCGACATGCCCAATTTCGGCATCACAACCTCGACAGCCATCTTTCTCTCTCCTTTCTTTAGTTCAATATCTTGTCTTGATTCTCACCAATCATTTCTAATACGGTGCTCACAACCTTATCAGGTGTCGGCAAATAGATATCTTCAAGAGGTGGTGAAAACGGAACCGGTGTATGAGGAGCCGTCACTTTTTTGATTGGAGCATCGAGTAAATCAAATCCTTTATCAGCAACCAAAGAAGAAATATCTGCGGCAATTCCGCACCTTGGATTTGCTTCATCCACAATGACAAGCCGATTTGTTTTTTCTACCGAAGCCAGAATAGCCTCTTCATCAAGTGGCGACAAGCTTCTCGGATCAATGACCTCAGCCTCAATTCCTTGCATAGCTAACTGTTCTGCCGCTTCGAGTGCTGTATGAACTTGTTTGCCTACTGCAAAGATGGTCACGTCTGATCCTTCTCTCTTCACATCTGCTTTGCCAATCGGCAGTGTGTAATACCTCTCTGGAACGTCTCCTGTGATATTGTACAGCGTCTTGTCTTCGAAAAAGATGACAGGGTCCTGGTCCTCAATTGATGCCAGTAGTAAACCTTTGGCATCGTATGGCGAGGAAGGCACAACCACTTTCAATCCAGGAATGCTCGTAAATAGCGCATACAAACTTTGAGAATGCTGAGCCGCTGCTCTAAAACCCGCCCCATGTGTTGTTCTAATGGTGACGGGCACCTCCGCTTTTCCGCCAAACATGTATCGGAATTTCGCCCCTTGATTCAGCACTTGGTCCAGACAGGTGCCGATAAAATCATTAAACATGAGTTCCGCAATGGGTCTTAGCCCTGTTGAAGCAGCTGCCATGGCAGCACCGACATAGCCAGCTTCACTAATCGGCGTGTCAAGGACTCGCTCACGTCCAAACTCCTGAACGATTCCTTTTGTGACACCGAGAACACCGCCCCATGCTTCATCATCCTGCAAGTGATCCACATGAGCGCCTCCTGCAACATCTTCCCCCATTAAAATGACATCCTCATCTCTTCTCATCGCAAGTTTGATCGCTTCGTTCAATGCACTAGACATGCTGATTTCTCTTGTCATTTTCCTTTCCCCTTTCTGATTTATTGATACGAAACATACACATCGGTCAATAATTCAGTATGATCTGGATATTTACTTTCTTCACTGAATCTAACGGCTTCATCTATCGCTTCCGCTACAGCCGCTTCAATACTTGATATTTCTGTATTCGTAAGCAGCTGCTTCTTTAATAATTCATTTTTAAAAAGAGCGATGGCATCTTTCTCTTCTTGGTGTTCTGTTCTTTCCGTATTTATTTTGTAACGCTGAGCATCTCCTTCAAAATGACCATAATTCCGATATGTCATGCATTCAATCAATGTCGGACCTTCTCCATTTTTTGCTCGTTCAATTGCTTGTTCTGCGGCTTGATAAACTGCCATCACATCTTTTCCGTCTACTTGAATCCCAGGAATGTCATAACCGGCGGCTCGATCCACGATTGATTTGCAGCTTGAAGCATAGGAAAATGGTGTCGCTTCCCCATAGCCATTGTTTTCTGCGATGAAAATGACAGGCAATTTCCAGATGGCTGCGAGATTGATACCTTCGTGAAATGTTCCTTGATTGTTTGCCCCATCTCCAAAAAAGCAAACGCTTACATTTTTTGTCTTCTTATATTTAGCTGTTAGGGCTGCTCCACAAGCCAGCGGAAATCCACCTCCAACAATTCCATTGGCACCAAGCATTCCTTTATCAAAATCTGCGATGTGCATTGACCCTCCCTTTCCTTTACACAAACCTGTGGCTTTCCCATAAATTTCTGCCATCATTCCTTTTAGATCACAGCCTTTAGCTATACAATGCCCGTGGCCACGGTGTGTACTTGTGATGGTGTCTTTTTCATTCAGGTGGGCACAGGCTCCTACAGCGACAGCTTCTTCCCCAGCATAAAGGTGGACAAAGCCTGGCAGGATTCCTTTTGTAAAAAGTGTGTGTACTCGATCTTCAAACTGGCGGATTTCCAGCATTTTTTGATACATCCATACCGCTTTTTCTTTTGTCAATGCGACTTCCATGTTGTTAAACCTCCTATCTTTTTTGCTTGCACTTATATACAAGCAAAAAACGTGCCAACATCACGACATGTTGAAACATAGGCTTTAGACAATTCAAGCCGTAAAAAAAGAGACAAAATGAGACATGTATCTCTTTTTGTCTCAATATGTTTACTTTCTCTCCTGCATATCAGACGATGTTCCATTTTCATTGGACATAAAAAAGCATCCCTCTAGGAATGCTCCAGATTGTTGACAAAGGGCTGAAATGACCTTTATTTTAGCCCTTTGTCTTCTTTTTTTCAGCGTGATAGAAAACCTTTGCAGTCTAGGAAGGACGAGTACCGGAGCGGAGTGAATGTGACATTCGTGAGCACCGGCACGCAGGACTGACAACGAATGCGAGGGTTTGTCTACACGCTGAAGCATCCCTCTAGGAATGCTTTTCACACTGAATCTATCGTACGGTGCCAAGCCAATTTTCCTTTGCAGACGCCGCAGACATAGCGAGAGGTATCAAATCGTCTTTTTCTGATAAAATGCTTGCCGCATCCTGTACAAACGTAGTCATGGCGTTTCTGCGCACCTCGCCTGTTTTGCACAGCCCTTAACGGTGTACAAAAGCGCGGGGCTCCTACCTGTTTCAATAACTCTTTAAACTCGCGATCACGATGCTGATAGCCCTTCCCTTCGAGATGGAGGTGATAGTGACATAACTCATGCTTGATGATACCGATCAATTCATCTCTTCCATGCTCCTCTAAATATCGGCGATTCAATTCAATATCATGTGTACCAAGTAAATATCTCCCGCCTGTTGTTTTTAAGCGGTCATTAAAAACAGCCTTGTGGCGAAATTCCTTACCAAAGAACTGCTGAGAAATGTGCTCTGTTAACTGTTGTAATTGCGGCTGGTTCAAACAAGATCGTTCCTTTCTATAAAAACCTCGAACAGGACAATTTCCCCTTTGCATACATTGAAGGTACATCCACTGTTTCGATCAAAGGAGGAATGGGCGATGCCCAACTGGCTGAAAAATCAGATGCAGAAAGCATTTTATGAAAAAAATCATTACCAAATCAAATTGCTGAATCAATGCTGGTACTTCTATAGAAAAAAACATTCAGTCACATCAAGGCACACCCCATCCTAAGGTGCGCCTCGTTTTTTGTTTACTCTGGTTTCAGCATGGAGAGGGCAACGCGGCCTTTTGCCTGGTCAACAGAGTCTACCCACACGGTCACAATGTCACCGACTGACACAACATCAAGCGGATGCTTCACAAAACGATTGCTTAGCTTTGAAATATGGACAAGTCCATCCTGTTTCACACCAATATCGACGAATGCGCCGAAGTCGACGACGTTTCTCACCGTTCCTTGAAGCTCCATTCCTAGCTTCAAGTCCTCCAATTTCAATACATCTGTTTTTAATAGCGGTTTTGGTACTTCATCCCGCGGATCACGCTCAGGTCTTGTCAGCTGATCGATGATATCCTGAAGTGTAATTGGACCAATTTCAAGCTGCTCCGCTGCTTCATCCAGCTTCACCTCAGCGATTTTCTCTTTTAATTGTTCTGTTCCAAGATCGTCTGGCGTCATCTTGATCATGCGTAAGAACTGTTTTGTTTCTTTATAGCTTTCAGGGTGAATGCCTGTACGATCAAGTGGATCTTGTCCGTCTGCGATGCGCAGGAAGCCGATACACTGCTCATACGTCTTGGCACCAAGTCTTGGGATATTCTTCAGTTCTTTTCTGCTTGTGAATCTCCCAATCTCTTCGCGGCGCTTGACGATATTCCCTGCGACGGCTTTTGAAAGGCCCGACACATACTGCAGCAGCGCCTGTGAGGCTGTATTGACGTTCACACCGACTTGGTTCACGACCGTCTCCACAACGAAGGTTAGCGAGCTGTTCAATTGCTTTTGACTCACATCGTGCTGGTATTGGCCCACCCCGACAGATTTCGGATCAATTTTCACGAGCTCTGCTAAAGGATCCTGTAATCTTCTCGCGATTGAAATGGCACTTCTTTCTTCCACTTGCAGGTCTGGAAACTCTTCTCTCGCTAGTGCAGACGCGGAGTAAACACTTGCCCCTGCTTCATTCACGATCAAATATGACACCGGCTGATCCAACTCTTGAATCAGGTCTGCGATGAATTGTTCTGTCTCTCTTGAGGCTGTTCCGTTTCCAATTGCAATGACTTCAATGTTTGATGATTGAATGATCTCTTTTACTTTTTGTTTGGCTTCCGCTTTTTTCTGGACGGGTGGATGCGGGTAAATGACCCCAATATGGTGAACTTTCCCCGTATCATCAACGACCGCTAATTTACAGCCTGTACGAAATGCGGGGTCCACTCCTAGTACACGTTTCCCCTTCATCGGCGGCTGAAGCAGCAGTTTTCTTAAGTTTTCAGCGAAAATATGGATGGCTTGCTCTTCTGCTTTTTCTGTCAGCTCTTTTCGTATTTCACGTTCAATCGAAGGCTGAATGAGGCGTTTGTAAGCATCGTCAATAGCCGCTTCAATATACGGTCTCGCCGTCGTTTGCTTGCCCTTTATGACTTGTTTGTCGAGATAGAAACGAATATTTTCAGTAGGTGGTTCGATGGCTGCTTTCAAAATGCCTTCTTTTTCTCCTCGGTTGACCGCAAGTACACGATGGGGCACAATCTTTTTGATCGGCTCTTGATAATCGTAATACATTTCATAAACGTTTTTCTCATCGCTTTCAACGTCTTTTCCTGATGTGACAAGACTCCCCTTTTGGTACGTTTCACTGCGAATCCATTTTCGCATATCAGGGTCATCTGCCAGCTGTTCAGCAATAATATGCTGAGCGCCTTCAAGTGCTTCTTCTACACTTGTCACTTCTTTTTCTTCGCTCATAAAGGCAGAAGCCTGCTTTTGGATATGATCATTCGGCAGCTTGAGCAAATATTCTGCCAGCGGCTCCAGCCCTTTTGCCTTTGCCACACTTGCCTTTGTTTTACGCTTTTGTTTGAATGGTCTATATAAATCTTCGACCTCTTGCAGCTTATGAGCCTGTTCGATTTTCTGTTTTAATTCATCAGTCAGTTTGTCTTGTTCAGAAATTAAGCGAATGACTTCTTCTTTTCGGGTAGTGACATTTTGGATATATGTATAGCGCTCAGAGATGGTTTGAATTTGCACCTCGTCCAGTGAGCCTGTCTGCTCTTTCCGGTAACGAGCAATAAATGGGACGGTGTTGCCATCCTCTAATAGCTGGATCACACTTTCAATTTGTTTCGTTGAAAGCTTTAATTCTGTTGCAATTTGTTTCAATAAAACGTCAGATGTCTTCATACTTTGCATCCTCTCACTGTGTCTTCTCTTTTAGTGTATCAAAAAAACCGGCAAAACAGAAAAAAGGTCAGCTATTTTCACATGAGCTGACCAAGTACATAGGTGAGATCGTCCTTTTTGTCTTGTGTGTATGTTTCAAGTTGCGTTGCAATATCTGCAACTGAATGGCTATGCTTTAAACACATTCGCATGTTTGGCACATTCAGGCCGTCTGAATACATAATGAATGTCGATCCTTTTTCGTAGGAATAGGTGTATGTTTTATATTTCCTAGGTTTCCCTGATAAGTATCCTGATGTCGGAAGCGGATAAATATAGTCGCCAGAAGGTGCATTCAAGATGAACCGGATATTACCAACCGAACAATAGGTAAATTGCTGCTGGGAAAAATTCACCTTTAATATGCCAACCGTGGCCCCACGTTTATTTTTCATGGCCTGATTGCATCTGTCTATGAGGGTCGTCACATCCTCATGTCCATATTCTTCGACAATTTCACTAACTAAAGAAGATGATTCATTGGCGAACTGGCCGCTGCCTAATCCGTCTGCTACAGCACAAATTAGTTCTTCATCATCTGCTTTAATAAAAAAACTGTCCCCGCAGCATGATTTCCCTTCTTTATTCGATTGATAGATAATGGCGTTCACATGCTCATGCTGTTCGATCTGCTTCATTACCCTAGCTCCATAGACGCATCTTCTGATAATGCATCTCGTAGCTTTTTAACTGCCTTCCGCTGCAGTCTCGATACATGCATTTGGGATATGCAGAGTAAATCGCCTGTTTCTTTCTGACTCTTATTTTGCAAATAAGTGAGATTGATAATTTCTTTTTCTCGATCCGTCAGAACATGAAGCACACTCTCAAGCATCATTTTTTGGTTTACACGTTCGTAGCCCTCTTCCTGTGAGCCGACGACGTCTAAAATGGTGACGGTGCTTCCTTCAGAATCAGCCTCTACGCCTTGGTCTACAGACAGCGCTTGATAGCTTTTGCCCATCTCCATTGTTTCAAGTACTTCTTCTTCTGTCACATCTAGATATTCTGCAATCTCTTGTACTTTAGGTGACTTCTGCGTCTCCGTTGTCAGATGATCAACTGCCATCTTGATTCTTGGTCCGAGCTCTTTAATCCGCCTTGGTACATGGACACTCCATGTCTTATCACGTAAAAAGCGTTTGATTTCCCCGATAATGGTTGGAATCGCAAAGGCTTCAAATGATTTACCGACAAGCGGGTCATAACGCTTGATTGCGCCGAGTAAACCAATCATTCCAACTTGTCTTAGATCCTCATGAAAGCTTTTGCCTTTGGAATATTTTTTCGCCAGCATATCGACCAGGTTTGTATAGCATTCAACAAGCGTGAGCTGCGCCTGCTCGTCTTGATTGTTTTGATAGCTTTGGATGAGGCGATCCACTTCATCTTTAGTTAGTTTCATAGTTTTGGATGGTTGTGTCATGGTCAACTCGCTCCCTGTTTAAAAACTTTGTCATTGCCACAGTAACTCCGGAGTTTGCTTGCACCTCGACTTCATCCATTAATGTTTGCATCAAATATAAACCAAGACCTCCTTCTGCCAATTGATCCACCGTATGAGCAGATGTATAAGGCCCTAGTCCTTCCTGCTTTTGCTTAAAGTCAAAGCTACCGCCTTTGTCAGCGACAATGATTTCTAGACGATCCTCATAGACAAGAAAGCGAACTGCTACCTCTCCATTTTCCCCATGATCACCTTTGTAGGCATGCTGAACTGCATTTGTACAGGCCTCACTGACGGCAATTTTTAAGTCCTCAATCTCTTCATAGGCATAACCCATTCGACTTGCTACGCCTGAAAGAGTCAGACGAATGATGCCTACGTATTCTGGTTTCGCCGGGATTTTCATCTCGATTAGATCTACTAATTCGTTCATTGTACCCCACCCTCTGTTTTTGCAGAAATGTCAATGATGTCCTTTAATCCAGTAATTTCAAACAACCTCACAAGCCGATCCGACAAGTTCTCAAGCTTTAATGTTCCACCTGCTTTTTGAGCCGCTTTAAACAGCCCCACAAATACACCTAAACCTGTGCTATCCATATAAGAAACATCCTTTAGACAGATTTCTAGATGCTCTCCTTGCTCTGCTTTAGGCATAAGCGTTTCTCTTAGCTCAGGAGCGGAGTACACATCAATTTCTCCGCTGACACTAATTTTCGTTTTATGATCTATTTGATGCTCTTTTACAGACATATTCATTATGCATTCACCTCGAAATTCTTGTTTCCTTGAATTTTATATACCCGCGTATTCACTTTCTAAACCTTTCTTTTCAGGACAAGTAATGTAAAGTCATCATGCAGCTGAAAATCTTGCAGTTTGAGTAAGCTGGCATAGATGGCATCCACCATTTCCTGAGCCGAGTAAGATAGGTGCTCTGATATGAGCGCTTTGATATCCTCCCGCTCTAAGAAACCGTCCTCTGCCTTAGATTCTGTTACACCATCGGAGAATAAAATGACCATATCTCCAATATCCAAATGCTTCTCATACTGCCTGTAATCAAAGTCTGGTGCGATTCCAAGGACAAGCCCTTTCGCATCTAAATCGTAAAATTGGTTCTCTTTTCTGCAATAGAAAAAGCCCGGCTCATGACCAGCCGATGCGTATTTAAATTCATGTGTTTCTGTATTATAGCTGCCATAGAACATCGTGATAAACATGCTTGGGTCTACGTTTTGTTCGACAACACGATTAAGGGTTTTCAGCACCTTCGTTGGGCCGCTCCCTGACTCCGGCAAGGAATCCATCGCATACTTAATCATCGACATACAGAGCGCAGCCGGGATGCCTTTCCCAATCACATCTGCGATCGCGATATTGATTGTATGGTGATCAGTGACAAAGTGAAAATAATCTCCACTCATCTGTTTTGCCGGCACACTAATGGCCCCAATATCAAAGGTGTCACCTTCTGGTATTTTCGTTTCCAGAAGGGTTTGCTGAACATTTGCAGCAATTTCAATCTCCGATTTAATTTCTTGCTGGATGCCTCTGAGTGTTAAATGTTCCTGGTAGGCAAGTCCGTACCCAATCATGACTTCAATTAAGAAGTCTAGTGAATGAAAGACATCTTCCGGCAAATCAGGGTATAGCTCCTGAATTACTTTTCGGTGAACACTCACTATTTCTTCAGGAGGTATTTGATGCTCAATGGTTTTTCGGCTGAATTTTTGAGCTTGATAAAGCGATGTTTCAGTTAGATCACTGATATAACGACTGAGCAGCTGATGATACCGCTGCTCCATTACCTCCTTAAAATCCATGGTTTCCCTCCTAGCGAAGCCACTTGACAGCTTGTATCTCCGTTCCTTCTTCTGGTGTAGAATCTAATTTAAAATCATCCATCAGTCTTCTCACTCCCGGAAGACCTGCTCCGAGTCCGCCTGATGTAGAAAATCCGTCTTCCATCACTTTGCGTATATCCATGATACCAGGCCCCTCATCGGCTGCGATGACTTTAAGTCCACGCTTTCCACGCTCCATCACTTCTTCTATACAAATCTGACCTTTACCAGCGTATAAATAGATGTTTCGAGCTAATTCTGAAATGGCCGTCGTAATTCTTGCTTGGTCAACTGTTCCAAAGCCCAGTTCTTTTGCAACATTTCGTCCCAGTTGTCTTGCCGCGACTATGTCCCATTCCGTCAAAATTTTCACACAGGATTGGTCTTTCATATCTATTCCCCCAATTCCCGCTTCAATGTCTCAAGCCCTTGTTCAAGATCTAATGCAGTCTGAATTTCTTCCAGTGATATACCAAGTTCAATGAGTGTCACAGCGACTGCCGGCTGTATTCCTGTTAATACAACTTTTGCCCCCATGAGCTTTGACATCGTGATGACATCGCCTAATACTTTTGCGATAAATGAATCAATCATATCAACAGATGTTAGGTCAATGACAACGCCGTTCGCTCCTGTTTCATGAATTTTATTGAGTAAATCTTCTTGAAAATGAAGAGCCGTTTGGTCATCAAGCTCCCATTGTATAGAAATAAGAAGACAATTATATAATTTTAAGATTGGAATCTTCGGGTGATTTCTCACTGGGTTATCCCTCCAATGAAACAATTTTTCGATTTGTCATTTCTAAAGCAGTTTGAATTCCTTTTTGAAGGGTATTCTTTGTTGTAACTTGAGATAAATCAATTCCAAGAGTGACGATGGTTTGGGCGATTTCTGGACGAATACCGACCAATAAGCATTTTGCACCTACTAATCTCACAGCCTCTGACGCTTGAATGATATGGTGTGCCACCATTGTATCAACGACAGGTACACCGGTAATGTCGATTAAGACCACCTGTGATCGATGTTTCACGACGCCATTTAACAGATTCTCCATGATCTTCTTCGCGCGATCTGTATCAATTGTTCCTACAAGAGGCATGACAGTGATGTGCTCAAACACTGGAATCAGCGGAGCAGATAGTTCCTGTAACGCAATTTTTTGAAGGTTGACGGTTTTCTCCCATGAGATGGAGTAGTGATTCAATATTTCGTTATGAACAGGTGAAATGAACCGATCAATTTCCCAGATGAGCTCATTACTTCCTTGTTCAGTATTTTTGTCACTGTTCATTTTTTGATATAAGTGTGAACGGATTTCCGTTAGCCCTTTTGCCAGTAATTTAAGTGATACACCCATTTGTACAATTTTCAAAGCAAAAGATTGCACTTTTTCTTCAAAATCCTCAGCATTCGCCTCTGAAAGGGATGCCAGAATAAGCTGGACATATTCGGAACAAATCGTTTCATACATTTTATCGTTTAGCATCATGTCCGTTTCTTCTTCTCCGAGTCGTTTGAAGATGTCAGTCCATTCTTTTTCTAATTCCTTTTGGTGTGCTCTCGCAAAAGCTAACACGATATGATTCGACATAATTTACCCCCTACGTACATAAAAAGCAATAACTTTCATTCTCTCTCCATTATAGCCTTAATAAAAAATGAACACAAAAAAAAGTTGCTCACAGGAGAGCAACCAAGTATCACCATATTAAAAATCAATAAGAGCCAAACTAACTTGTAAGGCTTCATCAACCTTCTCCATCATCTCATCATCAAGATGTGTGATTTTATCTGTCAATCTTTGTTTATCGATCGTACGAATCTGCTCTAAAAGAATGACAGAATCTCGTTCAAAGCCGTAGCGCTTTGCATTAATTTCGACGTGAGTCGGTAATTTCGCTTTTTGTATTTGGGCTGTTATGGCTGCAACGATAGCAGTCGGGCTGAAGCGATTTCCAATGTCATTTTGAATCACCAATACCGGGCGAACCCCGCCCTGCTCGGAGCCAACAACAGGAGATAAATCAGCAAAGTAAACATCACCGCGTTTAACAATCAAATGTTTAACCCCCGCTGACTAATCGCTCAACTGTATTCTCAGCCTCAAATTCTGCATATTGTGCCTCTGAAGAGATATTCAGATTAATTTTCGCCATCTCCATGTAGCCGCGTCTCATCGATTCACGATTTTGTCGAATATTACGTTCACGAATATACGTTTTTGTCGCTCGGTAGATCAATTCATTTCTTGTTACCTTATCCTGCTCTGCTACTCGTTCGATTTCAGACATCAAAGCCTCGGGCAGTCGAATCTTCATTTCGTTTGTTGCGCTGGATTCAGACAAAAAACATACACCTCCACAAAACTTACGGATACCGTTTCGATCCATTCCAAGACTAATCATACCATTATTCAATGCACAAGCAAAGCTGTTTTCATGATTTCTTATTAGAACATGAAGCGGTCGGCCACCCGTAATTCAAAATGATAATGGAGTCCCTCTTTCCCATTATACGCTTTTTTTCGAAAATCATACGGTATTTCCAAAATCTCTAAAAAAGGGAGGATATTTATTCCTTCTCTGTAGAATAAAAGAGAACGATGTCGGTTTGGACATCGTTCCCCTAATAGCTACTTATAAAAAGCTTGGCCCGCCTTGAAGCAGCGGATTACGCACATGAACCCTTTTGCCGTCCTCTATATATACTCTTGGGACCCGGTGGCCAATCGAGCAAGTGACTTCATAGTTAATGGTTTCAAGCCTTTTGGCAATTTCATCGACTGATACCTTTTCTTCGCCTTGTGAACCAATCAAAACGACTGGTTCGCCTGCTGAAATGTTCTCTTTCAATTCAACCATGAATTGATCCATACATACCCTTCCAGCAATCTTCCGGCGCTTTCCGCCAACGAGCACTTCCGTTCCTGCCAGCTTCCTGATCCAGCCGTCTGCATAGCCAATCGGAACCGTGCCAATCCATGTATCTTGATTGGCTGTATAGGTCGCTCCGTAGCTGACACTCTCACCCTTTTGAATAAGCTTCACATGCGCTAGCTTTGTATGAAGAGACATGGCTTCTTCCAGCTTGAAAGGCAATTCATCTTTGATTTCCTCTGACGGTGACAGCCCGTACATACTGATGCCGAAACGGACCATATTAAACAATACTTCTTTAAACCTTAGACCTGCTGCACTGTTGGCGCAATGAACGAGCAGTTTGTCCGTATGAAGCGGCTGAAGCAATGTTTGAAAGGTGTCCATCTGCATATCAAAGTAGTCCTCATCCTTTTCATCTGCTGTCGCAAAGTGAGTAAATACACCTTCCAGCTGTAAATAAGAATGATCGCAGGCAAGCTCTTTCACTTCGCTCACTTGCGCTAAGGTTTTAACACCTAAACGATTCATTCCGCTGTCAATTTTCAAATGAAAACGAATGGGTTGTCCAATCTGTCCTTTCACTACTTTGATTACATCTCTCAGCCACTCGATTGAGTAAGCAGTCATGATGACGTTGTATCTCACGGCGACTTTGACATACTCTGGCGGTACTGCGCCGAGTACAAGAATCGGTGCTTTGATGCCTTTATTTCTTAAAGAAATGGCCTCATCCAAAAAGGCAACGGCTAACAAGTCTGCTCCTGCTTTGAGTGCGGCTCTTGCCACTTCTATATCTCCATGTCCATACGCATTGGCTTTTACAACAGCCATTAATTGAACTTTTTGACCAATATGATCTTTCATATGTGAAACATTATGCTTGATTGCTGTTAAATCAATTTCTGCCCATGTGTCTCTATAAAAGGCATTTGTGTCCATCAGTCACACTTCCCTATTGAATGATTCAATACTTCATTATGATACTAAAAATCAAGAATAATGTGAAACAAATCAAGAATAATGTGAAACAAATCAAAGAAAATCAGCCCTTGCATAGGGCTGATGCAGCTTGTAGACAAAGTCTACAAGCTTTTTTGTATAATAAGGGTAATAACACGACTCTGTGGGGGATGAACATGTTA
>NZ_JAWJBV010000018.1:0-58974 GCF_046536015.1 Bacillus sp. SIMBA_154
TACATTTCATTCTTCATACATACGTTAAAAATAAAAAAGATTGTAGAAAAACATGAGTTTCTCTACAATCTGAGGCTGATTTTCAGCCTTTTTACATACGTTTAGCAGTGCCAAGTGATTGGAAACTTAAAGGGGCTTTCATCCATGTCTCTTTGTGAAAATAACAGCGCATCCTCCTCATTTGGCATCGTGACTGCATGTTTACATTTTTTCTGTCAAAGCAGCTCTTTTGACTGATTTTTTTGATAATCCACTGCATAAAGAGCCGCTTGGGTTCGATCTGCCAGCTCTAGCTTTGATAATAAATGAGATACGTGCGTTTTGACAGTTTTTTCAGAAATAAACAGCGCTGAGGCGATTTCTTTGTTGCTTTTACCCTTTGCAATTTCAAATAAGACATCTCGTTCTCTATTGGTCAGCTCGTTCATTTGTGCCCATTTCTGCTCTTTTGGTTCTGTCAGATGCTGCACAAGGAAAGTCGTGATATGACCATCTAATTGATAGGTGCCATTTTGTACTTCAATCATTGTCGTGAGCAGTTTTTCTGGCGCTACATCCTTGAGCTGATAGGCTTTCGCCCCTGCTTGAATGGCTGGTATGACATAATCTTTATCTGCATAGCTTGTCAAGATCACAATGCGCGTATCGGGCATTTCCAGTGTCATTTGTTTCGTTGCCTCAATGCCATTCATAACGGGCATAGAGAGGTCCATTAAGACAATGTCAGGCTGCGTTTGTCTGACAACTTCAAGCGCCTCTTCTCCATTGGATGCCTCACCAACGATGTCCACATCAGGCTGTGTTTGCAAGAAAAACACCAGCCCTTTTCTCACAATATGATGATCATCTGCAATGACTACTCTCATGACGAACCCTTCCTTTCTTGAGAAAATGGCACTTTCACATGAATCGTGGTTCCTTTACCTAGCTCAGAATCAATACAAAATGTACCACCTGTTCTTCGGATGCGTTCAGCCATCCCTTTCAGCCCCAGTGAAGGAAGGCTCATTTGCTCGTCATACTGAAATCCTTTTCCGCGGTCGATGATTTCCATCTCAAACGTGTCTGCCGATTGCTCGAGTTTGACCTCGACTTCTTCTACTCCCGCGTGTTTTGACAATTATTCAGCGCTTCTTGACATACGCGAAATAAAGTTTCATGCCGCGAATGATCCATCTCCATACAGCCTGATAAAGATAATGTACAGTTTAATCCTAAGAGCTGTGCGTACTCTTCAATCGCCGTCGTAAACCCTTTTTCAAGTCCTCTTGGTCTTAGCTGCCAAATGAGCGACCGCATTTCAATGAGGGCATCTTGTGACAAATGCTGAATAAAATCAATCATTTCCCCTAGATTCTGATCGCTTGTCATTTGACGGGCAGCCTTTGCAGTCAGACTCACTGAAAACAGCATTTGATTGACAGAATCATGTAAATCCTGCGCAAGCCGGTTTCTTTCTTCCAGAAGTGCATGCTGCTGTTCGTTTTGTACAAGCTTCATTCGCTGAATGGCAGTGCCAATTTGAAGCGCAATGCTTTCAAGCAAATTCAGCTCTTCTTGCGTAAATGTGACTTTTCCTTTTGCCGCCACATTTAATAAGCCGAATGTGCGCTTACACGCTTTGAGCGGAACTGTCGCATGATGTGTAATGCCTTCTGTATCCCCAAGCTTTTGCTCGATGGCCGTTTCAATCCGTTTACAGTTGATAATATTGGTGGCTGATTGCAGTGATCCCTTTGTGTATCGATTGATGCAATAACAGTCGTTTTGACACATCAATTGCTTTTGGTGCTTTGCAAGTGCTTCAGGTAAAGATACCTCTGCCATCAGTTCATACGAGCCGTCTTCCTCTATAAAATAAATCCATGCTGTCTGAAAGCCTGTCACATCCATAAGCATATGGAGCACTTCATGAAGCGTGTCTTTCATTTCCAAGCCTTCATTTAACTTTTCAGCAATTTCTTTTAACGTTTTTAATGTTTTAACCTTCTCTTTGTATTCTCCCATGCTGTTTACCCCCGGCATTTGCTGCCTCCTCTTATCATTATGTTGATTATACCACGAGCACCCTTTTGTCTCTTTCTCAAAAAGGATGATTTCTTCTCATACTTTTGGCTGAGAAAAAAGCCATCATGCATTCACACGATGGCTTTGTTTCTTTCTTTATTTAGCTGTTTCTTCAACAATATCATAAACGACTTTCATCACTTCTTCTGATAGATGCTTCAGTTTTTCTTCGCTATCTGTTAAAGATGAGCCTTTAACTGCAATATAAAATTTCACTTTAGGTTCGGTACCCGAAGGTCTTAAGCAGAACCATGAGCCATCCTCAAGGAAATATTTCAGCACGTTTGATGCCGGCAGGTGAATTGTTTCTTCTTTCTTTTCTGTCACGAGATGTCTTTGACTTGATTGGTAATCCTCAATGACAGTGATTCGCTGACCTGCGATGGCGGCTGGCGGATTTGTTCTAAAGGTATGAAGGATCGCTGAAATTTGCTCTGCTCCTTCTTTTCCTTTTAAGGTTAATGACTTTAATCCTTCCCGGTAAAATCCAAACTCCTTGAAAATATCGACAAGAGCGTCGTACAATGACTTGCCTTGTTTTTTATAAAAAGCAGCGACTTCAACGGCTAACAGCGCTGCTTGCACCGCATCTTTATCTCTGGCAAAATCACCGATCAAATAGCCATAGCTCTCTTCATAACCGAATTGAAACGTGTATTCTCCACTTTCTTCAAATTGCTTGATTTTTTCTCCAATAAATTTAAAGCCAGTAAGTGTGTCAATGGTGTCCGCACCAAATGCTGATGCGACAGCACGCCCAAGCTCACTTGTAACTATTGTTTTCATCACAACTGGACGAGGCGGCAGCTGACCTAGCTTTTGTTTTTCGGACAATAAATAATGAAGCAGCAGCGCTCCTGTTTGGTTCCCTGTTAAGACTGTAAATTCTCCCTCATGATCTCTGACGGCAATGCCTAACCTATCTGCATCAGGATCTGTTGCAATGAGGATATCGGCATTCTGCTTTTCACCAAGTTTCATGGCATATTCAAACGCTGCATGCTCCTCTGGATTTGGCGATGTCACCGTTGAAAATTGCGGATCTGGTTTTTCCTGTTCAGACACAACGGTCACATGCTGATAGCCAAGAGCCTGAAGCCCATTTCGGACAGGTTGATTGGCTGTACCATGAAGCGGGGTAAACACCACTTTGACATCGACTTCATCTGCAAGCTCAGGATGCACACTGATGGTTTTTAATTTTTCAATATAAGCACGATCAATTTCTTCTCCAATCATATGGATGAGCCCATTTTGTTTCAACGTTTCTTCTGACTCTACTGAAATCGCCAGTTCATTTTCAATTGCATCTACTTCTTTAATGACTTGATCTGCTTCAAATGGAGGCAGCTGGCCGCCATCTTCTCCATATACTTTATAGCCATTATATTCTGGTGGATTGTGACTTGCTGTCACGACGATACCAGCAAATGCTTTCAGCTCCCGAACAGCAAAGGAAAGTTCTGGTGTCGGACGCAGTTCGTCAAATACGTACGTTTGAATGCCTTGTGAAGCAAGCGTTTTGGCTGCTTCCATCGCGAATTCAGGAGATTTATGGCGTGAATCATATGCAATGGCGACGCCTCTTCTTTTTGCATCCTCTCCATGTTTCGCAATATACGCAGCAAGACCCGCTGATGCTTTACGAACGGTGTAGACATTCATTCGGTTCGTTCCTGCACCAATTTCTCCGCGCATTCCTCCAGTTCCGAACTCAAGGTTTTTATAGAAGCAGTCTTCAAGAGCTTGATGATCATCTCGATGCGCCTCTAGCCATTCCCTTAGTTCAGTATCCAGGTGCTTCTCATTGATCCATCGCTCATAATTCGTATTCCAACTCATGATCGTCCTCCCAGTTCTTTTCATCAATAAAATAATATCTACTGTTATTTTATATGGAATCAACCTTTATGTCATGCTATATCATTGGCAGATGGAAAAATGATGAACAAATAAAAAAAGCCGATACACGATCGGCTTTTCTCTTATTCGGCATCAAGCGGTACGACTGCTTCATGGAATAGTTGATCTAATTCTGTTTGATGTTTTTGTTTTGTCGCTTCATCCCAGCCAAATCGATCTGCCATATAGTCAACGACAGGCTGTGCATATTTTTTTGCCCAGTTGATATTAAATAATAGGCTTCCTGTTCTTCTTAAGAAGAAATCGACAGGTGTAACGGCTAGTTCTTCTTCGATTGCATAGACAAGCTCTGCCAGTACGTACGCTGGAATGTTTCGTTTGTCTGCTTCGCCTTGAAGCTCCTCCACACGCTGGAAGAGACTGCTGACGTTTGAGCCATATTTTTCAGCTAGTTTTTGAGCAATCGGTTCTGTTAAACCAACGGATGCTCCTTCTGCCGTTTTCGCTTGAACAAAGGATGCCATATTTTTAGAACCGCCTACATGCCCACCTGAAATTGGCATATGTTTGGTTTTACATGATCCATAATCTTTTCCAGTTTCTTCTTTCAGTCCATCACGTACAAGATTCACAATGTGCTCAGCCATTTTACGGTAGCCTGTTAATTTACCACCAGCGATGGTGATTAAGCCTGAAGATGATGTCCATACCTCATCCTTACGAGAAATTTCTGAAGGGTCTTTTCCTTCTTCATGAATGAGCGGACGAAGACCGGCCCAGTTGGATTCAACATCTTTTTCCGTAATGTTGAGATCTGGGAACATGTACTGAATCGCTTGGATGACATAATCACGATCTGCTTTTGTCATACGCGGATGTTCCAGCTGTTTTTTGTATACCGTATCTGTTGTTCCAACGTACGTTTTGCCTTCTCTCGGAATCGCAAAGACCATGCGTTTGTCAGGCGTGTCGAAATAGATCGCTTGTTTTAACGGGAAAACCGATTGGTCGAATACTAAGTGAATTCCTTTTGTATGCTGTAAGTGCTTCCCTTCTTTTGAATGGTCCTTGTCTCTTAGCTGATCTACCCATGGACCTGTCGCATTGACAATCTTCTTCGCATACACATCATATGTTTTCTCCGTCATGACATCTTCAATGACAACGCCGACAACTTTTCCTTTATCATAGATAAATTCTTTTACTTTCGCATAGTTGACAGCTTCTGCACCAAATTTCACTGCCTCTTTCATGACTTCAATTGTGAGGCGTGCATCATCTGTACGGTATTCAACATAGTAGCCGCCGCCTTTTAAGCCGTCCTTTTTCACAAGCGGTTCTTTGGCAAGTGTTTCTTTCGCACTGAGCATGCTTCTGCGTTCGTTATGCTTTACTCCAGCTAAAAAGTCATACACTCTTAGACCAATTGATGTTGAAAACTTACCAAATGTACCGCCTTTATGCATCGGAAGAAGCATCCATTCTGGTGTTGTCACATGCGGACCATTTTCATATACAATGGCACGTTCTTTACCGACCTCTGCCACCATCTTCACTTCAAATTGCTTTAAATAACGAAGCCCACCGTGCACAAGTTTCGTTGAGCGGCTAGACGTACCTGCTGCGAAATCCTGCATTTCCGCAAGACCGACACGCATCCCGCGTGAAGCCGCATCAAGTGCTGTACCGGCGCCTGTAATACCCCCACCAATGATAAACACATCATATGGTTTTTTTGTCATTTCCTGCAGCATTTGTTCTCTTTCTAAGCTAGAAAAAGTCATCTCTTGTTCCTCCCATGTTGTACGGTAAAGAAAAAGAGACCGCAAACACCCAAAGCGTATTTCTACACTTCGGTGCCTGCGGTCTCTCCAGTTCTCCAACCGTTCTATTAACTTACTTGAAGTATACCATACTTTTTGTTTATTTGAAAGCTTGAGCTGCTTTTACAGCCTTTTTCCACCCGCTGTATAACGAGTCACGGCTGTCCTCTTCCATCTTAGGGTCAAAGCGCTTTTCAAGGTTCCATTGTTTTGCAATGTCTGAACGGTCGTTCCAGAAGCCAACTGCTATTCCCGCAAGATAGGCCGCACCGAGTGCCGTCGTTTCATTAATTTCTGGACGTTCTACTGGTACATCCAGCAAATCACTTTGGAAGCCCATTAAGAAATCATTCTTCACAGCCCCGCCATCGACACGCAATGTTTTTAATGAGATGTTTGAATCCTTTTCCATCGCATCTAAAACATCTTTCGTTTGATAAGCAAGTGATTCCAACGTTGCACGGACAAAGTGCTCTTTAGAAGTACCGCGTGTTAAACCGAATACAGCGCCTCTGACATCACTATCCCAGTAAGGTGTGCCTAGACCAACGAATGCTGGAACGACATATACGCCATCTGTTGACTCGACACGCTTTGCGTAAGCTTCGCTGTCTTTCGAGTCTTTAAACATTCTCAGTCCATCACGCAGCCACTGAATCGCTGAGCCGGCAACGAAAATACTTCCTTCTAAAGCATATTCAACTTTACCATCAATGCCCCATGCAATCGTCGTTAATAAACCATGATCCGACTTAATGGCTTTTTCCCCTGTATTCATCAACATGAAACATCCTGTACCATATGTGTTCTTCGCCATTCCTGCTTCAAAGCAAGCCTGACCGAATAAAGCAGACTGCTGATCTCCCGCCGCTCCTGCAATCGGGATATTTTTACCGAAGAAGTGATAGTCCGTCGTTTCACCATAAATGTGTGAAGATGGTTTGACCTCTGGAAGCATAGAAGCAGGTATGTCTAGGATATCAAGTAATTCTTCGTCCCATTTCAAATCGTAAATGTTGAACATCAACGTTCTTGACGCATTAGAATAATCTGTGACGTGTGATTTACCGCCTGTCATTTTCCAAATGAGCCATGTATCGATTGTGCCAAACAATAAGTCGCCATTTTCTGCTTTCTCACGGGCACCTTCTACATTGTCCAAAATCCATTTCACTTTTGTGCCTGAGAAATAAGCATCGATGAGAAGACCTGTTTTATTTCTAAATGTCTCATTGTGTCCTTGGGCTTTTAACTCTTCACAAATGCCAGACGTTTGTCTAGACTGCCAAACAATTGCATTATAAACTGGTGCGCCTGTATGTTTATCCCAAACAACAGCTGTTTCACGCTGGTTCGTAATTCCGATACCCGCAATTTGATCTGCTTCAATGCCAGATTCAATTAAAGCGGTTGAAATAACAGATAGAACAGAGCTCCAAATTTCGTTTGCATTATGTTCTACCCAGCCAGGGTTCGGAAAATATTGATTAAATTCTTTCTGTGATGTATGTGCAATTTTACCTTCTTGATCAAATAAGATCGCTCTTGAGCTTGTTGTCCCTTGATCTAATGCGAGAATATATTTTTCTTTTGCCATGGTGTTTTCCTCCCCTTACATACTTTCATTTACAGCATTTGTTTGGTTTTTCGTAGAGACATAGAGTCCTAACAATACCACAACTAAAATAACGCTTACAATCCAAAAGGCTGGAGTGACGTTCGCTTTAAAGGCAGCATTGTAGAAAACACCGCCAAATGCACCGCCTAAAATGGGACCAACAACAGGAACCCAAGCATATTTCCAATTCGATGGACCTTTACCTGGAATCGGCAGAATCGCATGGGCAATTCTTGGACCTAAATCACGTGCAGGGTTGATTGCATAACCAGTTGTTCCACCTAAAGAAAGACCAATTGCTACAATTAAGAAACCAACAATCAGCGGATTCACTCCGTCTGCAAATTTATTTGCACCAATCGCTAAGATTCCTAGAACCAATACAAATGTACCGATGACTTCACTGAGTACGTTTGCAAAGGTATGCGGAATCGCAGGACCAGTTGAGAATACACCTAGTTTTGCACCTGGATCGTCTGTTGCTTTCCAGTGTGGTAAGTAATGTAAAAAGACAATAATAGCTCCGAGTAATGCGCCAAGCATTTGACCGACAATATACATTGGAACATCAGCCCAAAGAAAACTTCCTTCTAGAGCAAGACCAATTGTCAGCGCCGGGTTTAAATGTGCCCCGCTAATTCCTCCAGTTGCATAGGCTGCAATGGCTACTGCAAATCCCCAACCGAAAGCGATTACAATCCAGCCGGACTGATAGGCGAGCGATTTCTTTAGATTTACGGCCGCACACACACCGCCTCCAAAAATAATGAGCAGCATTGTACCTACGACTTCACCCCAAAATGGTGTCATGAAAAATTCCTCCTCTGGTTCAGTTGCCATCCCCTATGAATGTGTAGAAAAGATAAAGAAAAAAGATCCACAACAAACATACTTTACATCAGGGTCATTTGTCACCTAGTAAAGCGCTGTTGTGGATCTCCGTTTCTCCATCACATGATATTAACTTAGTGCTATAGTATCAGAGGATGAAAACGTTGTCAATCAATTTTCACATTTTATCTTTTTCACTTTTGGAATGCTTTCCAAAGGTCTGTGTTCGATGTCGTCACAGCTGTTGCTCCTGCTTCAAGCGCTCTTTCCACATCTTCTTTTGTTCGGATAAATCCCCCTGCAAATATTGGTATTCCCGTTCTTTCGCGCACTTCTGTAATTAAATCTGGCACGACACCCGGCAATACTTCTATAAAATCCGGACGATGTTTCCCGACAAACTCCATGCTTTTTTCCATCGCACTTGTATCAAGTAAAAACATTCGCTGAATCGCATATACCTTTTTTTGCTTAGCTTTTACTATGACAGAAGACCTAGTAGAAATAATTCCTGCCGGCTTCATTTCCTGACAAATAAATTCCGTTCCATATTCATCATGTTTGATCCCGTGAATGAGATCGACATGGACAAACATTTTTTTGTGATGGGCATTCGCCTCATTCATGATGCCCTTAAGCCTGCCTAAGTGAACATCAAGTAAGACTCCATATGTAAATGGACTTTTTAAAAATTCCTCAAATTGCTTCATATTACGAACAGCAGGTAAAATGGGTTGATCATGAAAACTCATATGCCGTCTCCTTCTAAAGTGTATTGGTTCAGCCTTCTCCTTACAGTAATAGAATCTCTTCTTTTTTTCAATACACCTAGTGTGCCCGATTGCAGGTTTCACCTAGCAACTTGATGAAGATATCTTATTTGTCGAATGAATAGATCCCGCACATAGAAAAAAGCAGAGAAGTCTCTCTGCTATAGCTGTGCCATGCTTTCTTTTAAGGTGTTGATGATAAATGCCGCGTCTTCGTCTGTAATATTTAGTGGTGGTGCAAGCTGGGCAACGTTATTATAGCCAGCGGCCGTATCACCATTTTTCCCAATGATTAAACCGCGTTTTTTACATTCTGCAATCAATTGACCGACAACACTAGGATCAGCTGGCTTTTTTGACTGTTGATCCTGCACAAGCTCAACCCCAAACAGCAAGCCTTTTCCTCTGACATCACCGACAAATGGATGTTCTTTTAACCCTTGCAAACGTTCGAGCATGTCTCGACCAAGTGTGTCAGAACGTTCCACTAATTGCTCATTTTCTATGATATTTAGGTTGGCAACTGCAACCGCACAGGAAGCAGGGTGACCGCCAAATGTATTGACATGACGCAGCCGGTCATACGTATCTTCTCCTGTATAGGCTTCATAGATTTCCCGTTTGACGCATGTGGCAGAAAGCGGTAAATAGCCGCTTGTGATCCCTTTTGCCATCGTAATGATATCTGGCTTCACTTCCTCATGCATAAAACCAAACCGCTTTCCTGTTCGGCCAAAGCCGCATATCACTTCATCCACGATGAGGAGCGCTCCATGAGCTTCACAGATGTCTTTGACCTTTTTCAAATACCCTTTTGGCGGCATTAGGATACCGCCTCCCGTAATAATCGGCTCCATGATGACCCCAGCAATGGTCTCACTTAATTCCCACGTCATCGCTTGATCAATCGCAGCAGCACTTGCCAAATTCTCTTGATCCTCTGGATGCCGATACAGATCAGGAGGCGCGACGTGGATGAAGCCCTGCCCTAATGGTTCATATTTATATTTACGCTGCGCTTGACCCGTTGCAGCAAGAGCTGCTGCTGTATTGCCGTGATACGATCGATATCGGGAGATGAATTTTGTTCGTGTACTTTCTCCCTTTTGCGCATGATATTGTTTTGCAATCTTAAATGCGGTTTCATTGGCTTCAGAACCGCTGTTGGAAAAGAAGATGACATAGTCACCCCCAAGCCATTCACTTAGCTTCTCAGCCAGCTGAATAGCTGGTACATGGCTTTGTGTAAGCGGATAGTAAGGCATCGTATTTAATTGCTTATACGCCGCTTCTGCAAGCTCTTTTCGGCCATATCCGGCATTTACACACCAAAGGCCTGACATCCCGTCTAAATATCGATTCCCATAAATATCTGTCACCCATGCGCCTTCTGCCTCGTGAATGACCATGCTTTCATTTTCTTTGTTTGTCCCTTTCATATGATGCCAGATCAACTGATCATCTTTTGCCTGAAGATTTTGAGCTTGCTCATGTATTTTCATCATCCCACGCCCCCATGTATCCGTTTTCATCATTAAAGAAGCTTAGACCAGTACAGTACATTGCCTCTTCATTCATTATATGGATGAAAAGTGAGGCATATGAAACTGAAACAAGGCCGCCTCTAAGAGAGACCAATTGTTACTTTCATTATAAAAAAGGGGCCGGGCAGATTACATTAGACAGATCGTCAACTGATTGAAAAGAACCATAAGACATTCTACTTGCTGCATTCGTAAATCTAACAAATCTCATTAACGGCGATTCCCTTGCAAAAATTCATAAGCAAGAATCGCAAATTCAAGCGCCTGGCGTTTCGGTGCTTGCATCATATCCTCTCCAAGCAAAGCATGCAATTTATCCAATCTATGATAAAGTGTCTGCCTGACAATATAGAGCTGGCTTGCTGTTTCTTTTTTAGATCCGTTCGTCTGCAAAAAGATATTCAGCGTTTGATAGAGCCTCCCGTTATTTTGCTTATCATATAAAATCACCGGCTCTAAATACTCCTTTACCATGCATTCTAATAGACCGCTTTCCTTCATAACAGGCATGAGACGGAGCAGATGTAAATCTTGATAAAACGGGCTTTCCACTCGGTGCGGCATTACTTTTTTTAAATGGAGCACTTCTTTCGCTGCTTGAAAGCTTTTTCTCATATGCAAAAACTGTTCACAATATTGACCGATGCCAAAATTGATTACGGTTCCGCGAGGCTGCTCACGATCATATAATTGCCTCATTTCATTTGCTGCCTTCTCTACTCGCTCCTTCCAGTCCTCTACCTTTCTCGTGTTCAATAAAATAAACAAGGTTTGTCCTTGATGCTCATAAGCGATCAGATGGAAACCGGCACGCTGAAAGATGGAACGGCAAGATACGAGAAAGTAAAGATTTCCTGCAATTTCTTCGATTTGATGATGTTTTTGAAAGAGCATGACTACACAGCCGGTTGGTTTTTTCAGTCCTTCCGTTTCTTCAAGATGCTCTAAAATGTCTCTTTCTGTATGCTCTTCTTGGAACCATTTTTGCAGCCATTCATTCTCTTTTGTCTTCTTCAGTTCTTCAGTATAAAGCTCTCTTAAGGTTTGCTGGGCAAGGGCATTCGCTCCCTTATCCATCACGAGCAGTTCAAATTCTGAGAGTGTGTTCGATTGATGAATGAGCACAAGATCTGCAAATGTCTGTTTGAGTGCGAGGACTTGTTTTTGAGTCACTTCGTATCCTTTTGGCAAGGAAGCATACTGCAAATAATTCATGACAATCTCTTCAGTTTGTTTGGAAGAATCACATAAAATAATCGGCTCGCCTTGAACGGGTATGAGTAAAAGAATTCCTCTTAAGTGCTGATACACTTGATCTAAAATATCCATCTGCGGATGAGGGGTCAGTAAAAGCTCATTCAGCTTTGATGATAGTGCTTCTAAGTCGGCCATCATTTGATACTGGCGCTCGATCATCATCGTATGAAGATGCTGCGTGATGTTGACGAATTTCACTTCTTTTGTAAACAGAATAAGTGGAAAATCTCTTTCTTCTGCATAGGCCATCAGTTCTTCCGGCACATCGAAGCGCAGCGGAACAAATTCAATACACAAGCCGGCTGCACCTGAGTCAATCAGCTGCCTTAAAAACTCTTTAAACACATCCAATTGATCATGGAAACCTGCGGCCGTTGTTAATATAAGCTCGCCTCCATTTAACAAATCCTCTACAGCAGGCACTTCTAACACATGTATCCATTTGACCTGCCGAAACAGTCCCTTTTCCCCAGCTAATACTTTCGCATGCGTAAAATACTTCGTTTTCAACACATCACTCACTTGAAAATGAACATCTGTATTCATTCATATGTCCCCCTTTGTTTGCCGTCCCCTATCCCAGAGGGTGCATGGATAAAATCCATAATAAAACAGGTAAAGTGACGATACTTAAGATTGTACTGAGAAACGTTGTGCTTGAGACAAACTCAGGCTTCGTTCGAAATTGTACAGCCATCAGCGTTGTATTCGCTGCTGTCGGCATGGCTGCAACTAAGACCATAATTTGTTTCACCAAATCATCTACCGGTAAAATGAGCGTAAAGCCGAATGCGATCAGTGGTGAGATAAACAGCTTCAACAGCACAGCATAGGAAATATTTCGATACTCCACTTGTTTAAAAGAAATCACTGCCAGCTGCATGCCTAAAATGAGCATAATCGTCGGTATGGCCGCATCCCCAACAAGCTGAACACCCGTCATAAGCTCTTTAGGTAATGAAAGGTCAATCAGCTGAAATAATAGACCGATGAGTGCCCCATAAGCAATCGGCATCCGCAGCACTTTTTTCAAAACGACCCTTAGATTTCCCGCATCCTCTCCGCCCTTGGCTGCATAATACATGCCGATTGTACTCATGACAAGCTGCTGAAGAACCATTAAAACGATTGCTATATCTAAGCCAGCTGCTCCGAAAACAAGCAGGACAACGGGCGTACCGTAATTCCCATTATTCATAAATGCTGACGACAGAATCATGGCACAATACGTTTCATTCGAATAACCATAAATCCGAGATAAAATGAAGACACATAAAACAAGTGAAAGGCAAAGCCCTACGACAAAAATGGACAGGTACACATAGTCCATCGATACTTTGTTTTGATAAAAGGTTTCAAACGTAAGAAATGGTGACATTAAATATAAAGACATTGATGAGAGCGTATGTATGTCAAAACCAATTGCCTTCTGCCCGATATACCCTATGAGGAAAATGCCGAGCACTGGCATTAAGACAAGTAAAAACTCCATGCTGCACCTACTTTTCTCTAGATGAATTCCTTATTCCTTTTGCTTCCTCATTATCATACCACTGATAAACAATAAAAAAGAAGCACCCTTATGAAAGGCCGCTTCTCTCCTCATCCATATAGAACACTTCCCACAAATGACCATCAAGATCCTGAAAGCTCCATCCATACATGAAATCATGATCCTGCTTTTCATTAAACGGCGAACCGCCTGCTGCAATCGCTTGCTCTACCAGCTCATCAACCTCTTCTCTTGAATCGACCCGCATCGAGATAATCACCTCAGATGCCTGCTTTGCATCGACCAATTGTTTCTCTGAAATGGATTGAAAATGCTTAAGGGATAACAGCATGACGGTGATCGTGTCGTCAATGACCAAGCAAGCGGCCTGATCATTCGTAAACTGCTGTTGGAAGTCAAAGCCCAGCTGCTCAAAAAAACCCTTGATTCCTTCACATGCTTTACCGGCAAGTTGATATACAAATGTTTCGATTGTCGTCCCATATTCCTCTCCTTTTTGAACCGATGATCTCCATTCCAGTATATTCGTCTTTTGCTTCGGCATCCCTTTGTCACATGAAAAAATAAGCGTCAAGACCCATTACCTTATTTTAACAAAAATGTATAATAAATCTGAAACACAATACTAAATGAACTAGGAGGTTTTCATTATGAAAACAATCGCAAAATCTTTGATGCTCTCCACTACTGTCCTTTTATTCGCTTCACCATTGACACAGCCAGCTGATGCTGCATCTATTCAAACTAAGCAGGTCACAACAGAGAGTGATTTTCAGCTTCCTTCAATCACAGACACAATTAAACAAAACATTGAACAATCTTTTCAAAAACAAGAAAAATGGTTACAAAAATTAGAATTGATTGCAGGACAAGAAAAGCGTGAACAATTTGAACAGTTTTTCAATCAACATGTAGGACCTGATTTAAAAAGTCTTTTAGAAGAACCGGCTCTTACATGGAAGCAGGTAGATAAAACGATTTATCAATCTCTGATCAAATCAGGTGTTCCATTTTTAGCTGCCAAAAGCTTTGCTCACATTGCTACATCAGCATTAAAGAAAATGTAAACATAACAACAAGCGCCTCGCATCATAACGGGGCGCTTCTTTTCATTATTTCTTATATTCAATATGATACACATCTCTTCTACGGTCTTTCAGCTGACGTACCGTTCCATCTTGCCGCTGTCTTCTCAAAATTTCTAAATCAACATCACCAACGACAACCATTTCAATATTTGGATTACATTCTCCTACAATCCCATCTCTTGCAAATTCAAAGTCAGAAGGGGCAAAAATAGCAGATTGTGCATATTGGACATCCATATTTTCGGTTTGCGGAAGATTTCCGACAGTTCCAGAGATGACTGTATAAATCTGATTTTCAACCGCTCTAGCCTGTGCACAGTAACGCACCCGTAAATAGCCTTGGCGGTCTTCGGTACAGAACGGAGTGAAAATAATTTTTGCTCCTTTGTCAGCAGCAATCCGAGCAAGCTCAGGAAATTCAATATCGTAGCAAATTTGGATCGCAATTTTGCCGCAGTCAGTATCAAATACACGGACTTGATCACCGCTTGAAATTCCCCACCATTTTCTTTCATTTGGTGTGATGTGGAGCTTATATTGTTTTTCAATCGTTCCATCACGTCTAAATAAATACGCAATATTGTAGATTTTCCCTTCCTCTTCAACGAAGTGGGACCCACCGATAATGTTAATGTTGTACTTCACAGAGAGATCTGTAAATAAATTAATGTAGTCCTCGGTATATTCCGTGATCCGTTGTACCGCAAGACTTGGTGATCGTTCTTCTAAATAAGACATGAGCTGTGTCGTGAAAATTTCTGGGAAAACGGCAAAGTCAGCCGACGCATCTGATGCGACATCAACGTAATACTCCACCTGATTCATAAATTCTTCAAAGGAATGAATTTGTTTCATCGCATATTGAATCACACAAATTCGAACCGGGAAGGCCGATTTATAATATCTTTTCGATTGCGGACGATAATCGACATTGTTCCATTCCATTAACGTCGCATATGTGCTAGACGCTTTATCATCCGGCAAGTAATTCGGATTGATCCGCATGAGACTAAATTCATTTAACAGCTGAAAAGATAAAACTGGATCATAAATTTGGTGGAGCATCACCTGCTCCACATATTGGCGAGGCGTCATTTCCTGTTGATATTTATGATAATTCGGGATACGTCCGCCAATGATGATGCTTTTTAAATTTAATCTTCTCGCTAAATCTTTTCTAGCTTCATACAAACGATGACCAATTTTCATGCGGCGGTACTCAGTACTAACCATCACTTCGATTCCATACATGTTCATTCCATCTGGATTATGATTCGTGATGTACCCATCATCTGTAATGTCCTGCCAAGTGTGCCGATCATCGTATTCATCAAAGTTAATTAATAAACTTGAACAAGAGCCAATGATTTCTCCCTCAAATTCCGCACAAAACTGTCCTTCCGGAAAATGCTCGAGATGACTTTCAAGATGCTCTCGTTTCCAAGGATCCATACCCGGAAAGCATACCTCTTGCAGCGCAATGATTCGGTCAATATCTTCTTCCCTGATATTACGGATCACCATTCTTTTTTCAAAACGCGTTAAATCTAGTTTTTCTGCCATGACGTCTTTGCCCCCTTACTGGTCCTCTTTTTCAAGCTGATGGAATAGCTGGAGCAATTCGATTTCAGCCATGGATTCTAATCTGACATCATATTCTTCAAATTGCAGCGTGCTCGTCACTTGGTTTGGCACGATGACACATTTCATGCCTGCTCGTTTGGCAGCAACTGAGCCATTCACAGAATCCTCAAATGCCACGCAATCTTTCGGCTCTACACCTAAGCAGCTTGCGGTTTGCAAATAAAGTTCTGGATTTGGTTTGACTTCTTCCACATCATCAGACGTGCGGATACATTCAAAGTAATCGAAAAGACCAATTTGCTTCAGGTGATCAGACACCCATTTATAATCTGAGCTGGAGGCAAGTCCAATCTTAATCCCTAGCTCCTTAGCTGCTTCTAAATAAGCTTCTACGCCTGGTCTTGCTGATTCGTCCTTCATTCTCTTTTGAAAACGGGAACGCCGGTCCGCTGTGAGAGCCTCATGATCTAGCGTCTTTCCTAACTGCTCTTCCAAATATTCAAATGGCTTAAAGCCTGCCTGCGTCCCAATGACATTACCCCATACAGAAAGAGGCAGCTCCGATTCATGCTCCGCAAACATTTCCTGTAAAACTTCATATTCATGTGTTTCTGTATCTAAAATTAATCCGTCAAAATCAAATATAATCGCCTTTACCAACGAGGCCACTCCTTTTTTTACGAAAGTCTGAAACATGATACTCACTGCTATCATATCGTGAATAAAATTGACTTTCAAAGATGAATGTCTGCTAAAATGATTATGTATAAAAGGAGCCTGCATCGTTTTGTCAGGCTCCTATCATGTTCGATACATTCTGCAAGAGGTCCAAGCGCTCCGATTCGTGGAGAAATAAGCAATGTTGAAAAAGAGCGGGTTTGGTATTACAGATTTTGAAGGTTTCTCCGTTCCCTTAAAAATAGTATGTGCGACCACCTTGTAAGTTAACAAGGAAGTTCACACCAACTTTTACGCATTTTGAAGGTGGCGGCTCACAAAATCGTCTAAGTCAAACGGAAAAGAAAAGCCGCACGCATTGACCTGCTCACGGTTCCGCTCGAATAACTCGCGATCTTGTTTTGTTACATGACGTTTAGGTTTTAAAATAATGGTATGTAATAGCTGAAGACCCGATAAAATACGAAAAGCATCATCCATCGTCCCGTTATAAACCCCATCAATGAATGTAAGCGGGCGCTGTTTTTGATACGCTTCCTGCTGCTCTTCATTGACAACATGGGATAAAAGATCTTCAACATCCTTTGATATTTCTTCAATTGCCTGCTCCTGCAGGTCTGTAGCAGCTTTCATTAATCTCACGTGACATCTACCTCTCTGTCGTTATTTCTCCATTCAGAATAGCACAGAAAAAAAGGCGTTCGCTAAGGTAAGTGTTTCCTATATATACCCAAAGAGAGGAATCGATATCATGTCAATAAAAGGACACACGCTCTCACTAAAAGTAGGTGAGCAGCAGCATGGCGCTTCATTGAGTCATTTTTTAAAAACAGAAGTGTCTGCTTCTAAACCGATCATCCATTTTTGGATGGAGCATCATAAAATACGTTTAAACCAGAAGCCTGCCCTTCACGCAGCAAAAGTCAGTACAGGTGACCAGATCATCATCGATTTATTTGAAACGGAAGAAAGTGATGTCACGCCAGAATATGGTGAATTAGAGGTGCTCTTTGAGGACGAGCATTTATTGATTGTGCAAAAGCCAGCTGGTCGACCGACGCACCCGAATGAAAAAGGACAAATGGGCACACTGGCCAACCTTGTCGCCTTCCACTTTCAAGCAAATGGGGAAGAGAAGCGGGTGAGACATATACACAGGCTTGATCAAGACACAAGCGGCACCGTCATTTTTGCAAAGCACAGGCTAGCACATGCTGTCCTTGATCAAATGCTTTCTAAAAAAAAGATTAACAGAACATACATCGCCATCGCAGAAGGACTGTTCAAGAAAAAGAAAGGCACCGTCAATGCGGCAATCGGCCGTGACAAGCACCATGCAGTCAGACGGAGAATCTCTCCTACTGGACAAAGTGCTGTGACTCATTTTCAGGTCATTGAAAACAATAAACACCTACAAATGACAGCCGTCAAGCTTCAATTGGAGACGGGAAGGACGCATCAAATTCGTGTCCATCTTAGCAGCCTCGGGCACCCTTTAGCTGGAGATACATTATACGGCGGTATACGTGATCGGATAAAAAGATGTGCCCTTCACGCCAAAAAAATAGACATGAAACACCCATTTACAGGTGAGCATCTCACCATAGAGGCGCCGCTTCCACCTGATATGGCAGAGCTAATGGACAAGATCATCCATTAAACGAACAAGAGCCTGCATATGAACAGCAGGCTCTTGTTCCATTATGCAGATGCTCTTTTTGCATAAATAATGTACCGCTCTGGTGCATTGCCGACAAAATGGAATGGATAGCATGTAGTTAACACCAGCTCTTCTTTTTCATTCTGCAAGGTGATAATGGATGTATCATGCTGATTCACAATTTTCGTATGCGTGATTTCATAAACAAACTCACCATACGGCACAGTGATTTTCAGCTGATCCCCAATGTCCAGCTCCCCTGTCCGGCGAAACACCGTATCCCGGTGACCTGACAGAACGATTTGTCCATTCTGATCAGGGTAATAACTGCCTTTATAATGCCCTACTCCTTTGGCAAGGTCGTCCGCATCTGTCCCCTCGACAATGGGAAGATCTGCTTTTAATTTCGGAATCGTCAAGATGCCAGCAGCTTTCCCCATTTGAGGAGCAAACTGCTTCTTTGACATCCCTTGATCGACCGCTACGGCCTTCTTCGCTTCTTCTAATGATTGTGCTGTGTGAAGATGAGTAGAGGCGATTTGCCAAATTCCCCAGCCAAGCAGGACAATACCTGCTGTCATCACAGTAAGTGCCAGCCACTTTTTCATGCTTAAGCTCCTTTGTTTGATGAACCATTACATTTTATTTAGATGATACCCTTCAGCTTGCTGCTGCCTTTTCTTCTTGTTTTGCTTTTTGAATGCGTCCCTCTTTTTGATACACAATGGAAGCACCCTCAAAGCTCTTCACAAAGGCAACGGTTGCTTCTAAATCTTCTGGGCCCGTTTCAGCGTTTTTCCCTAGCCGGCCTATCGGCGCATACTTACTTCCAGTTGCGGTTGCCATGAAGTTATTCACCGTGAGTGTATACGTTTGATCGAAAGCAACGGCTGAACCATCTGGCAGCTTCAAGTCGACTACTTGATATGTTAACGGATCATAGGAATATGAAAAACCCGAAATGCTATAATCTGGCCCAAATTGAGGAGATATTTGTGCTTCAATGATCTCAACCAAGTCCTTCCCCTTAATCTCCAGCTTGACTAAAACATTGCCAAATGGCTGAATATTAAAGAGATCTCCCCAAGTAATCGGCCCTTTTTCGAGGTTTTGCCTGATGCCACCGCCATTCATCATGGCAAAGTCACTTTTCATTGAATATCTCATGCCATCCGCAATGAGGTTACCGAGCGGTGTATCTCCATCATTTGAATACCCGCCTTCCATTTTTACGCCTGCTTCTCCAACAACCTCACTAATGATTGGCTCAACTTCTTTTCCGTAATGAGCTAAAATAGCGGCTGCTTCCTTGTCTTTTTCAATACTAGATTGGTCTACATACTGGATATTGGCACTCTTTTTCACAATGTCCTTCGTTTTCCGGTCAAGTGTGACACTCACTTCGCCAATGGCTTTCCCATATTCAAAGGCTTGAACGATTAGTTTCCCATTGACTTCTCCATTGACCACTTCGTGATTATGTCCTGCAAAAATGACATCAATTTCATCATCACCTTCTTTGGCAAGCTTCGCACTCTCCCCAGTAATGGTATCGCCATTTTGAGAGGCTGTCATATGAGCCAGCACTGCAATGGCTTTGACCCCTTTTTGCTTTAGTTCCGTCGTTGCTTCATTGACGGCTTTCACTTCATCTGTAAACTGAATGTCTTTAATCCCTTCTGGCATCACCATTCCTGCGGCTGACTTCGTCACAACACCGATAAATGCCACAGGAATTCCTTCGACATCTATGATTTCATAGGCAGGTAAAAGCGGTTTGCCAGTATCCTTGTATTCACAGTTCGCACAAACGAGCGGAAAGTTCTGGCCATCATACCCCTTTGTGCCTTTAGGGTGATCTCCGCCATTTAAGATACGCAATAGCTCGTCTACGCCTTCATCAAATTCATGATTGCCGACCGTGCCAACATCAAAGCCAATGTTCTCCATGAGTTCAACTGTTGGTTCATCTTGCAGCAGAGAAGATACCGGAGAGCTTCCACCAATCATATCCCCTGCATGGACCGTAATTGTATTTTTGTGTGCTGCTTGTTTTTGTTTCATATATGCCGCCACATAATCCATTCGTCCGTACATTTCTTTACTGCCATCACCTTTTATATCCAGCTCGTATTCTTGATCGATTTTACCATGTAAATCATTTATGCTTAAAATCGTTAATGGTACTTCGCTGGATTCCTCTGCCGGCTGATATCCAGCCTGCTCTGCTTCCTCTTTTGAAGCAAAAAAGACACGTTTATCTACGTCTACGTCTTTCCAGTTTTCAGGGGATACATAGGTTTTCGCAGATGAATCACCGACATAACGTGCGAGTCCTTTTTTCTGCTCGCGTGCTCTAAATTCAAACGGCTGTTCCAGCAGAGGATCCGCTTCGTTCCAAATACCCAGCCCTTTTTCCTTCGCTTCTTTAACTGCTTGTTGGAACGTATGATAGTCTTTTTCACCTCCAACTGGCCAGATGAAATAAGTGGGAGCATATCCTTTTTTCACAAGCTCTAAATTCGTATTGACCCCTTTTTTGGTTTTCACTTGAGCTAGCAGACGTCCGTAGCCATCCTTCTCTTCAGGGCCAATTTTTAACGTGACTTTATCACCGCTTGAAAGAAGCGTCTTTAAATAGTCAGTCGCTTGCTGTCCAAAGCGCAGTTGATTTTGATCTAATTCATTTTTTGGCTTATGATAGGTTTCAGGCGTGTCCATATTCACAAAGCGCACCTTGGTTGTACCTAGCACAGGCTTTTTTAAATGAATGGTATCTCCATCCACCACACGGTCAACCGTTGCCTGATATTCTTTCTTGATTTTCGGCGGCTTTGGCTGGCGTTTCAGCAGTTTGACATCATCCTTGTGTCTTGGAAGCATCTGCAGCGTATCGTACCTGCTTAAAACCCCTGTAAACTCATACCATTTCCCTGTCTTCACCTGATCAATGGCACCTGTATCAGCCATCACTCTAAGGATAGTACTGTGATATTTTTTATCTATGATGACCACATTATATCCACCGCCAGCAGGCTGATCCGGCTTTGATTCCACGTAGCCTTTTACCTTCACGAGTCTTCCTTCATATTTACCTGCCTGATCCGTTTCCAGTTGTTGAATGGAGACTCGTTTCGGCGCTGGCAATGTTTGATTCACAGCATCTACCTTCAGGCGGTTTTGAACTGGCACAATTTCGATCAGCCCTTTATAAGACGCAACCTTGCCAGTCACCGTCACCTTCATGCCGGCTTTCAGTTCCGGGAAACTTTTAGGCTGCGCTGAATAAATATTGATTCCAGCTGTTTTGTCTTGAATATATGTTGATAGTTTCCCATTGCCTATAGCGGATTGATCTGCTGTCACAATTCCGCTCACCGTAACCGTCTCTCCTATCAGCTGACGGGCTTTCTTGATATTCATTGGCTTCATTTGTTTCCACACAGTTTCCTTCTTCTCAGATGCCCCTGCCTGCTCTGCTGCCATCATGCCAGGCAGTAAGGATTGCAGACTAAAGATCACCAAAACCAAACAACAGATCATTCGAATTGATAGAATACGTTTCATTAGATCTCTCCCCTTTGAACTTCATCTCTCATAGTGTACAAAGTAAATATTGATGTTGAATGGATTTCATGTAAAACTTATCTCCATCAACTCATTGGAAACGAAATAATCACCCGTGTCCCCTCAAAGCTTTTGCTTTCAAAACGAATGGTGCCGCCATGGCTTTCAATGATTTTAATGGTCATCATCAATCCAAGGCCCGTCCCTTTTTCTTTCGTTGTATAAAAAGGTTCACCCAGTTTCCCCATTTCGTCTTCTGGTATGCCCTTTCCTTGGTCTTCAAATATCAACATCATTTGATTGTTTTTCAGTACCGAGGTCACTTGGATGACACCTGTCACGCCATCCATGGCTTCAATTCCGTTTTTAAGGATGTTCAGGAAAACTTGTTTCAATTCATTCGGTATGCCTTGAATGTTTGGCAGTGACGGAGACAGGTTTTTTTGAATGGACACGCCTTTTAAGACCGCCTGCGATTCAACGACCATGATGACTTCTTCGAGCAGAAGATTGACATGTACCGGCTCGAATTTCACAGATTTGTTTCTAGAAAGCACTAGGAATTCGTTAATAATCGCCTCAAGCCGATTAAACTCTGACATCATCACATCTGCATAATCCTTTTGATACTTTTTACTTTGAATCATCAGCTGTAAAAATCCCTTTAACGACGTAAGCGGGTTACGTATCTCATGGGCAATGCCGGCTGCAAGCTGGCCTACTGCCGACAGCATCTCAGACTTCATCAGCATTTTCTCTGACTGCTTTTGATTTGTAATATCCTCTGAAATACGCATCACGGTTGCCTGCATTTTGTTAGGATCATCAATTCGATGTAAAGAGACTCTCTCCCATCGTTCGCGTCCTGACAAATCCTGAAAGTACAGCTCACCTGTCCAGCTGCCATCTCTTAAACAAACCTCCCATTGCTTCGCTAAATCGTCACATTGACATAGCGAATGGTAGACAGAAAAAATATCTTTGCCGATAAGGTCATATTCATGCTGCTGTACAAACTGACAAAAGCGCTGATTCACACATTGGATAGTGCCTTCCTCTGTTGCGACAACAATATGAATATGGCTGTTATCAAGCGCTGTCACCGCAAGATGAAGTGACTGTTTCATTTTCGTCATTTCCGTCATTTTGATCCATGTCATCACCGCCCCCTCATGATCCTGATCATAGATAGGTGTAATGTGAACAGTGAATTGTTCTCCTTCGTTCGTTTCAATTTCACGTTCGATCACGCGCCTGTCCGATATGACGGATTGAATATCATGATAAAGCGTTTCCTGCGTTAGTTTCTTAGCCATCGACTGAAAGGATTGCTGGTGCCTTATTTGAGCTGAAGTAAATAAAGAGGCAGCTGTAGGAGTGTAATAGCGAATATTCATGTCCCGGTCCACAAACAACGTCGCAAGCTCTGGCTTCACAGAGGGGCGGTACAGTTCTTCTCTTGTCACCTTTAAGTTGTTTATGATATTAATAAAATGTTCGTGTTTTTTCTCAAGCTCCTCTATTTGCGTGTTTTTCGCTTTTAATTGAGCCCTTGCCTCTTGCTCTTTTTGTTTGACTTCATTGAGTTCATTTTCTAAATCGACAATACGCTGTTGATAGACTGAATTCTGATCTAGCATCCCTTTGTCCCTGCCGTTCTTTTGATTTTTTCCTCTCTCATTCATCCGAATAAGAATGACGTATACTCCCTTAAAACGGCGGTCAAAGCTTTTCACGGTAAAATCTGCATACTGTTTTCTGCCTTTTTCCGAAATGAGGACGTGCTGAAACACAACCTCTGTCTCATCTGTCCACACCTTTTGAAAGGTTTGGTTCAACATCTCTTTCATATAATCAGGTATCACATATTCACATGATTGATCTGGCACTTCTGTATGCTCTAGGAAAGAATAGGCACCCTTCGATATCGCCAGGATTTTGTCACAATCATTGATCACCATGCATGCGTCATAATCCTTCCTCACTTCTTGCATATATTGTGCAGCTCGCTCTTTTAACTCCACATAACGAGCATCATGTGTCCAAGGTACATTGTATTTAGGAACGTTTGAATGGGTGTAAATGTTCCACTTTTCATTGAATAAATGAAACAAATGAGGGATATTAGGTACAGTTTCATTTGGCCCTAATATCAACATCCCTTGATCATTTAAAGCATATTGGAATCGGGACAACACTCGTTTTTGTATTTCTGGCTGGAAGTACATCAGAACATTTCGACAACTGATAAAATCGAGGTGGATAAAAGGTGAATCGATCAATAAATTGTGAGGAGCAAAGACAATATGTTTTCTAAGCGACTGCTTCACAATAAAAGCGTCACCTTTTTTTTCGAAATATCGCACCCGCCATTTTTCCGGCATTCTTGCCATAGACTCTACCGAGTAAAGACCTTTACTAGCCATTTGAATGGCTTTCCGGTTGATGTCTGTTGCAAACACTTGAAGTTCAATGGACACTTGTCTTCGCTTCATTTCTTCTAAAAATAAAATCGTAAAGGAATAGGCTTCTTCCCCTGTGGAACATCCCGCAATCCAAATGCGGCATGGAGATTTCCCGTTTTTCATCGTATTTTCAATGATCGACGGAATGATCTTATGTTCACATACTCGAAAGGCCTCCATATCCCTAAAAAAAGAAGTCGTGCCGCTTAGAAGCTGTACATGTAAACGGTCAAGCTCATCTGGTTCCCTTTCTAATAAACGATCGTACTCTGATAATAATGAAATCGGTTGTTTTGCACTCCGCATGCGTTTTTGAATGACAGTGAGCATCCTTTTCTTTTCATAGGTTGAAAAGGCAATTCCTTTATACATTTCAAGACGTTCAATTATTCTGAGCAAGACGGGATCTGCATCATCGACATGCGGGACATTGATGATATTGGCGATATATGCCGCAAGAATTGAAGGATCTTTGAATGTTTGATGATACATGCTGTCAAAACCACTTTCTATCTCACTGCATGATAAGGCTGTACCGCCTTGCTCCACCAATTGAAGCAGTCCGCTCCCCACACAATGGCCTTTTTGAAAAAAGATCGCAAAGGCCTCTTCCTTTTGCACACTGGCAAGTGACTGAAAAAGCGAGTCGACAGAGCAGGCCTTGTTCGTTGGAAGCTGCTCTGATACGTGCAGCCGCTTGTCTTCTGTTAACATGACAAACGCATGCTTCGGACAAAAATAAATCATATTTTTCATGACTTTCTCACCATGCTTAATCGTTTTTGCCCGGTAGCCAATCGGTAAAACAAGTGATTCCAAATCAGTGATACAATCGCCCGTCACATGATTTTGTACAACAATAAAAGAGGCATTTAATTCATGTGGAAACGATTGAAAAAAAGCCTCAAGATGATGCTGTTCAAACGGCGAAACACCGATGCCAATCACTGGTGCCTGCACATGTTCGTCTTCTGTCAAACGATTAATGATTTTGTCCTGCATCTGGTACCCCCATGTTCATTCGTCTGATACTTTTTTTCGACAAAAAGGAAGAAAACCCTCTAATTGTAAATAATGTTTTTTGCATGAAATAAGGAAAACATCCTCACATTAAAACAGAACATATAAATAGAAGGAGGAATCTCTATGCAAAACGATCAGCAGTCATTCGTTCAAGGAAATGCTCAGCAACCTGAATTCAACCATGGTGGGCATGAGTTATTCGATTTACATGAAATTTTAGCAGGCACGATTAATATTTTGGATCAATACATGATCTTTCGGCAATTTATCCAAGATCCTGCATTATCCGACATCTTAGATCGACAATATCAATTCGTTTTGTCGCAGTACAATGTCACGGTAGATTGTTTTTCTACTGGACAAAAGCCTAGTGAAGAAACAACTACTTATATGATGAAAGAACAAACACAGGTGTCATACGGAATTAAACCATCTCAGCCAAAGAAGCCGAATCAGTCATTGCAGGACGTAAAAGACGCAGGGATTACAGGGCATATGCTCGGCCTCGTTAAATCACATGCAGGATTACTTTCAATGACCGCGTTAGAGGTAACAAATCCTGTGGTTAGACGTGTGCTTGCCGCGCAAATTCCGAACTTTATTGAAATGGCATATGAAATTTTCTTATATCAAAACAAACATGGCTACTATCAAGTCCCGCAGCTTTCTACGCAAGACATGCAAGCCATGACGTCTACATTCGCCCCAATGCAGGGCCAAGTTCAAATGCCTCCAAGCAAAGCCAATCAGCAAAAGCCGCTTCATTAAAAAAACGGCTGACCCCTTTCTCTGGTCAGCCGTTTTTTCTTTGATACATCACTTTAAACTGTTCTTCAAAGTCAGTTAGCCGCTGCCCTGTCGCCTGTTCAAAGCCTCTATCAAATCGGCCCGTTTTCGCCGTTTCCTCCATGATCTCATGTATGATGTCTCGTCCGTAAAGCTGGACCAGCTCATAGATCATATAGTAGCTTTGTAAATAAACATCTGTCTCATACGTCATCCGAGAGTCTTGCCAGTCTTGATCAGAATGAAGAGATTGAAAAGGAACGACGTCGAACCGTTCAGACGTGGCATTTAACACGTCATAGGCAGTCCATTCTGCTGTTCCTTCATGGAACCAAAGAGGGAAGATCACTGGAGATACCTTGTATGCATGCACCTTTTCATAGAAAACAAAATGAGCATACTCATGAATGAATAACGTGTTGAAAAAGTATAAAGGCAGTGTCTCTTTCTTCAACAATTCTTCCCGTTTATCTGGGTATAACCCAATCATTTGATCATAATCAGAGTAAAAGCCCGTAATATGCTTGATGCCGGCAAATTGTTCGATCGTGTCTTTATCATCAAAATAAATAATGTCTAAAGGTTTGTCAGGTTCAAACTGAAACACTGACGCTGTCCTCTTCTTTGCCTGATCCAGGGCCTCTATTGTCAGATCCACAAACACGTCCTCTTCCTCTGCATAGTAAATTCTGATATGTTCATAGACTTGCTTATTGAGTCCTTCTGTTAAGACCGTTTTAGGAGAAGACTGCTGCTCTAAATAATGTCCTGTCAGCTGAAACGCAACATAAATCAAGTACGCGGTGAACGCATAAAAAATCAAACCTGCTGCAATCATTCCGCTTACAAGTTTTTTATGAATCAATGACGATTTTGCTTTCATTTACTCCCCACCTGAATTCATCCTGCAACCTCTTTCTCTTTCTATGAAAAAACAAAGATCAACAAGAGGTGATATATTTTTTACTTTATGCAGTCAGGTGCGCGCAAGGTGCGGTTCCAAACAAAAAAGCCGCATATGACATACGGCTTTTGTCGTAGCTATTTTGATTCAGGGAAGACACGTCGAACAGTTTCAGTAAATTCATCGAAAAATCCTGAAATTGGCTCTCCGCTACTAATACGTTTTCCATATCCTTGCATACGATCAACAAAGTCTGGATTAGCGGATACATACACATTATCGATTTGTTGATCCGTTGATTTTACTTTGTCAGAAATTTTCTTTTTCAAATCATCTGTCACATCGCCGTTTTTATTACCTTCAAGCATAACGGCAACAAATGCATTTTTTCCTGTGACAAGCACGTTTGCTGTTTTCACTTCAGACATGTTGGCTACAAGCTCTGACGCCTTGTCTGCCACTTTGACTTTCTGAGGTGTTTGAACATTTGGCTGATCCTGTCTCATGTTGTCGTTCTTATATGTGACATTTTCATACTGTCGATTCATTGTTCCTCTTCGCTCATCGCCTTGATTGTTCATTCCACACCCAGCAGTGATCAATGTTGGAACAAGTAGTAAAGAAAGCATCCATTTCCTATTCATCAATTATTCCCTCCTTTTGTTCATAGGTTTTTCATCCAATCGACTTTTTATGCACACATTTCTATTTCATCAAAATGAATTCATAATTCAGCCTACTTTGGTCATCCTAAACATGATGAAGAAGTATCATCACGATCAAATGGAGGGATTCGTTTGTTTAAGAAAAGAAAAGGCATGAGCACTGGCGCAATGATCGCAGGTTCAACAGCCATCATTGCATTATTTTCACCAGTATTACGAAGAAGGCTGAAAAGCATGACGCAAATGAATATGTCTTCAATGATGAAAGGCAATGATCATCAGCACCATGACTCGTCTCGCCATGAGTCACACTCCCATAAAGAATCAAAAGGAACGGCTGAAGTTGGGCAAATGATCAAGCAAGCATTTACCGCTGTCCAGCCAGATCACACGAACCAGCACCAATCACCATCAAGAACCCATCAGCCAAGAGAGTCTTATGCACAATCTCTTCACATTGATGAAAGTGTCATGAATGTGATGGATGATGAATCTATCCAGCAAGTGATCAATGACATCGAGCACAAATAAATGAAACAGGAGCCTTCATGAAAAAGGCTCCTGTTTATTCTCCTGAAAAATGTTCTTTGTCCATGAGACAAAAGGAAGGCAAAAAAGTGATTTCACTCGTTGTGATGAAGCGGTTACGAGTATCTAATATGAGCAAAAGCTCTTTCTCACCCTTCCGATCTTTTTTTATCTCTACATCTTGCACAGTTTTAACATCATTTATCCCTAAAACGTCTGCGTTCATTTTTCAAACGACCTCTAAGGAAAACTCCTGCATCGCGAGCGACATGGTTACGACAAATCGCTCCTCTTGATCCTCAAATCGAAACGTCACCTCTTGATATTCAATCGGCATCTGTTTTTCAAGCATGCCAACAGGCTGTTTCAAAAAAAGAAAGCCAATCCGTTTCATCTGGGTAGCGTTTTCCTCGCATCTGTTTAAACCCCCTCATCAATGAAATTTTTATTAATTATCCTTTTTCTCTTTTCTTTTGCAACAAATTTTAGTAATTTTAAAAAGGTGATTTTATTTTGCTAAGAGACCTCTTTATTAATATAACAATTCTTGTCACTTTCCATTATTTATTTATGCTTGTGTTTAGAGAGAAGTTTTTAAAGAAAGAAGATACCTTGCTCAGACAACTATGTAAAGGCATGCTTTCTGGGCTACTCGGTGTCCTCATCATGTTTTTTTCTATTAAAGCAGGACCAGCGATCATCGATTTAAGACATATACCTCTTATTTTAACAGCATTTTATGGAGGCATCGCGCAAACGTTCATTGCGGCATGTGTTGTCATTATTGGTCGATTATTAATCGAAACCAACGTCGGTTCTTTCATCAATATTTTTTCCATGATATTTATCGCCACAGCCTCTTTTTTGATTGCTGAACGTCATATCAATCATGTCTTGAAAATGCTGTTATCTATTACGATCAGCAACGTGATCGCAACCATTTTGTTTATCACCATCGCACATGAAATATCAATTGAAATGCATTTCGCTTATTGGATTTTCTCGTATATTGCCGGATTATTTAATTTTTATGTCATTGAGCATCAAACAAAAGCCTATCAGCTGTTAAATTTGTATAAATTCCAAGCTCATTATGACTTTTTAACAGGTGTTTTAAATAAACGGAAATTTGATGAGGTATTAAATGATGCTTTTTCTCTAAAATTAAAGCAGCCTATCCATCAAATGTCCCTTATTTACATAGACATCGATTATTTCAAATCCATCAATGATCAATATGGACATCATGAGGGAGATATCGTTTTAAAAGAAATCGGGACAAGGCTGATCAAAAACACAAGAAGCTCTGATTATATCGGACGGATCGGCGGTGAAGAATTTGCTGTGCTTCTACCGAATTGTTCAGTTGAAAAAACATGGCAAATTGCAGAAACGATTGCGGAGAAAAATTGCGGATCAGCCGATTTATTTACAAAATGGAATGTCCATTCATATCACAGTATCACTTGGGTGTGCTTATTACCACGGAACAAGTGCAGACATCAAACAATTACCGATTATGGCTGATCAGGAGCTCTATAAAGCGAAGCAGTCTGGCCGAAATCAAGTGAGCTTCTCAGAGAGAAAAAGAGGCCAATTAACATAGGCTTTTTCCTCAATTTGTTAGCGCTAATTATTTTTAAAAAAGTTTTCGTATAACAGTTGTTTTTTCCCGCAAACACTGGTAAAGTAAAGGTAATTATTTTTGTTCGTATCATCTTTAAGAAGAAAGTTTTGAAAGAGTTTTCGTCTTTGAAGTTTGTGTAAGAGCAAGAATAGTGAATTTAAGCGTTAAGATCGCTTTAGGAGGAAATTTCATGTTAGAAGGTAAAGTAAAATGGTTCAACTCTGAAAAAGGTTTCGGATTCATCGAAGTAGAAGGTCAAGACGATGTATTCGTTCACTTCTCTGCTATCCAAGGCGAAGGCTTCAAAACATTAGAAGAAGGTCAAGCAGTTTCTTTCGAAATCGTTGAAGGTAACCGTGGACCACAAGCTGCTAACGTTAACAAAGCGTAATTTAAGAGCATCTGCTCTTTTAGCACTTTATAGAGTGAAGGAAAACCGCTCGGCTTCTGCCGGCGGTTTTTTTATGCAATCAAAAAGAGAACCTGACGAGAGGTTCTCTTTTTATTTGTCCTTCTGCTTTAGCTTCTGCAAAGCAGAACGATACATATTATCATTCATTTTTGTCTCTGGTTCTTCTTTTTTGACAGGTGGTTCTGGCTGCTTAAACTTTTGAAGCGCCTGTCTATAGAAATCGTCGCCAGACACGTGTTCGTCCGTTTGAGAAGGCTCTGACGCTTTTTCTTCTTCTTCAGGCTCTACAGTTCTCGCCGCAACTTCTGGCTCACTGCGCGGCACGTCAGGCTGATTAGACACATCTTCTTTGATCTCTTCCTTCTCGACCGAAGCGTGTCTGACATTGAACGCTACTAATCCGATAATGACTAGAACAGCAGCTACTAACGCTACAATAATCGTCGCCAAAAGAACCCTCTCCTTATCGCTTAAATGACGCAGTGACTGATGCTACACGTCTTCCTAATGCTTTCCCGAGTTCAATGCCTTCCGTAGAAATCAATTCATCAGAATCAATTGGACATGTCACACCTGCTCCATAATAAGAGCCGTATAAAGCATTCTCTGGAACATTTCCAGGAAGGCCTACCACAAGCATCCCTTGATGGAACATTGGCGTAATCAAATTGTGCATCGTCATTTCTAAACCGCCGTGCGCTGTAGCAGTTGTACAGAATACAGCACCGACTTTATCAATGAGTTTTCCTTCTGCCCATAAGTAGCCAAGACGGTCAATCCATGTCTTTAATCCAGAACTAATGGTACCAAAGTGACCAGGGCAGCCCCAAATGATCGCATCCATTTGATCAAGCGTGCGAATATCCGCATCTTTCACATGATCAATGAATACTTCAGCTTGCTCTGTTTCACCTGCGCCCGCTGCAATCGCTTCTGCAAGTGCTTTTGTATGGTCACCTTCACTATCGTATACGACATAAATTTTCATGTACGGTCCCTCCACACTTATCTTGCATCTTGGTTTGCTTCCTTAGGTGCTGGAAGCAGCGTCATTTCTTGTTTCTTATGCTGCTGATCTTTTCGTTTTTTATCCTTACGTACATCTCTCAGGAACAAGCTGAGAATGACACCGGCCGCACAGAATAATGTGACCCACATGTAAGCATCATTGATGCCCATCACGTTTGAATCGACCTGTGCTTTCGTAAAGAGCTGGGTGGATACATATTTTTGGGCAGCTTCAGCTGTCATCCCCATATGATGCATCACATTCGACACAGCCGTCTGGAATGAATTCATAAAGAATGGGTCAGCTGTATTCGTTTGATCTGCCATATTCGAATAATGGAATGTTGTCCGATTCGTATAAATCGTCGTGATCAGACTCGTACCGATCGAGCCGCTAATTTGTCTTAATGTATTAGACATCGCTGTACCATGACTGTTTAAATGCTGTGGTAATTGGTTCATCCCAGCTGTCATAACAGGCATCATCAGCAGTGACATACCAAATGCACGTACTGCATACATGAGCACAATGTGACTATAGGATGTATCAATGGTCAGCCTTGTAAACTCGTATGTGGTGACAACAGTAATCACCATCCCCACAATCGCAAGCGGACGAGGTCCAAATTTATCAAACAAGATCCCTGAAATCGGGGACATAATCAGCATCGCAAGTGCCCCTGGAAGCATTAACAGACCCGATTGCAATGCAGTAAACCCAACGAGGTTTTGCAGATAAATCGGAAGTAAGAACATTCCAGTGTATAAGGCAACGGTAATAATGATATTAATGACACTTGATAATGAGAAAATGCTGTATTTAAACACGCGGAAATCAAGCATCGGATTATCAGCTTTTAGCTGTTGGAATATAAAGAGAATGATCGCAATCGCACCAATCATAATCGTCGATAAGACGATCGGATCTGTCCAACCATCACTCCCCGCTTCACTCACTCCGTATAGAAGCGAAGCAAAACCAACGATTGAAAGAATCGCACCAAGGGTGTCCAGCTTGATTTTTTTGGGCTCTACAATATTTTTAAACATAAAGAAAGCCGCGATAATGACAATCAAACCGATTGGTACAAGGCCATAAAACATAATACGCCAAGAATAATGTTCAATAATGTAACCAGATAATGTTGGTCCTACAGCTGGTGCAAACATCATCGCAAGACCAAAAATCCCCATTCCTTTCCCCCTGTTTTCCGGAGGGAAAATAAAAAGGATTGTTGTCATGACAAGCGGCTGCAAGATACCGCCACCGATTGCCTGAATCAAGCGGCCAATGAGCATCGTAGAAAAGTTCGGTGCAATACCGCAAATAAAGGTACCAAGTGTAAACGAGATCATGGCTACTAGGAATAAGCTGCGCTGTCCAAAACGTGTGATTAAAAACGCGGATAGCGGAATCAGCACACCGTTGACAAGCATGTAACCTGTTGTAAGCCACTGAATGGTCGTCGCACTGACATTAAATTCAGTCATTAAATGGGGCATGGCTACGTTCAGAAGCGTTTGGTTTAAAATCGCTACGAACAAACCGGCCATTAAAATGATCAGTAAAGACAAGGAGCCTGTTCCCTGTTTTGTCGCTGCAGGTTGATTTGCCATCTCAGACAACCTCCTTTCATTTTTTAATATCAATCATCATTAAGATGAAATTTTGACAGAAGCATTCATACCTGGAAGTACTTTGTCAGATGGGTTTTTAATTGAAATCTTGACTGCTACTTTTTGTGTCACTTTTGTATAGTTACCACTTGAATTTGTTGCTGGCAGCATGTTGAATGTTGAGTTTGTCGCATAACCAATTTGTTCAACAGTTCCTTCAAATGTTGTATCAGAATCACCATCTACCACGATGTCGACTTTGTCACCTTTTTCAATGTTCTTAATGTCTGTTTCTTTGATATTTGCTGTGATATAAAGCTTGCTTAGGTCAATTGTTTCACCAAGAACTGTACCTGGCTGCACTTGCTGATTGTTTTGTACTTCTTTTTTGACTAATGTGCCATCAGCTACTGCTTTAATGTTTGTTTTTGCTTCCCCTTCAACTTTTGCAACTGTGCTGTCTTTTTGCACTTCGTCACCTTCATTGATATCCCAGCCTTTGATTTGTCCAGCTGCTGGTGCTGTAATTTGATACATATCACCTGTCACTTTTGCCTCGTCTGTTTTTACAAAGTTTGTGCTTTCGTAGTAGTAATAAGCACCTCCGGCAATAATAGCAAGAATCACAATAAGGCCAATAATATTCGTTAGTAATAAACGCCCTCTGTTCATGTTTTGTTTCTCCTTTCATGTATAAAAATATAGTGTCATATGCTTTAGCAAGCTTAGAATGCCCATCATCTGACAGAATATGAAACAAGCTCATAAAGCTGACATTTCCCCTTCATCTACTCCGCTGAAAAATGGTGTGCAGCCCATTTATACTTATTGTTCACTCATGAGCAAAGAGCAGAAAAAGAAGAAAAGACGATCGGCATCTTTTTTGAAAAACTTATATTTAACAAGATTAAATATTAATAAATGTAAATTGAAATGTCAAAGAGAAAGTTTTACTTTTTTTCTGGTGATCCCTTCCTTTTCCACACAAAAAACCTTTCAGCCCTTATGCTGAAAGGTTTTTTCAAATGTGCTATTTAAGAAAGAACTTCTTCCTGCTGAAAAAATTTTTTTAATGCGAGAAAAACGTCTGATTTTTGCTTTAAAATATAATGCTTAAATTTCTCATCCTGAATATGCTTATATGCTGACATTAACGTAGAGTGCCGGTTGTATTGATTCACTTCACCATAACAGAATAAGTTGGCTTTTTTCATAATCTCTTGAACAAGCTTCACACACCGCGCATTGTCTGAGGTCAGATTGTCACCATCAGAAAAATGGAAAGGATAAATATTATATCGTGACGGCGGATATCGTTCGTCTATGAGCTCTAGTGCCTTTCGATAGACAGACGAGCAAATGGTCCCCCCGCTCTCACCCCGTGAGAAGAAGTGTTCCTCTTCTACAACCTTCGCCTCCGTATGGTGGGCAATAAATTCAATATCAACCGTCTCATACTTTGTCCGTAAGAAACGTGTCATCCAAAAGAAAAAACTCCTCGCCATATATTTTTCCCAAAGTCCCATACTTCCGCTCGTATCCATCATCGCCAAAACGACGGCTTTCGACTCTGGTTTGGTCACTTCATTCCACGTTTTATATTTAATATCCTCTGGGTAGATTGGATAAAAGGAAGGACTTCCCGTCATCGCATTTCGTTTAAATGCGGACAGCATCGTTCGTTTTTTATGGATATTTCCTGTTAAGCCCGTTTTGCGAATATCGTTGAATTCAATTTGCTCGACAATGATGTCGTCAAGCTCCTTTTGTTTCAGGTTTGGCAGTTCTAATTCACGAAACAGCGCTTCCTCCAGATCCATTAATGAAACTTCTGCTTCGTAATAATCCTCACCTGCTTGATCTCCAGCACCTTGCCCCTTCCCTTGCCCTTGCTTACTGTCTGATCCATCACGCGCGACAACATCACCAACCTGACTGTCTCCATCCCCTTGACCCACATGCTTATTCTTGTCGTAGTTGTACCGAATTTTATATTCATCTAATGAACGAATCGGAATTTTGACAACATCTTTTCCATTAGACATGATGATGCTTTCCTCTGTGACAAGATCCGGCAAATTGTTTTTAATCGCCTCTTTGACTTTTTTCTGATGACGCTGCTGGTCGTCAAAGCCTTTTCGATGGAGGGACCAGTCTTCCTGAGAAACAATAAACTGACTTTTTTCTTGCCGGGACATCCATCCCCCTCCTCACCTGTTTGCGCAATTCTTCTAACTATCGATTCCTTTATCGTATGCTGCCGTCATCCAAGATGACGATCATTTCTAAAAAAGACATTACCGGTGCGGATGTGCGCCAATAATGCCTCCTTCATTTATTAACGATTCAGAAGACTGCCTACATATTTTAAGAGTTCATTTGCACTTGTTGAATTATAGCCATGCTCATCAATCAATCTAGCCACTACCTCATTTACCTTTTTCAGCTGCTGTTCATCTGGTGTCTTCGTCGATGTCGTAATTTTGACCACATCTTTTAGATCGGCAAATAACTTCTTCTGAATCGCCTCTCGTAATCTCTCATGAGAATTATAATCAAAACGCTTGCCCTTTCTCGCATAAGCCGAAATACGAATGAGAATTTCTTCTCGGAATGCCTTTTTGGCATTTTCAGAAATACCGATCTGTTCCTCAATTGAGCGCATAAGCTTTTCATCAGGATTCATTTCTTCACCAGTTAACGGATCACGCAGCTTGTTTTTATTGCAGTAAGCTTCGACATTATCTAAGTAATTATCCATTAGTGTTTTCGCAGACTCCTCATACGAATACACAAATGCCTTTTGAACTTCTTTCTTCGCAATATCGTCATACTCTTTTCGCGCGACAGAAATAAAATTCAAATAACGCTCCCGATCTTCACTTGAAATGGATGGATGCTGATCAAGCCCTTCTTTTAAGGAACGAAGCACATCCAGTGCATTGATCGATTCCATATTCTTTCGAATAATGGTGGATGAAATTCGGTTGATCACATAACGCGGGTCAATTCCGCTCATCCCTTCGTCATGAAATTCCTTTTTCATCTCATCTATGTCAGCAGATTGAAAGCCTTCGACACTTTCCCCATCATACAGACGCATTTTTTTCACCAAATCAATATCAGAACGCTTTGGCTCTTTGAGTCTCGTCAAAATAGAGAACATCGCTGCCACCTTCAGCGTATGCGGTGCAATATGAACGTCTGAAACATCACTTTCTGAAATCATTTTATGATAAATCCGTTCTTCCTCTGTCACCTTTAAATTATAAGGAATCGGCATCACAATAATTCTTGAATGAAGGGCCTCGTTCTTCTTATTTGAAATAAACGACCGGTACTCGGTTTCATTCGTATGAGCGACAATCAATTCATCCGCACTAATCAAGGCAAATCGGCCTGCCTTAAAATTTCCTTCCTGCGTTAATGAAAGAAGGTGCCACAGAAATTTCTCATCACACTTTAACATCTCCTGAAACTCCATCATCCCGCGGTTTGCTTTATTGAGTTCTCCATCAAACCGGTATGCACGAGGGTCTGACTCTGATCCAAATTCAGCAATGGTTGAAAAATCGATGCTGCCTGTTAAATCGGCAATGTCCTGAGATTTCGGATCAGACGGGCTGAAGGTACCAATGCCGGTCCGTTTATCCTCTGAGAAAAAGATCCGCTCAACCCTTACATCCTCAATTCTGCCGCCATATTCCTCTTCCAGTCTCATCATATTCAGAGGCGACAAATTCCCCTGCACACGAATACCATATTCTCTATAGAAATCCTCCCGCAGATTTTGCGGAATGAGATGAAGCGGGTCTTCATGCATGGGACAGCCTTTGATCGCATAGACTGCGCCATTGTCTGTCAAGGAATAGGCTTCGAGTCCTCTTTTCAGCCTTGTTACAAGCGTCGATTTCCCGCCGCTTACCGGTCCCATCAATAATAAAATACGCTTCCGCACATCTAATCGCTTTGCAGCAGGATGAAAATATTCCTCCACTAGCCTTTCCAGTGATTCCTCTAATCCAAAAAGCTCCTGATCAAAAAATTTGTAGGTTCTGACCCCATTCTCCTCTTCAATCCCGCTGTCTTTAATCATATGATAAACGCGAGAATGAGCAGATTGAGCGACAAGTGGATTTTCCTTAATAATGTCTAAATAATCGCTGAATGTGCCTTCCCATTTGAGACGCTGCTCTTCTTCTCTGTGCTGTTCAATTTTCTTTAAAATATCCATATGAACCTCCTCTTTCAAGATTGAAGCTAGTAATCAGATACTGTTTTACAATCTATGCGCAGGCGTCCTATTACATGCTTTCGTTCTTCAAAATGACGAATTGGCAAACTGAATTGACAACCATCCGCAATACCCTTCATAATAAAGGAAAAACAGGAGAAAAATGATCTTCTTCTCCTGCTTTTCAAGGCGAACTTCACATCATATGAAACAGGCAGCGGACAGGAACAAAGGGATAAGGGGGAGCTTATATGAGAACGGTCATTATGATGGGCGTCATCATTACGTTTTTAGTATCCATTTTCACAGCTGGCTACGAAGGCAAGCCTGGTAAATGAAAAAAAGGATGTTCCATTAGCGGAACATCCTTTTTTTCATTTAGTTCATTGTTTTCAGCACTTGCATATTCACTGTATTACCTGACACCTGAATCGAAGTAAAGTCTTGCGTATCTATCACCAGTGTGACTGCTCGATTATCTAATGTGATATCAGTAAAACGAGTAGAGAAGTTTGCCCGAATATCTTTCCGATAAATATCGTCAGTCACTGCAACCGTCGAAAGTAATTTCCATTTGGTCACAGAGATAATGTTTGAGTTTTGAATTTCTGTGATAATGCGCCCTGTATAACCAACATTGTTTGTCCCCCAGAAAATCGCTCTTCTATGTCCATTCAAATTTTTATAAATGGTCATTTGAACAGTACTTCCAGGCTTAAATCCTTTTGTATACGTAAAATTACTATGTTCTTCGATATATGTTTCTTGATTATTTGTTCCTACCTTCATCGTAGGTTTCCATACATTATAGGTTGGACTGTATTGAAGACCAATATCCGCTTCTTTTGATCCTGTGAATCCAGAATAAATATAAGCTGCCCCTTTAGACACACTCATCGTGGAAGGAAGTTGAATTTTTGTGACCAATATAGATCCATTACTATTGATATAGGTACGCCCGCCAATTCCTTTAGATCATTGCGCTGCTCCTATTTCCTGCGTCTGAGAAAGACCTGGGATACTGACTGGAACGATCCCCATTAAAATAGCTGAGATAATGGCACTAGTAATCAGTTTTTTTCATCTCATTATTCATCCTAATGGATTCATCATTTTTGAAAATGCAATCTATCATCATATCTATTTTCAACATGTTAAAAAAAGTATAAATAAGTCATATTTTTCATCACCCTGATTCTAATCTCACATAAAAAAGCCGAGATGGGTATCTCGGCTTTCATCATGATCTTATATGAGATCTCGATATTGCTGCTGGCGAAGTGCCTCATAAACAAGGATCGCTGCTGTATTCGATAGATTAAGCGAACGAACATGCTCTGTCATCGGTAAACGAAGACAGCGGTCCATATTTCGTTCAATCAAATCTTTCGGCAACCCACTTGTCTCTCTGCCAAAGACGAAGAAATAGTCTTCATCTAACTGAGAGTAATCAAACGTTGTATGCGGCTTTTGGCCAAACTTTGTGATATAGAAGAATTGCCCCTTCGGATGGGCCTCAAACAATTCATCGAGTGAATCATGATAGACCACATTGGCATACTTCCAATAATCGAGTCCAGCACGCTTCAGCATTTTGTCATCTGTCGAAAAACCAAGCGGACGAATCAGATGAAGTGTTGTATTTGTTGCTGCACATGTACGCGCAATATTTCCAGTATTAGCTGGAATCTCTGGTTGATATAAAACGACATGAAGTCCCAAAAAAGTTCACCTCTAATTTTCTTTTCCGCTCAACATTATACCATTAACTATCCTTTGCGGCATCGTCCAAAATGTGAAAAAACGTATAACGAATAGCTGGTGTATAGGCAGTTGAATCCTCATATGACCAAAACCGCATGCGGCTGTCATACGTCTGTGCATTCACAAGAGGCATTCCGCCTTTATCATGATCAACAACAATGGTTGTATGATTATACCTTCCATCACCCTCGAAATCGTAGCAAATGACATCACCAATTTGAAGCTCCTGCGCTTCTTTTAGCTTCTTTGCCCTTAAGCCTGCTTTAGAATTCGCTAAATAGTTTTTCATCGAATGAGCCACCGTCCAGCTGTAGCTCCACGTATGTGGACGCACCCACCAGCCAGACCCGCGATTCGGATACCCTCTCGTTGGCGCATTCCCTGCTTTCAAGCATTGTGAAATAAAATTTGTACAGTTATCTTCAAAATTCTTGTAGGCTGGATTCCGTTTATTCCAGTACGTCTCCGCATATTGCACGGCTGCCCGCCGATCATAGTGAAAGGCTCTCCCGAATTGTTCCTCGTTCTGGAAGCGCTCATCCACCCGCTCCTCCTTTTGCCGTTCCTCCTGCATCATGCGATCTTTGACAAGCATGTCGTTATAAAGAAACGCTTCTCTTTTTTCAACCTGTTCCTCCAAATAAAAAGAATCGTCTACATCCTTACAGACATAAGTGAGATGAGCAAGATATTGCACATGCTGAGCCCCATCATCCTGAATTGTTGAATCTAGAAGCTTTGTTTTTGCCTTTGCCTTCACAATCTCAACCTGTCTTCTAGCAAAAAGCTCCTTTTTTCGTTCTACTGCTTCCACATCAGACATGAGCTGCGGCTGTTTGATCGCACTGTCATTTAATAAATACGCCAGCCTGTCTTCTAACGTTTGCGCTAATAATTGTTTCACACAGACACCACCAAAACTTTTTTTAAAACCTCTGTTTGGTACATTCTATGTTCATAGGGATGTTATTTAGTATTTAAAGGTGTCTGTAATAGCTCAATCCCTTTGATCATCTCTTGTTTCGCTTCTTCATCACTTTCCCGCTCAAGAGCTTTTTCCAGCTCTGAAAGCTGCTGCACGTCGCCAATTTTGCCAATGGCCCAAGCGGCCGTGCCTCGAATGACCGGCCTTGGATCCTTGTGCATCAATTCAATCAAAACTGGTAAGGCAGATGCGTTTTTAAAGTGAGCGAGTGCCAAAATCGCATTCCGCTGAATGGGCTTTTTCCCCCGCCATGATCCTGATACATGACCGTATTTTTCCTTAAACTCACGATTGCTGATCGTAAGGAGCGGCTTTAAAAGCGGCTTTGCAATTTCAGGGTCCGGCTCCATTTCAGGATGCAGATGAAAGTCTTTTCCTTTATTGATCGGGCAAACTATTTGGCACGTATCACACCCATACAAGCGGTTCCCTATTTTCGAACGGAACTCGTCAGGTAAAAACCCTTTTGTCTGAGTTAAAAACGAAATGCACCTTTGAGAATTCAGCTGTCCTGGATTCACAAGCGCACCTGTTGGACACGAATCCACACATTTATTGCACGTCCCGCACTGGTCTTCAATTTTCTCATCCGGTTCAAATGGAACATTTGTAATCATTTCAGCCAAGTACACATAAGAGCCGAACTCTGGTGTGATAATCATACAGTTCTTTGCACTAAAACCAATGCCAGCGCGTTCTGCTACAGCACGATCAGACAGTTCCCCTGTATCCACCATTGATTTTGTTCGTATATCGACATGCTTGCTCCGCAAGAATTCCTCGAGCATATCAAGCTTTTTTTTCAATACAACATGATAATCCGTTCCCCAAGAAGCCCTGCAAAAGATTCCTCTTCTTGCATCCTTTGTACTTCGAGGGGCATCTTTCATTTTGGAAGGATACGCGAGCGCTATTGCAACAATTGATTTGGCCTTTGGAAGCAGCAAAGAAGGGTTTGTTCGTTTTTCGATATCAGGCTCTTCAAAGCCGGACAAATACCCTAACGATTCATGTAAGATCAGGCGGTCCTTTAATGAATCAAATGTATCAGCACTTGCAAATCGAATTTTATCGACACCAATTTCTTTCGCATATTGAATCAATTCTTCTTTTAATTCTCCAACATGAATCACCTTGCAAACCTCCTTTCTTTGTTTCTTCTGTTGTTTTCAGTATAATACGAGTGTATCATGACCGATTGGAGTGAGTCACTGTGAAGATACATATGGAAATTCCTTATCCTCAAAGCCCGTCTATCCATGTTGGACAGATTGAATATTCACATATTGAAGTCGGTAAATCACCTCAAATGTTAAAAGGTCGATTACGCCTGTTTCAAGAGTCTTTGTTTTTTGAATACGAAGATAAAGCCTTGAAAGAAGTACCTGCGATCAAAGAATGGACTGAGCTTATAGAAGACATTCCTTTCCTTCCACTTCTTTCTGATATTCAAAAGGAACAATTTATTGACTCGACCAATTCCGTACAGGATTTGTCGATATTTTTCTCATTAAAATATTTCTTGCCCATCCTGACATTAGATGCCGATCGCCTAAAAGAGCCACTTTCACTTGCAAAAAATGATGCTGGTCACATCGAATGGCAGGACGAAACGGGACTTAAAGGGTTATTTTCTCAAGCAAGTAAAGCACAAATTTCTCAAGACACAAAGAACATTCTTCAAATCATCCTTTTCCCGCCATCTATTTCCCGGGAAAAGAGTGAAGCTCTTATACAATCCTTGACGAAGATGTTTATACAAATACATGGTGGAGAAAGCAAATATGAACTCATTGAAAAAGCACTGTAGCTGACAGTGCTTTTTTCACATTATACTGACATAATAAAAAACGCAACACTTCGTTTATCTAAGAAACGAAATACTGCGTTATAAACAAAATTATGTATTGGAGCGGGTGATGAGAATCGAACTCACGACATCAGCTTGGAAGGCTGAGGTTTTACCACTAAACTACACCCGCATCAATCTTTTAAAAGCAACGTCATTGCGTTGACTTTTATTATGTTACAACTTTCTTAACAATTCGTCAAGAGAATATGAAGATTTTTCGTCAAAAAACTTCATATTCTCCATATATATTAAGATAGTTATTTATCTAGCTGGACATAAAACAAGTATGCATGTGACATATTCTTCAACGCTTTCTCTGGGTTCTTTTCGATTGCCTCAAGCATTGGTAAATTCCCATCTTTCCCCATTGCAGCTGTATACGCAATTAGTGCTTTTTCTCCTGAAGCCACTTTGACAGATTCAGATTGTGCAGAAAAAACATAATCACCTACTTTGAATGGAAAGCTTGAAGTCGCTTTTATCATTCCATCATTCTTCTTGTCTGACCAAATACTAAATTGTGATTCGTATATATCTTTCTGATGATTCAGTTGTAAGAGCACATTCATCGTTTGATCGGTTCCATCCTGATGTAAAACAAAGGTGGCAGATGATGCTTCCTTATCAACTAATCGACCATTTTTGTAATGACTCCCAATAAAAGTGATACTCTTATTCTTCTTCGTTAATCCCTTTAGGGTAAGAGCCACCATTTCATTAGTGGTTGTGGCATCTAGTAAGCTTTCTTCTTTCTTTGTCAGTTTCATTTTTTCAATTGTTACTTGATCCTTAGATACGGGTTCTGTTTCTTTTTTAGATACTGTCTTCACTGTCGTTGTTGTTTCTTCGGCCTTCTCACCGCATCCTGCTAATAGAAAAACAGTGAACAAAAGTATGCTCCATTTTTTAATCATTGATATCCCCTTTAATATTTTTCATTCTTTATTATACTAAAATTTGGTTGAGCATACAAAAAAAGATTAGGAAAATTCTCCTAATCTTTCGCTTTTTTCTGTTTCATTGCCAACAGCAATGCCACAATGAGAAAACTCGCTGCAAAAATCACAATCATATAAATAAAAAAGTTTGGCTTGATCTGAAAAGTAAACGCTGACGAACCTTCCATCTCAAAAGCGAGACTGTTAAATAATAATGCATCATTTGTTTTTGATTGAAATAAATGATAGAACAGTACACCAATTGTCAGCATCGGAAAGCCTAAGAATCCTAGGAAACCACCAACTATAGCACCTTGTTTCATTGCCTGAACGTTCATGATCGTTGTCCTCCCATTCCACGAAGCAATAGCTGCTTCATAATGGATTTACCATCCCCCATAAACGGAAGAAGATAGAGTAATTGAATAAAATACGTAATTGAAAAAATAAAGAAACCTGTCGAAATTGGATTTTCTTTCAGAAATAATACGGTCACAATGATTCCAGCTGCCCCAATCACACCAGGGAGAAGCGGTCCAAGCAGCGTAATCCATACCTGCTTTTTCTGAAACGGATCTAATACAGGTCTCACAAATTTCACAGACATCATATCACTCGCAAAAAAACCTTGAGGACCATCCCGTCCCGCAAACTTCCGATGTGCATAACCATGTGCTGCCTCATGCAAGGCCGTCCCGGTAATTAATCCGAAATAAATAATGGAAAAATAAATCGCAATGGCTGCAATCGATGGATCAGGGATGAATAAAAAGGCGATGCCTGCCATGACCATGAAAAGCACCCAGAAAAAGATGATTTTACGCATCACCATAAGCAAGGCCGTCCCCAATATTTGAAGAAATGAGTGGCCTGTGCAATCAAATCGTTCCTTCATCTTTACTTGATACTGCTTAAAAAATTGACAGCAGGCTGTGACAATCCGATATGGTGATTGATAATGAATAGACAGCAAATGATGCTGATTCAGCCCCATCATCAGCTGATAAAAATCACGAGCAATGACAGACTCATCGACCTGAAACAAATCGGCTAGCTCTGCCGTAATACTCGCTTCTGTCCTCTTGCCGTCCACTTTCGTTAACATATGATAGGCACTTTCATTAATCGGGAGTGTGCTTCCATACTGCGTATCAGTGAGATGCCTCTTTTGTAAGGTCACATAAGGCCCAAGAGCCGGTACCCGCTCAATCTTTAGCTTACTGTTAAGAAGTTGAATCATGTGAATACCTCCATGAAAAACCTTTGTATATGGCAAAGATGAGCAGACCCTCAAAAGCAGCCACAAGCAGCCACTGAAGCGTTTGACTCGACTCCCCTATGACATAGTTTCCAATAAAAACAATTGGAATCATAAGTAAAATAAGTGCTCCAAATGAAAAAATGCCTGTGTATGGATTGTTCCGATCAAGAGGAAGTAAAATACCTACCACATAAAAGAGCGCAGTAGCATTGCATAACACAGCGGCCCCAATCAATACGTTCCAAATCTGATCAGGGAGCGTCAGTGTTGTCAGCATGAATAAAGCAATCTGCATCACACCAACGAGCAGAAGTCCAATAAACTTATACAGAGCCACTTCCCACGACATTAGGCCAAATGTTTTATACATCCCTAGCATACGTTTATCATTGCCAAATGAATTAAAGGCTGTTAATCCAGCAAGAGCACATAGAACAAAAAACGCTTCTTCTTCAAACCGGAATCCAAACTGATAACGGACGAATAAGATCACAATGAGAAGAATGAGAAAGTTTAAAATGTTTTCTTCATTTCGCACCTGTGATTTGATTTCCTTTACAATAAGTGACCATTTTTTTGAAGAAGAGAACGGCAATTTGTTTAAAAAGGTTAACGCTTTTTTCTCTGCCATAATCGGCATCATCGCAAGAGAAAGAAATGCGCCGCCCGCTGATAAAAGGATGAACAGAATCAAAATTGCATAGTATACCCCTTCTGGAGACATCCCTTGTGCTGCAAGGAAAAACGGTGCTGTAAAATACATTAAATGATAATCAAACTGAATATATGATTGCTGAATTTGGCTGATATCAAAATGCGTCAATCCATACGCCACAACCAGTGCCAATAAAACAAAGATCGCTGCAAATTTTTGCAACGGTAATTTTAATTTTAGAACGAGCAAATAAGTAATGTTATAAATGAGCTGCAGCAGCATGAAGACAAAAAGCGATTGCAAAATCACCATCAAAAAGAAAGTAAAGATAAAGAAAATTCCGATTCCCTGGGCAATAAAGTTAGGTAAAAGCAGGATACCGATAAAAAATAAAACAAGCCCTGCCACCACTATCACCATCGGAATGAAGTATCCAAGACTTTTCTGAAAGGTAGAGAGCGGGAACCAGCTGAGCTGCATAGAAAACCGGTCTTGTTCAGGCGTTCTGACCTTGATCAGAACAAATAACAAGCTTGTAAAAATAGATGCATTGATCGCCATCGACACAACCAATAATCCAAGTGAACGTTCATCTCCATTTAAGAAAGCCTTCATAAAGACACCAGTAAAACTATATCCAATGATGGCCCCCATTGTGACTGCAAACAAAAAGAATAAGACCACAATGATTCGCTTCGTTTGAGTATCAAAGAGCTTATACATCTCCTGCTGCCACATTTTAAGCATCATTTTAGAAATGATTAATGATTTCATCAAAATGTGCACCCCTATCACTTAACATTGAAGCTTTCAGAAACACCTGTTCCAGTGTGCTTGATTGATACTTTTCCTTTAAGGCTGAGACTGTTCCTTCATCCATTTTATTTCCCTTAGAAATAATGGCGATTTTGTGGCACAGCTCTTCCGCTGAAAGCATATCATGCGTTGAAAGCAAGATTGCACCATGGTTCTCGGCATAACGCTTCATCAGTTTCTTTGTGTTTATAACCGCTTCAATATCAAGTCCTCTAAAGGGCTCATCCATGATCACCAATTGACTATCAAGCATAAAGGCGGCAATGAGCTGTGTCTTTTTTTTCATACCATGTGAATACGTTTCGATCGGTCTTGATAAAGCCGAGTCCATATCAAACAGTTCAATTAGTTGATTTCTTCTATGAATTGTTTTACATTCATACATAGAAGAAACAAAATCTAAATATTCAGCACCAGTCAATGCTTCAGGGAGCAACAGGTCATCTGGAATATAGGCTACTTGTTTTTTAAAGGATGGGTCATCATTTGTGACGTCCTGCAAGTGAATCGTTCCTTTTGTATGCTTAATGATGCCGAGTATACAATTAATCATCGTTGTTTTACCAGATCCATTCGGTCCAGCAACAGCAACGATTTGATGAGGGGCAACCTTTAAATGAAAATCATTGACAGCAGTCACATTATTTTTATACGTCTTGGTTAAATTCTCGATCGTAAACATATAACCTCCAAGTGTCTGCATATTCTTTTAAAAACAGATCAGGCTAAACCGCCCGCCACAGACGGTTTAGCCCTGGTGTCATATCATAGAAGTAAAAAGATGAATCCTAAGTATAGCTACTTACATTCAATTTGGACTTTTAAGCCACTTTCCCACTGAACGGCTCCTGTAAAGCTACCCTTGCCGTTTGCTAAACACCAAACTGCTGCTCCTAGAACAACTGTTGCTCCCAATCCAAGAAGGACTGCAACAAATACTAAGAACCAAGCTTGGTCCATAATAGCAGGTTCCATAGTGGAATAGTCAACTTGCGGCGCTGCATAAGTCATACTTTTCACCTCCCAGCTTATGATGATCGTATCATAGGCGTCACACTCCAAACATCAACAGAAGATCCCATTTTTGACCGAACATACTTTCGATTAAAACGTGACTTTTTATTCAATTATTCACTCCCAACTGGATGAACCCTCTCTTTTTCACTAGTTTTTACCACAACACAATACCTACAAAACCCATATAATGGCATTGATTCCATCTTTTTTCTACTTTTTTTCAAATAGTTCATTTTCATCATCTCTTCTATATGTTCTTTCATTTTTGTGAGATAGAAAGAATTCCCCCGATATATCAGATATAAAAGTCCTGATTTCATGTCGTTATGTCACCAATTATGAAATATTTACTGATAATTCCGACAAAAGAGTGGGCATATTTTCCTTCTTCTCTTGTCACCGAAAATATGTATATACAAGAAAGTGCCTTGGGAAAAAAGCCCTTACCTGCTTCAGCAGGACACAACATATGACTCGCTTCCTTTCGATGAAAAAAGAACAGCAGCCTAGAAGTGACTACTATACTTTTTCTATATTTCTGAGAAAATTGCGGCAGAGGCTCTATCAGAAAAATAATTGTTCCCAATGATTTCACCAGCAATCATAATTGAAATTGTCAATGAAACCTCGATCCCTGTTGTCATCAGACATATACACAGTAAGTCCCTTAACCTAAAAAAGTTATTTTGACCTTATATGCTTTTCATCAATTCGATCGTAAATCGCTTCTATTCGTTCTTTCTTGATTGCTGTAAATCTCATATTTGTTCTGCTCAATCAAAATGTCTAGTGTGAGATCCATATGTTTTCTGTATTTTTTTCGTTTTTTCTTTTTTCCAAGTTCATCTTCCCTTCTGATTAAAATAAAAAAAGGCCCTTCACTCATGCTTGAGTGATAGAGCCTTCGGTTGACCGATCAGCCATTCTTGGTGATGTTTTCAGTATGCTTATGTTGATACATATTATTCCGACCTGTCAACTATATTTATTGTTTTTTCAGATTTATCTAAAAAATGATTGACCAAGCATGAAACAAGATTTATAGTCTTATTAAATATTTCTTATCAAAGTAGTTGGTTTTATCTAACAAAAGGAGGATACACACATGTCAGAAGAACTTCAATTTCGTTTAGAAACAAAAGCCATTCATGCAGGTCAGGAACTTGATTCAGCAACCTATTCAAGAGCCGTGCCTATTTATCAAACAAGCTCTTTCGGTTTTAGGGATAGTGAGCATGCGGCGAATTTATTCGGACTGCAGGAACCTGGAAATATTTATTCACGTATTATGAACCCTACAAACGACGTATTTGAAAAAAGGATCGCTGAGCTTGAAGGTGGAATTGGTGCACTTGCTGTCTCTTCTGGACAAGCAGCCACTACGTACTCTATTTTAAACATTGCAGGAGCCGGGGACGAAATTGTATCCTCCAGCAGTCTTTATGGAGGCACCTACAATCTGTTTGCTCATACCCTAAAAAAGCTCGGGATTACAGTGAAATTTGTCGATTCATCCAATCTTGAAGAACTTGAAGCAGCGATTACGGATAAAACAAAAGCAGTGTATGCAGAAAGCATCGGGAATCCAAAAGGCGACATTTTACATATTGAAGCCGTCTCAGCCATTGCACACAAACACCATATTCCGCTTATTGTGGACAATACGCTCGCCAGCCCCTATTTATTAAGACCTATCGAGTTTGGCGCAGACATTGTCGTCCACTCAGCGACGAAATTCATTGGCGGACATGGCACATCAATTGGCGGTGTCATCGTCGATAGCGGCGGGTTTCCTTGGGCTGACAGTGATAAGTTCAAAGGGCTGACTGAACCAGATCCAAGTTATCATGGCCTCACGTATACTGAAGCGATTGGAGAAGCGGCCTATATCACAAAAGCACGTGTACAGCTCTTACGTGATTTAGGCGCAGCACTGTCACCTTTTAACTCATTTTTGCTTCTTCAAGGCTTAGAAACATTGCATTTACGTCTTGAGCGGCATAGTGAAAATGCGTTAAAAACAGCGCAATTTTTACAGGATCACCCTTTTGTAGAGTGGGTAAGCTACCCTGGTCTTGAAGGCCATGAATCCTATGAGCTGGCTCAAACATATTTACCAAAAGGACAAGGTGCGATCCTCACATTCGGTATTAAAGGTGGACGAGAAGCAGGTAAAAAGCTCATTGATTCCGTGCAGCTTTTCTCACATCTTGCAAACGTGGGCGACTCTAAATCACTGATCATTCATCCTGCCAGCACGACACATCAACAATTAAGTGAAGATGAGCAAAAGGCGACAGGCGTCACACCAGAACTCATTCGTTTATCTGTTGGAACAGAAGCGATTGAAGACATCCTTGCAGATCTTGAGCAGGCGATTGCAAAAAGCCAGTCTTAAAGAAACAGAAAAAAGCACACGGCTGTGTGCTTTCAGCATGTAGACAACCCCTCGCATTCGGTGTCAGTCCTGCGTGCCGGTGCTCACGAATCTTAAATTCGCTCCGCTCCGGTACTCGTCCTTCCTAGACTTCAAGGGTTTTCTATCACGCTGAGCTGAAAAGAAGACAAAGGGCTAAAATGAAGATCATTTTAGCCCTTTGTCAACAATCTGAAAGCACACGGCTGTGTGCTTTCAAATTGTTTATTATTGGTTGAGTAATCGAATATCTTGGAAAGGATAAAACACAAATGATGTTGTCCCTTGAATATCACTCTTTGTAAAAAGACCTAAGCCGTTGCGGCTGTCCATTGAATTCTGGCGATTGTCACCCATGACAAAGTACTTTCCTTTTGGGACTGTAAGAGGGCCAAAATCAGGTGTCAGCAAAGTGCCATCTGCGGCTGCTTGCTTTTTGTTTGACGCTAAATAAGGCTCTGCCACTTTTTTGCCATTTACATACAGCTGGTCGTTTTTCATTTCGATTTTATCACCAGGTAAACCAATCAATCGTTTCACGTAGTGAGTGCTGCGGTCTTCCCCATCAAGGACAATGATCTGTCCTCGTTTATAATCACCGAAATAATCGACGGTTTTATTCACAAAAACCCGTTCTGTATCATGCAATGTCGGATACATAGATGACCCTTTGACAATGTACGGTGCGAATAAAAAGTTACGAATGATAAAAACAGCAATGAATGCGATTAAGATGGCTTTGATCCAGCCCCATAACTCTGATTTCTTTTTTTGTGTTTTTGTATTTGTTGTCATAAGCTCCTCCTGAAATCCCCTAGGACGAAATGAGTTTTCGCCAGCTTACAGCTGACGTCACGCTTGTTTCCCCCTAAATATAAACATATTTTGCCAACAAATCAAGCTGTAAGAGAGAAAAAGGCAAGCACCTTTCTGTGCTTGCCCAAAACTCAGTTAGTTAGCAGAAGAATCTGCTTCGTTCTCTTTGTTTTTACCATAGAAATAATCAGACGGATTCACTGGTTTGAAATCCGATAGCTTATGGAATCGAAGAAGATCCCTGTAGAGCACTTTATCTGAAAGGCTTAACTGATTATCAACACGGGCTTTAATTGCCTCTGTCTTTTTATTTTGTTTCACCACTTTACCCGTTTTTGTATCGTAGACTGTATTATCTACAAGGGTATATGTCGGTGTCACATAGTTTCCGTTACGGAATGCAACGGTTTGGTCATGCTTTTTAGAAAATAGATCTGTTCCGAAATTCACGAACTCGTTTGAATCAATCCCTTGTAAATGAAGAAGCGTTGGCATTACGTCTACTTCACCACCATACGTATGATTCACGCCACCCTGTTTTCCAGGGATACGAATCATGAGCGGTACACGCTGGTTTTGTGCATTTTGATAAGGTGTAATTTCTTTTCCTTGAATTTCACTCATTGCACGGTTATGGTTCTCAGAAATACCGTTATGATCACCATATAATAAAATAACTGAGTCTTTATAAAGACCTGATTTCTTCAAGTCCTTAAAGAATTGCTCTAATGACTCATCCAAATATCTTGCTGTTTGGAAGTAATTATCCACTGTTTTATCGCCAGTTGTGGCCTTAGCAATCGTCGCATCTTTTTCATCTAAATTAAATGGATAGTGATTTGTCAGTGTCATTAAATGTGCATAAAATGGCTTTTTCATTGATTCTAACATTGGGATTGATTCTTTAAAAAATGGCTTATCTTTCAGACCCATATTTACAAGGTTTTCTTCATCCATGTTGTAATATGAAGCATCGAAGAATTGATCAATTCCCATATGCTTATAAATCGTGTCACGGTTCCAGAAAGACTTGTAGTCCCCGTGAAGCACAGCACTTGTATAGCCTGCTTTTTGATCTAGGATCGCAGGAAGTGATTGGTAGGTATTTTCACCCTTTGTCACAAACGCTGCACCCTCTGGCAAGCCAAACATACTATTATCCATCATCAGCTCAGCATCTGCTGTTTTTCCTTGACCTGTCTGATGGAAGAAGTTATCGAAATACGTAAAATCACCTTTTCCGTGAGCCAGTTTGTTTAAAAACGGCGTTACTTCTTCTCCATTTAGTTTGTAATCAATTAGGAACGACTGGAAACTCTCTAAATGGATTTTAATGATGTTTTTACCTTTCGCTTTACCAAAATATTCTGCATTTGGCTTCGCATAGTGAGAAGCCGTATAGTTCACGACATCAGTTAAATCTTCACTGCTCGCATTTGCGACCTGCGTTGCGTTTTGCGCTGATTGCACCCCGTCATAAATCGTATAATTATAGACACCTAAATATTTGACAACATACTTATGATCAAATGTTCTCGTTAATAATTCCGGACGATCCTTTTCAGCTAAATGCAGATTGACAAAGAACAACCCAACACCTGCAGCCACAATAAGCAGTGCAAACGTCTTTTTCATTTGGAATTTCTTCACTTCCGGTCTCCAAATCACAATGGCAATCAAGATCATGATATCAAGGAAGTACAAAAGATCATGCGGCTTAATGCTCGACAACACACCGCCAGTCATACCTCCTCCAAGATTGCCTGCTTGTTTCATTGTTGAGAAAGTCAAAAAATCATCAAAGAAACGATAGTACGCTACATTTGCATATAAAAGTGCGGTCATAATAAAGTCAATGACAATTAAAACAATGGCAGATTTACGCCCCTTCAAAAAGAGAGCAAGTCCCAAAAACACGATGGCTGAACTAAATGGATTTAATAAGAGAAGACCCTCTTGAAAAGAACCTTTCACTCCTAAATTAAAGTCCATTTTGTAGGCTGTGTAAGATTTTGCCCAGAATAAAAGAACAGCCAAAACAAAAAAGCTATATTTGTTCGCAAATATTTTTTTCATAAAACCTCTTCTTTCTTTTTTTCGATCTGATATAAATGAAATCATAAAAAATTTACATTCATTTTGCAAATGTAAATCTTCTGCACCCAGCATTCCGATGCTCTGTCTCCGCCGGATACATGTGCTCCTTTAATATAACGGATGAGAAGCATCATAAGTTTCAAAAAAAATACGAGTAAATAAAAGGTGAAATATCCATTTACATTAAATTCACTAACACTTCATGCTTCAGTGGATGATGAAGGTTTTGTAAATCACTTAGTATTACTTTACTTTTTTCATCTAATCGTGTCAAAGTAATTATAAAGAAAAGGAAGAATCACCTAGGCTTTTCGACTCATTTACCCAAATTTATACAAAATTCGAACCCAACTCCTCAATTTGCTCTTTTATTGTGACTCAACTCCAGCAATCCATGTATTCTCACTCCTTCTGTAAGTCCAAAAAACAGTTTTAAGCAAAAAAGGCTTGATTTCCCCTGCTAATGTGCGGTGTGATAAAGATATAGATTTTGATCATATCATTCTTATGTAGCTGGGGGACATCACATGAAGAAAAACAAACAAATGAACGCATTTGAAGAAAGGTTTTCAGAAGAACTAGTAGACATGATTGCTGTCACAGGACCTTCTGGAGTAGGCGCAGGAAAAGAATCTCTTTGGACCGCTTCAATTCCACTGATTGCATGGAAGGAAAAAGGCCGCATCACAACCGAAAAAGTGAGACTCTGCTGGTTAACAGATGAAGAGGGGTTACGGGAAAAACAGGCACAATTACATAAAGAATCAATCGTTACACTTCAGGTACGAAAAGGTACAGATGAATTCATGCTGGTATCACTCATCGATACAGATACAAAGGATAGAGAGCTTCAAGAGATATTAGAAGAAGCTCCTTTTATCACGATGACAAGCTGGGCACCTTTGAATTAGTGAAAGGACTAGACTTATTTGAAACGACGATCCAATGGGGGAAGCAAGAGTGCCTTCTCTACTTCAATCTCGGAGAAGAAGAAGAAATAAACGACTCTCTCCAAGCCGCTAGACGACTCGTACAAGAGCAGACTAAATGGGATTCTTCTATTAAATCATTTGCGGCAAATAAGCTGATTGAGCTAGCAAAAGACTGGCAGGAACAAGACGATTCAGATGAAAATCAAGAAGAGATCACACATGACCAATTTATAAACCGCATTTCACTTGAAAGCCTGCAAGCTTATCCAAATGGAGAGTTTGAAGCCTACTATCATGACGGTGATTTATTTTTGGGACATGTCATCCTTGTCACTGGAAATATAAATGGCACATTTAAAGATGCACACATTGCAGGCTAAAGGATGGAGTTGTCTATTGAATGAAACCTTTCCTCTTTCTAAGCGTAATGAAACATATGAAAGGAGGAGGTCATGTGGGATTCTTTTTAGACATCTTTACCCTTGCTCTGTACATCCCTTTTCTACAGGTAGATGAAGAAGAGATATCAAGGAACGCAGTACATCTGAAAAAATATAGCTGGTTTCAAGCGTTATTAAATGATCAAACTTTCAGAGAGCTCATCATTTATAACCAAGATGTTCGCCGTGTCATTGGTCGGTTTAAAACGGATAAACTCCATCATAAGCGTTACAACATAAGATGCGAACGTAAATTACTGCAAGCATTACGCCGTGCCATGTAAATATAAAAAAGTGCCCCACTTCGGGACTGGGCGCTTTTTTATGTCTCAGAAATTGGTGACTCTTGCAAATTCAAAATTCCACTTCTTAAATAGACGTCACTTTTTGATATAACTTCATCGTATCTTTTATTTGCTGCCTGTCTGGATGACGTATATCTTCTAGCGGAGCACCCATGACAACAGTAATATATTCACGATCATTGACTACCCCAAGAGACGCCCAGCATTGACCTGCTTCGGAAGTCGTCCCTGATTTACCGCCAATAATCTCAAATCCCTGTTTGTCTTCCTGATGAAGTAACGTAAGAACAGTTGATTTCAACAAAACACCAGTCGGATGCTCTTTCGTCGGAGAGGTTTGAAAGGTTTCTTTTGTAAATACCTCTCTAAAATGTGGAACATTCAGCGCATAAGATAACATGCTCGCAACATCGTAAGCGGTTGTATATTGGTTTTCATCATGCAGTCCTTCAGGGTTCATAAAATGAGTATCATGTAATCCGAGTTCAGCAGCCTTTTCATTCATCATGCGAACAAAATCCTTCACATTTCCTGCAGTATGGATGGCCAACGAGTTTGCTGCTTCACCACCTGAAGGTAACATGGTTCCATATAAAAGATCACGATACGTGACTGTTTCACCACCCAAAAAACCAGCCATTGAAGAATTCTTTGAGATCATGTCTTGATATGTATTTTGATCAATTGAAACCGATTTAGTTAGGTCGTCCAAATGTTCAAGTGCTACAATCACTGTCATGATTTTTGTCAATGATGCTGGATACACCTTAGACTTCGCCTTTTTTTCGTAAACGACATCCCCTGATTCTCGATCGATCATATAAATATTTGGACTCACAAATTCATTGGCACCGGAAAAAGGAATGAACTGTTTCATATCTACATGTATTTGTTCCTCTACCTTTTCCCAAACAACTATCAACAGCACAATGATGACAAAAATTTTGCCCCCTATTAACACCTTTCTCATCTATCATCTACCCTTCCCTCACAAATTCTCTTATCTTAGAGAAAAGTATAGGCGAAATGATTTAAATAATAAGTAGGGCAATTCTTAAATTTTTCTTAAACCATCATGACGTTTCATAAAGTTTTTTCTCCATTGGCAATCGAACCTCAAAAGTAGTCTGAATTCTATTGCTATCCGCAGTAATTGTTCCTTCATGCTGTTCTACAATATTTTTAGCAATGAACAAGCCGAGCCCAGTGCTATTTTCTTTATACGTTCGCGACTTATCTCCAATATAAAACATATCAAAAAGATGGGGCAGATCACCTTCATGGATCACATGTCCATAATTCACAACTTGAATCACAATTTCTTTCACATTCTCATCCGTAAAACCATTGATATCAATATACTGACCGTCGTTTCCATACCGAATCGCATTAGTCATTAGATTTTCAAATACTCGAGCAAGAAGATCTCCATCACCCATGACCATCAGATCAGACGTAGAATGGATTCGGACACTCAATTGATTTTGTTCTATTAAAGGATACAACTCTTCCTTCAACTGATGAAGAAGGTCTGTTAAATGAATTTCACTCTTTTTAATTGGAAGCATTCCATAGTTCATCCGAGTGATCTCAAACAATTCATCAATCAGTCTCTCTAAACGCTGTGATTTTGTAAACGCAATGGTTAAAAAGTGGTTCATTTGCTCTTCGGTTACATACTCACCCTTCAAAATCAAATCCAAATACCCGAGAACAGACGTCAGCGGTGTTCGCAAATCATGTGCTAAATTCACCACTAACTGATCCTTACTGCTTTCTGCAAAATCCCCTCGCTCAATAGCTTCTTTTAAAGTGGTTGCTGCAGAATGAATATCCTCAGCAATCGCTTGAAATTCATCCTTCGATTTAATCTGCACACGATGTGTAAAATTTCCCTCGGCAAGTTGATGGATGCCTTGTGAAATTTCTTGGAAATATAACGCATATCGCTTTGTGAGCAAAAAGAAAAAAAGAATGGACACAGGAATAAACAAGCACAAAAACAGATTATAATCGCCAAATGCAGCAATTATTAGACGCACTTGATGGAAAAAGCCCCCCATTTGGACATAGTTTTGATAGTAAAAACGAAGAACTAAAAAGACAGAAGAAATGACGGCTCCAGCAAGCAGCATACTTAGTCCAAACAATAGTACCATTTTCATACGAAAACTCATGAATTTAACCATTGAATGCATACCCTACGCCCCAAACAGTCTTAATCCATTTATCTTTCTGCCGGTCCTCTTTTAATTTCTTCCGAAGTGTCCGAATATGAACCATCACCGTGTTTGCACCTTCAAAATAAACCTCTCCCCACACTTTGTTAAAAATAGCCTCTGTACTAAAGACTTTCTTAGGATGGCTAGCTAATAAATATAAAATATCAAACTCTTTCGGCGTAAGCTCAATGGTTTTGTCATATAACGTAACCAAGCGTTGATCAAGCGAAATCACTAGCCCACTATATTCTAACCGTGTGTGATCTTCTTTCAAAGCGTGAGACTGATTAAACTTCATCGAACGGCGTAATTGCGCATTCACACGAGCTACTAATTCAATTGGAACGAATGGTTTTGTCATATAATCATCTGCCCCAATCACAAGTCCTTGTACTTTATCAAAATCAGATGTTTTCGCACTCAAAAAGATAATAGGCATATGATACTTTTCACGTATACGATGTGTCACTTCATAGCCGTCCATTTCAGGCATCATGATGTCCAATATGAGTAAATCAATCAATTGTTCTTCCACGACCTGTAGCGTTTCCCGGCCATTTGATACTCTGATAACATGAAATCCTTCCTTATTCAAATGAATGGCAATTAAATCCGCAATTTCTCGATCATCATCAGCCACTAATATTGAAATCTCTCTCATTTGTATATGCTCCTCTATAAATGTTTTCATTTGTCCTGTGAGGTGTTTTCCATTTCATTATAGCAAAGTGACTTGCTACTTGAAGATATCGCAACAAATGATCGAAAATCAAATAATAGAAATGTTTAAAGAAAACAATTGACGCCTGGACAACTCTCCCCGTATATTATGTATAAATCCATCTTTTTCTTAGAAAAGGAGGCTCCCACATGCGCTTGTTTAAGAACTGGCGAAAAAAGCAGCACAAACAGCCGATCGCTTCAGAAACGCAAGAAGACAGCATTCCAATCAACTTTTCCACACTTCCCTTTGGTACAGACACCGTAGATGATTTTTTGTTCAACTTAGACCTGACCTCCAAGCTTACAGATCCCTATAAAGAAACAGATACGAACAAATGAACCTAGATCATGAATGCTCATCCAATCCTGGATGATTTTTTTATACTCAATGAAAGGTGTAATTCCATGAAAACCTATTATGTCGTCAGACACTGCCAAGCAGATGCACAATCCAAAGAAGCGGCTTTAACACCGCAGGGCATCGCTCAATCACACACACTTGCCCAATTCTTTTCCAGCATACACCTCAATCAGATCATCTCAAGTCCTTATAAACGAGCGATCCAAACCATCCAGCCTCTTGCTCTTGCAAAACAACTTAAGATGAAAATTGATGAACGTCTCTCTGAACGTGTGTTAAGCTGCAAACCAATGGACGATTGGTATGAGAAGCTAAAGCTTAGTTTTATGGATGTAAACATCACATATGAAGGCGGTGAATCAAGCCAGGAAGCCATGAAAAGGATCGTAGAGGTTCTATACGAACAAATACATTTAGAAGAAGATCATACCCTCTTCGTCACACACGGTAATATCATGAGCCTGCTCCTCAAACACGTCGATTCGAACATTGGCTTCAATGAGTGGGAGAAGCTCAGCAATCCAGATGTCTATGTATTGAAATACTTTCACTCAGATCATTTAGAAATAGAACGAATATGACATAACATATAAAAAACGGCAGAATCCATTCTGTCGTTTTCTCATCACAATACACCTATTGGCGATAATAAAAGGCTTCCACCCATTCATATGGTTTTTCAAGTTCCGCACATCATTTCATAAACCCGATTGTCTCCGTTTGCTGAAATTCAATCCAGGCAGATAAAAGCTGAGCATAGTAGTCTGCTTGTTTTTGAAAAAAAGTACGTGTTCTTTCATCTTGTATCAGCATCATGACATCTTGAATGCCCTGAATTCGCTCTTGATCCATCTCGAAGGTACTTAAATAAAGATCTTCATGTATATGATGAAACGAATACCATAAAGCCGCTAGATAGATTTCACAAATATGAACAATCACACGGTGCTCATCACTGCCCGCCTTCAATAAATAAGGCAGCCCTTCTCCTTGATGCACAAACAAGCCTTGCCAGCGATATGGCCTCACATCAACACGATCAAGCTTCATCCACTCTTGAAATACCGGAATGATAATACCCCTTGTCAGCGGAAAAACGAGCAAATGATGGCCATTCTCAAACTGTTCAATCCACTCAAACAGCCACGCAACAAATACTCGCTGAGTTTCAAAATCCAACTGCTTCATCTCTTCTATAAAGGACTGAAGAACCTTCAGCGCATCTTTACGCAGCCCCTGTTCTTTTCGTTCACAGTACTCTCTAAAAAGCGGATAATAATGAGACCTATCGTCTTGAATGATCGTCTGAAGCAAAGTCATAGTACGGAACAAAAATCCCCTCTCACTATATACTCGCGTTCTAGTTCACACGTATCATTCCATTGTGAGATAGCTTTCTCCCCCTCGCAACTTCGATTAGAGGTGATGGGAAAACAAAAAAACGCCTCACCACAATGGAGAAACGTTAGTTTGACGGTATATTAAGTTCAATTACCGATTATGAAAATTTTAATAGATACCGGTGGCCGGGGTCGAACCGGCACTCCGTGAGGAACACGATTTTGAGTCGTGCGCGTCTGCCAATTCCGCCACACCGGCATGATCATTAAAGAGCGCAACTTATGATAAAAATCAATGGTGCCGAGGGCCGGACTTGAACCGGCACGGTAGTCACCTACCGCAGGATTTTAAGTCCTGTGTGTCTGCCAATTCCACCACCCCGGCAGTCTTTTCAAAAAAGGCGACACCCGGATTTGAACCGGGGATAAAGGTTTTGCAGACCTCTGCCTTACCACTTGGCTATGCCGCCATTATTGGAGCGGAAGACGGGATTCGAACCCGCGACCCCCACCTTGGCAAGGTGGTGTTCTACCACTGAACTACTTCCGCATATCAACTGGGCTAGCTGGATTCGAACCAACGCATGACGGAGTCAAAGTCCGTTGCCTTACCGCTTGGCTATAGCCCAATAATAAAATGGGGCGATTGATGGGAATCGAACCCACGAGTGCCAGAGCCACAATCTGGTGCGTTAACCACTTCGCCACAACCGCCATAGATGTTATGAATCATATCATATAATTGGCAGGGGCAGTAGGAATCGAACCCACACCGGAGGTTTTGGAGACCTCTGTTCTACCTTTAAACTATGCCCCTATGAAAATAAAAATGGTGGAGGGGGGCGGATTCGAACCGCCGAACCCGGAGGGAGCGGATTTACAGTCCGCCGCGTTTAGCCACT
>NZ_JAWJBV010000019.1:0-57445 GCF_046536015.1 Bacillus sp. SIMBA_154
TTTTTCTCTATTATAAAATGAGGAGATGTAAATTTTAAGGAAAAAAATAAAGCTGTCGAGATTTTCTCGACAGCCTGGACACCTTTTTGAAAAAGGTGTCTTTTTTTTATGTTAGCAGAGGGAATGTATAACTATTCAAAATGTTGTCGAGTTGAGTCAGGAGGCATCGAGAAAGTAAAATATAGGCATGACAGAAAGGGGATGTACATATGGGAGATCAAAAGAGGGTCACGATTGTCGGGGTTCCGATGGACTTGGGTCAAACGAGAAGGGGCGTCGATATGGGGCCGAGTGCGATTCGATGTGCTGGCGTAAAAGAAAAATTGGAATCGCTCTCATTTGATGTGGAGGATCTCGGGGATATTCCAGTCGAGCAAAGGGACGATGAGAAAGGTTTATATACAAGTGAAAAATTAAAAAATCTAACGGAGAATGCTGGTGCCAATCAGCTGCTTGCTGAAAAGGTTGACAGTATTGTGCAGTCAGGTTCGTTTCCACTGATTTTAGGCGGTGATCACAGCATTGCGATTGGCACACTTGCCGGTGTAGCTAAGCACTATGAAAACTTGGGTGTCATTTGGTATGATGCACACGGTGATTTAAATACGGAGGAAACTTCTCCTTCTGGAAATATTCATGGCATGCCGCTTGCTGTCAGTCTTGGCCTTGGGCATGTTGATTTAACGAACATTGGTGGTTATTCTCCTAAATTGAAACCCGAAAATGTCGTATTAATTGGTGCTCGTTCCTTAGATGAAGGAGAGCGGCAGTTGATTAGAGAAAAAGGTATGAAGGTGTATACGATGCATGAAATTGATCGTTTAGGGATGACAAGGGTGATGGAGGAAGCAATTTTGTATTTAAAGGAAAGAACAGATGGTGTCCACCTATCACTTGATTTAGATGGGCTAGATCCAGCGGAATGCCCGGGTGTAGGAACTCCTGTGGCAGGCGGCATTAGTTATCGTGAGAGTCACCTTGCAATGGAGCTTTTAGAGGAAGCAGGTATTTTAACTTCAGCCGAATTTGTGGAGGTAAATCCAGTATTAGATGAGAAAAATAAAACAGCAGAAGCGGCTGTTGCTTTAATTGGTTCTTTAATGGGTGAAAAGTTATTGTAGAGCGGGACTTGTTCCCGTTTTTTTTATTTTGGGGAAATTTAAGGATATATTAAGGTTTTTACTGGCTAATAAGCGTAACACGCTGTCAAAAATTTGTTACACTATTTTTTAGAGGAGAATGAAACCTTTTGGAAAGAGGTTCGTATACATAAAGACCGGTGAAGGCAGAGGTTGAATATACTATGGACACAATGATCAAAAAGAGAATTAAGCAAGTGAAAAAAGGCGACCAGAACGCATTTACAGACATCGTAGACCTGTATAAAGACAAAATTTATCAGTTGTGCTACCGTATGCTTGGGAATGCACACGAAGCAGAGGATATTGCGCAGGAGGCGTTTATTCGTGCCTATGTGAATATTGAGAGCTTTGATGTGAATCGTAAGTTTTCCACGTGGCTGTACCGCATTGCAACCAACCTGACCATCGACCGTATTCGCAAAAAAAAGCCGGATTATTATTTAGATGCAGAGGTGGCAGGAACAGAAGGACTGAATATGTATTCTCAAATTGCTGCTGATGGCATTTTGCCAGAGGATGAGGTGGTGTCTCTTGAGTTATCGAGTACCATTCAGCAAAAAATTCTAAGATTACCCGATAAATATCGTTCAGTCATCGTATTAAAGTATATTGATGAACTCTCGTTAAAAGAAATTAGTGAGATTCTGAATATACCAGTTGGTACAGTGAAAACGAGAATACACAGGGGTAGAGAGGCTCTCCGGAAACAGTTGAGAGACCTTTGAGTGAGGTGATTTTGATGAGCTGTCAGGAAAAAATCGTCCTGCTTATGCATCAGTATTTAGACGGGGACATTGAGCCCCAAGACGAAAAAGAATTAAAAAGCCATCTGCAATCGTGTGAGGAGTGCCGTACTCATTTTCAACAAATTGAGAAATCCATTGCGCTAGTGCAGAGTACATCTCATATAGAAGCACCTTCTGATTTCACTGCAAAGGTGATGGCAGGTCTTCCAAAGGAGAAAAAGCGTGTCTCGGTTCAAAGATGGATCAAAGCTCACCCGCTGATCGTAGCCGCTGCCCTCTTTCTCATTTTGATGGGAGGCAGTCTGTTTACAAGCTGGAATACTGATCATAATTTCAGTGTGTCAAAGCAGCCGAATCTCGTGGTTGAAAATGATACAGTGACCGTACCTAAAGGGGAAACCGTCAAAGGTGATGTCACTGTCAAAAATGGCAAGCTGATTGTAGAAGGCAAGGTTGATGGAAATGTCACAGTCGTCAATGGGGAACAGCTGACTGCTTCTGCCGGACAAGTCACTGGTCAAATCAATGAAATTAATGAAGTGTTTGATTGGATCTGGTACAAAATGAAATCCACAGCACAAAACGTGATGCGGGTCATTGGGCCAGAGGAGTAAAAGTAAATCAAACAGCATGGAGCAGTCTCTTAGGGGCTGCTCTTTTTCTATATCATTGCTCAGATTCACGCATACTAGACAGCCAGCTATATATGGCAACTATTTTCCTTGCTGAAATAAAATGTGGTATAATAGCCTCGCTATGTATTTACACATAGGCTTTTTTTATAAAAAAATGCATCACACGAAGAAACTTGAAAATTCTGGAGGACGAGGAAATGGCTTTAGGGGATATTCCTTTTTTGCAGTACCTCGGTAATGCTGTTGATATACTCGTTGTTTGGTATGTGATATATAAATTAATGATGGTCATCCGCGGAACAAAAGCGGTTCAGCTTTTAAAGGGAATTGTGGTCATTGTTCTCGTCAGGATGGGAAGTGCGTATCTCGGTCTTAACACACTTCAATGGCTGATGGACCAAGCGATTACGTGGGGTTTCCTTGCGATCATTATTATTTTTCAGCCAGAGCTAAGGAGAGCGCTTGAGCAGCTCGGGCGCGGCCGTTTCTTCTCAAGAAGCGGGACACCTGTAGAGGAACAGCAGCAGAAAACGATCGAGGCAATTACAAAAGCAATTAACTATATGGCAAAACGCAGAATAGGAGCGCTGCTGACAATTGAGCGCGATACTGGGATGAATGATTACATAGAGACAGGAATTCCTTTGAATGCAAAGGTGAGTTCTGAGCTGCTGATTAATATTTTCATTCCGAATACCCCGCTTCATGACGGTGCTGTCATTATGAAGAGTGATGAGATTGCAGCTGCAGCTTGTTATTTACCGCTGTCAGAAAGTCCTTTTATCTCTAAGGAACTCGGAACGCGCCACCGGGCGGCAGTTGGTATTAGTGAAGTGACAGACAGCTTAACCGTCATCGTCTCTGAGGAGACAGGCGGCATAAGTGTCGCAAGAAATGGTGATCTCCATCGAGAATTGACTGAAGAAGCGCTTGAAGAAATGCTGATTGCTGAATTTAGTAAGAACAGCAAAGATGCTTCCTCGACCAAATGGTATTGGAGGGGCAAGAAAAATGGATAAGATTTTGAATAATCGCTGGGCCGTAAAGTTTCTTGCATTGGTCTTCGCTTTATTGCTGTATGGTGCAGTCAATTCAGCGCAAGCGCCCACGCCGAAAAAAATCGGTGAATCCTTTTTCCCAACATCGACGACAGATGAAGCAACCTTAACCGACATTCCTGTTAAAGCGTATTATGATGACGAGAAGTACGTCGTCACTGGTGTACCGCAGACAGTCAATGTCACTATTAAGGGATCAACAAGTGCTGTGAAAACAGCAAGACAAACAAAGAATTTTGAAATTTATGCAGATATGCAAAACTTAACGACAGGCACACATAAAGTGGAGCTGAAGGCAAGAGATGTATCAAAGGGAATCACATTATCAATTAATCCGTCTGTGACGACTGTGACGATACAAGAAAAAACGACAGCTGAATTTCCTGTTGAAACAGAATTTTATAATCAAAATAAAATCAAAGACGGCTATTCACCCGAACAGCCCATTGTGAATCCGAAAAAGGTGACTGTCACTGGCTCAAAGGATGTAATCGACAAAATTTCTGTCATTAAAGCATTTGTGAACTTAGAGGATGTAGATCAACAGATTGAAAAAGAAGCGAAGCTCACTGTGTATGACAGCAGTGGGAACGAGCTGCCAGTCGAAGTGAGTCCGTCAGTGGTGGATATTACGGTCCCAATCACGAGTCCAAGCAAGAAGGTCCCGTTTAAAATTGAGCGGACGGGCAGCTTACCGGATGGGATCAGTATTTCAAGCATTGAGACAAGTCCGAGTGAGGTCACAGTGTACGGCTCTCAAAAGGTGCTAGATGCACTTGATTTTATTGATGGCGTTAAGCTGGACCTAAGCAAAATCAAAGATGATACGGAGATTGATGCCGACATTCCCCTGCCAGATGGTGTGAAAAAGGTGTCGCCTGAAACCGTTAAGATCAAAGTGAAGGTTGCAACAGCTGAAGAAAAAAAGATCGATAATGTACCAATCTCTGTCGTGGGTCTGAGCAAGGATCTCACCTCTGATTTTGTGAGCCCGTCTTCTGGGCGGCTCACGTTAACAGCAAAGGGATCAAAGAGTGCGATTGATAAACTAAAGGCTTCAGATATTGAAGCCTATATCAATGTGGGGGACTTGAACGAAGGAACACATGAGGTCAAAGTGCAAGTGAATGGTCCTCAAAACGTGACGTGGGCATTAACGAGATCAAAGGTCAAGGTGAAACTTACCTCTACTGACACGGAAGATCAGCCGGCTTCTACGAATGATCGAAAGGATCGATCGTCTGATGACGATGATCAGGAAAAGAAGAGAAAAGATGAATCGACACAAGATAAAGCAAAGAAGGAATCAATTCAGAGACAGCGGATGAAAGAAGATAAAAAAGAGGACACAGAGCCCTCTTGAATGGTAAAAAAGGAGCGATTGAAACATGGGCAAGTACTTTGGAACTGATGGTGTAAGGGGTGTGGCTAATAGCGAATTAACGCCAGAGCTCGCATTTAAAATTGGGAGATTTGGCGGCTATGTCCTCACGAAGGATAAAGAACGTCCAAAGGTACTCGTTGGACGAGACACACGTGTATCTGGTCATATGCTAGAAGGAGCACTCGTTGCAGGCTTGCTTTCAATTGGGGCTGAAGTGATGCGTTTAGGTGTGATCTCAACACCTGGCGTGTCCTATTTAACGAAGGCAATGGATGCAGAAGCAGGTGTCATGATTTCTGCTTCTCACAATCCAGTTCAGGATAACGGGATTAAATTCTTCGGCGGCGACGGCTTTAAACTGTCAGATGAACAGGAGAACGAAATTGAGCAGCTAATGGATCAGCCAGTCGATCAATTACCACGTCCAGTTGGAGCCGATCTTGGAACGATGAATGACTACTTTGAAGGTGGTCAGAAATACTTGCAATTCTTGAAGCAGACAGCAGATGAGGATTTCACAGGCATTCACGTGGCCCTTGACTGTGCACATGGTGCAACATCTTCTCTTGCGACACATTTATTTGCTGATTTAGATGCAGATGTGTCCACAATGGGAACATCACCAAACGGCTTGAATATCAATGATGGCGTCGGCTCAACTCATCCAGAGGCACTTTCTGCTTTTGTAAAGGAAAAGGGTGCGGATATTGGTCTTGCGTTTGATGGTGACGGTGACCGTTTAATTGCAGTCGATGAAAAAGGTGATATCGTAGACGGCGATCAAATTATGTACATATGTGCACGTTATTTGAAGAGTGAAGGCCGGTTAAAGGATGATACAGTCGTGTCAACAGTCATGAGTAACCTCGGCTTCTATAAAGCGCTGGAGAAACAAGGCATTAAGAGCATCCAAACCGCTGTTGGTGACCGCTATGTGGTCGAAGCGATGAAAAAGGACGGCTATAATGTCGGCGGCGAGCAATCAGGCCACTTGATTTTCCTTGATTACAATACGACAGGTGACGGCATGCTTTCTGCCATCATGCTTGTGAATACGCTAAAAGCGACAGGAAAAACATTATCAGAGCTTGCGGCTGAAATGGAGAAGTTCCCGCAGCTTCTAGTGAATGTGAAGGTGTCTGATAAATATAAAGTGGAAGAAAATGAAAAAGTAAAAGCTGTGATTCAAGAGGTTGAAAAAGAGATGAACGGTGACGGCCGTATTCTTGTTCGTCCATCTGGAACAGAGCCGCTTGTACGTGTGATGGCAGAGGCGAAAACAAAAGAGCTGTGTGATGAATATGTGGCTCGAATTACGGCTGTTGTCAAAGAGGAAATGGGTATTGAGTAATAGATGAAAGCAAATCGCTAAGCAGCGGTTTGCTTTTTTTTCGAATAATCGTCATAAGTGAAATGAACTGTACGAATGATATAGGCGAGGGCAACTTGCTAATGCCTTCATACATAGGAGAGCACATCAATTGTAGAACGTGACAAGCCTCATCGCATATAGTGTATGGAGGTCTCGCTTTCTCAAATGAAAGGGATCACCCCTAAATTGTGATTGACGGAGGTCAGACCTTATAGTACAATCATCCTTGTGTTATTGGATTTTTATTCTAGCTGGAAAGGCAGGGTAGATGTTCAGGAACTCTTATAATGATAGCGCCCGAACTAAGCGATCGGACGACAGATGCTTAGTTGACGAGGATGGAGGTTATCGAATTTTCGGCGGATGCCTCCCGGCTGATCAAAAGAGATCACAGCCGTAAGTGTTTCTTTAAAGCAAAGAGGTGACTCTTTGTACAAAGGGAATACACATGATCTCCCAAAATAAACATGTAGAGAGGGACGAAGAAATGTCCCTTCTATTTTAGTAGGCTTTCTTTGTCCCTTTCACGTGATCGGGAGGAAGAATATTTATGTGTGGAATCGTAGGTTATATTGGTCAGAATGATGCGAAAGAAATCTTATTAAAAGGCTTAGAGAAGCTTGAGTACCGCGGGTATGACTCAGCAGGTATTGCTGTGGCAAACGAAGAAGGCGTGCATGTGTTCAAAGAAAAAGGACGTATCGCTGAGCTTCGTGAGGTCGTTGATGTAAACGTGGCATCTACAGCAGGAATTGGACATACACGCTGGGCAACACACGGTGTACCAAGTCATCTCAATGCGCATCCGCATCAAAGTGCTTCTGGCCGTTTTACGCTTGTTCATAACGGTGTCATCGAGAACTATGTACAATTGACACGCGAATATTTACAAGACGTCACACTGAAAAGCGACACAGATACAGAGGTTGTTGTTCAAGTCATCGAACAATTTGTAAGCAGAGGTCTTGATACAGAGGAAGCTTTCCGTCAAACGCTTCTTCAACTAAAAGGCTCTTACGCAATTGCCCTTTTCGATAACGAAAACAAAGAAACAATCTATGTGGCGAAAAACAAAAGCCCATTATTGGTTGGTTTCGGCGAAGATTTCAACGTTGTAGCGTCTGACGCAATGGCGATGCTTCAAGTAACAAACGAATATGCGGAATTAATGGATAAAGAAATGGTCATTGTCACAAAAGACGAGGTGATCATCAAAAACCTTGACGGTGATATCATGACACGTCCTTCTTATATCGCTGAGCTAGATGCAAGCGACATCGAGAAAGGCACATATCCTCACTACATGTTAAAAGAAACGGATGAACAGCCGCTTGTGATGCGCAAAATCATCCAAGAATATCAAGACGAAAACGGCAAGCTGTCAGTCGCTGGCGATATCGCAAGCGCAGTAGCAGAAGCAGACCGCATTTACATTGTGGCTTGTGGAACGAGCTACCATGCAGGTCTTGTCGGTAAACAATATATTGAAAACTGGGCGAAAGTACCTGTAGAAGTTCATGTAGCAAGTGAATTCTCTTACAACATGCCGCTTCTATCGAAAAAGCCATTGTTCATCTTCCTTTCTCAATCTGGGGAGACTGCGGACAGCCGCGCTGTACTTGTTCAAGTCAAAGAGCTTGGTCATAAAGCATTAACAATCACAAACGTACCAGGTTCTACGCTATCTCGTGAAGCGGACTTCACATTGCTTCTTCATGCAGGACCAGAAATCGCAGTAGCTTCAACAAAAGCCTACACAGCACAAATCGCTGTTCTTGCGATCCTTGCATCCGTTGCAGCTGAATTAAATGGTCAATCTCTTGACTTTGATCTTGTGAAAGAGCTTGGTATTGTGGCAAATGCAATGGAAGCCCTTGTCGATCAAAAGGATGAAATGGAACAAATCGCTCGTGACTTCTTCACAGTGACACGTAACGCATTCTTTATCGGAAGAGGACTTGACTACTATGTGTGCCTTGAAGGTTCACTAAAACTAAAAGAGATCTCTTACATCCAAGCAGAAGGATTTGCTGGCGGAGAACTCAAACACGGCACGATTGCTTTAATTGAAGAAGGCACACCGGTCATTGCCCTTGCAACGCAAGAGCACGTGAACCTCAGCATTCGAGGTAACGTCAAAGAAGTCGTTGCACGCGGCGCAAACCCATGTGTCATCTCACTGAAAGGCCTAGAAGACGAAGGCGACCGTTTCGTCCTTCCAGCTGTACACCCAGCACTTGCACCACTTGCATCTGTTGTCCCATTACAGCTGATCGCTTACTACGCAGCACTTCACCGCGGGTGTGATGTGGATAAACCACGTAACCTTGCGAAGAGTGTGACGGTGGAGTAGGTTTTAAATAAAATCGGATTTTTGATACCCCTTTAGATATCATTTTCTAAAGGGGTATTTTTGTGTCAAAAGAACTAGAATCATATAGATTTGAAAGCACGATGATTTTTTATTAAGGGATGATGTTTATTCATGTGCTACAGTATTTGAAGGCTGCTTTCTTTACAAAATATAGATCGTTTTCGAGGGGGAATGTCATTTTTATTCGATATTTAAAAAAGGAAAAATGGGGAATTGTTTTTTCTTGATTGGTTATGTCGCATTGTTTATTAGCTCTTATTTATTGATTGGCGGTCCTACCTAAGCAGAGGACGATTGGTGTATTCCTTGGGTTTTGTATCGTTCAATTTCTTAAATATAGGGATTTCAAAAAAAGATGAAGGAAATAAAAAGCAAAATAACAAAGGTTTATATCATCGATGGATGATAATGTGCTATGTTCAATAAAGATAGAATTCCAAATTGGTTTGAAAATAAAAGGAATAGGCATGATATGAATGAGAGAGTTGAGAGTAACACCTTGCGGAGGCAAAGCAGTATAAATAATTAATGAAGAAAGAGAGAATAACACATGACCAAACCCAAAATTTACACAATGAGTTTTGCAAAAGTCTATCCTCTCTATATAGCAAAGGCGGAGAGAAAGGGACGAACGAAAGCTGAAGTCGATAAAATCATTTGTTGGTTGACAGGGTACAGTCAAGAAGAGTTACAGATACAATTGGCTAAACAGACAGACTTTGAAACCTTTTTCGCTGAGGCCCCTGATCTTCATCCTTCTCGCAGCTTGATTAAAGGAATCATCTGTGGTGTTCGAGTGGAGGACATTGTAGAAGATACTATGCAGAACATTCGTTATATGGATAAGATGATTGATGAGTTAGCGAAAGGGAAAGCGATGGAAAAAATTTTACGAGCATAAGCACATAAATAACGATTAGACTTGAAGCCGTTCAAAGAAACTCAGAGCTTTTTAGGAAAGAGCATGCATAACTAACCATGTTTAGAATTTTAAAATGAATAGAAAGCCCAGTGAACGCACCTTCACTGGGCTTTTTTATATCATTTACACCCTCTTATAGATCATTCGACCAATAAAAATAAAACTCATTTGAACGAATCCATTCTTGATGTCGTCAAAAGAAGTGATATCAAAACAAAATGGTGTTTTAAAAAGGGAGTGGCGTGGATGGATATGAAAATGATATTACCTCTCATTTTGCTGCAAGCCATTTTAATGGTGATTGGTTTGTTTGATTTGCTGAAAAGAGATCCATCAAGGATCAGAGGAGAAGTGAAGTGGGTTTGGGCTTTGGTGATTGTGTTTGTGGCGAGTGCCGGTCCTATTGTGTATTTCATTTTTGGTCGTAAACAATCTTAGTAGGGGGGATTCGCTTGAATATGCTGGAGTGTCATGGGCTGACGAAAATGTATGGTCGGCAAGAAATTTTAAAAAATGTATCGTTTTCCGTTGGGGAGGTTGGGTGTGTAGGGTTTTTAGGAGCCAATGGAGCAGGTAAGACGACGACGATTCGGATTCTGACGGGGCTTGCTCGCCCTACGTCTGGCGTCGTGAAGGTGGCAGGTTTGGATGTGACAAAAGATATGAATCAAATCAGTCATGTCATCGGGTACTGTCCGCAGCAGCCTGCATTTTATCAGGATATGACGGGACAGGAGTGGATGCATTGGGTTGGCGGGTTATTTCATTTAGAGAAAAAAATCATTCGTTCCAAAACAGAGGAGCTGTTGAAGCTTTGCCGCATCTATGAGGCGAAGGATCGTTCTATAGGCAGCTATAGCGGAGGCATGAAGCAGAGGCTCGCCATTGCGCAGGCACTCATCAACAGCCCGAAGGTTCTCATCCTAGATGAACCTGTGTCCGCACTTGATCCCATGGGAAGAAAAGACGTTCTGACATTGATTGAGCGTCTAAAGCATGAGATGTTGATCTTTATGTCGACCCATATTTTAGATGACATTGAGCGGGTGGCAGATCATATTATCATGATCAACAGTGGGGAAATTGAGATGTCCTCTCCCATGAAACAGATCAAAGAAGACTACATTCAGCCAGTGATCGAATTTCAATTAGAAAAACAGAATGCGGAGCTAGTGGCTTTGTTAAAAGAGCGGGATTGGGTGGAGGATTGCATTGATACAGGGGAGGCTTATCAGGTGCGAGTCAAAGATCAACGAACGGCATTGAAGGAGCTGCCTGCTCTCATCACTGAAGCTGGCGGTGTTCTACTCAATTATCGATTATCTAAGCTGACGCTTGAAGATATTTTCTTGAAGGTTGTGAATTCATGATGATGTTCAAAAAGGAATTTAGGGAGTTATTCACTAGTTATAAAATCTTATTTGTTCCAATCATTTTTACGATTTTAATGATCACGCAGCCTATTACGCTGAAAATGCTGCCTGATCTTTTATCGAAATCAGCTAATTTACCTGAAGGGGCAACGTTTTATATACCAGAGCCAAGCGCTGGGGAGGCGTTAGCAAGTGCATTGAGCAAATTCGATTCGCTCGGCGTTTTTATCTTGATTATGATCGTGATGGGGACGATCGCGGGAGAGCGTGCCTCTGGGGTCGCTTCGATGATTATGGTGAAACCGGTCAGTCGAACGAGTTATTATGTTTCAAAAATATGCGCCTATGCCTGTCTGACCTTGTTTAGTTTGGTGGTGGCGGTGCTGGCCTCTGTTTATTATGTGGACATTCAATTTGGGCATGTGGACTGGGTCAATGTGTTAAAAGGAACACTTCTGTATTACCCCAACTTACTGCTGATTGTGGTGTCAACCATTTGTGCCTCGGCTTTCTTTCAGCGATCGGTGACTGCTGGCGGCGTTTCTCTTTTGATCAATCTCATTCTTTTTACAGTACCTCCATTTTATGAGGACACACTGGGGAAGTATGCACCTAAAGGCATGACAAGTGCGGCAGAGGAAATGATCCACCGAGGGACCTATTCAGATCATGCGCTTACAAGTTTTTTAGGTGTATCGATGTTGATTGTTCTCTTTTTTCTCATTGGATGGTTTCTTTTTAGAAAACAAGAATTATAGCATGATGTACCCTTTGGATATGGAGAACTAAAGGGTTTTTTAGCCTGTTCCGTATAATCTCCCAAGGGTGTTTTTCATTTTAAATGGAGCTGTGTACGGAAAAACGGGGCTTTCATCATGAAAGATGTGATGGAACTCACGAAGCTGAAAACAGAATGTCTCGTTCAAGGTGACGAGAACTTATACTTACTGATTTCTGGCACGCTTCTTCATTTTTCAGTATGTTTATAGAATATATTACCTCGATTCTCTTACCTTGTTATTCTCTATATGGTAATATCAGGGTAAAGGGTGAATAGGTCTAATTACATTCACTTTGCATCTTAAAAAACACCATAGATAAGCATACATCACTCTAATATAAAGGAGAGATTTGATGCCATTCATGGAGGTTCAGAATGTAAGCAAACGATATAGCAATGGTGATGGGATAGAGGATCTGTCATTTTCCATCGAAGCAGGAGAGGTTGTGGCGCTGCTTGGCCCTAATGGTGCGGGGAAAACGACAACCATTCGATGTTTAACGGGTCTATATCAACCAGATCAAGGGAAGATTCTCATAGAGGGTTTTCCTCCTGGTCATTCCCATGTCCAAAAGCAAGTAGCTCTTATCCCTGATCAGCCATATTTGTATCCAGAATTAACGGTTGCTGAACATGTTCAATTCCGTGCAAGGGGTTATCATAAAGGCTTAAAACAAATCAAAGAAAAGGTATTTGAAGCGTTGAAAGAAGTACATATGGAAATGAAGATGAACGAACTGTGCGGAAGGCTTTCAAGAGGCCAAAAACAGCGTGTCGTCCTAGCAGGGGCCATTGTGCAAGATGCCTCCCTTTTTATTTTAGATGAACCGACTGTAGGGTTAGATATCCCTTCAAAACAATGGCTGTCGGATTGGCTGATACAAAAAAGCCGCCAAGGTGGTTCGGTTCTTGTGTCCACTCATAGTCTGGAGTTTGTTCTCGATACGGCTAGCAGGGTGATATTGATTCGAGACGGTGCCATCATGAAAAGTATTGATGTTCCTCAATTGAAGGAAGAACAGATCAAGTGGAGGGCAGAGGTCATTCAACTTCTGGGGGAGTGGTCTAGTGAATAACACACTCTCCCTTTTATGGATGAAATCCCAAAGGCGCTTGGTCAGTAAAAATCAAGAAAAGAAAATGCCCTTTCTGATCTTGCTGCTTTTCATTGCTGCAATTGGTTTTCAGCTGAGCGCAGTCTCAAGTATGGGGGATTGGAATGCTAGTGCAGCTGGATGGATCATTGTCTGTTTATTTGTTCTTTATACGGGCTTTGGCTTGTTTTCGAATCGGCTGCCTAGTCAGATGAACGATATCATTTGGTTATATGGAAATGGTGCGGCCTTATGGACGGTTGTGATGAGTGTATGGGTGTATCACATTTTTTGGCGAGGGGCTCTCCTCATTGTTTCTGCTGTGGCTGCAGATATTCTTCTATTTTGTATGACGCAGCAGTACCCTTTTCTACTCGGGAAATCACTCATCCTGACAGGGCTGTTATGTATGACCGAAACATGGATGATTGCGGTGTCTTGTGCTAGAACGATTCGAGTATACAAGCGGATGCTCTTACTCGGTTTTGTATTGCTGTTTTGCTGCTTTGCATTGCTCGTTTTGAATCAATTGATGTTGAAACAGTCCTCATTGATGAAAATCGCTGATTCTTTTATGTTTCAAGTTGGACGTATGATCGAAGAATTCTCATTCCTTTCTTTATTGATTTTTCTTGGTGTAATGATTCTGTCGTTAATGATGATGTACAGGGCCAGTCATCGTTTAGAGATGAAGGAGACGTTAGTCAAGGAGGCAGCATTTTGGGAGGAATTTGAGGGGAAACAAATTCATTCAAATCCAATGAGTCCAAAGAAAGGCAAGACGTGGTGGGGACTTCCAGTATTAACGGGCATCTGGGCTTTTCTTTGGCTAGAATTATTGTTGATGAAAAAGTATGTGACCTTCCATCTGTTATCTACCATGCTATTAATAGGTACTTACTATGTCGTCATTTCTTATTTTTCAGATTGGTTGGATCTATTCTTTATGGTCATTGGTGCATCCGTCCTACTCAGTTCATATTACGCTGGGATTGTAAGACACGCGCAAACGGGAGTGCTGTATCTTTTACCAGGCGCTTTATATCAAAAAATTCTTCTATTAGAAGTGTTTCAAACCTTTTGGTTGTATGCGGTCTACTTTATTTCTCTTGTCTTGTTTGAGATTCAAGATGTATTGTATTGGGCCCTATATGGGGGAGGGGTTTATATATGGTTTTTGGCCATACGGCTCTTTGCCTTTACGCAGCCGCTAAGACGAGAAGCGAGTCTTTCTTTGGGCATCTATTATCGATCATTGCTCCTCGTATCTGTCATAAGTGCTGTGGTCATCATTGGTATTCATATGTTCACTGATGGCTGGTTTACAACGATTACATGTTTATTTGCTGGATTTGTATTTTATGTGATTTGTTATCGATGCCGTGGGTCTCATTAAAAAGAGGAGTTGATTGTCATGAAACCAGAAGATAAGCTATCCCAATCGGTTCAACATTTGGTCAATACGAATGAAGTAACGATCGTTCAAGCAATGGGGGAATTGAGAAAATCCGGAAAAGAGGCAGTGCCAGTGCTTGTTGAAGCCTTAAAAGAAGAGGGTTCTTTGCGGAATATTGCAGCAGCGGTTCTTGGTGAATTTGGAGCAGATGCAGGGGACGCAGCTGAGTCTCTTGCCAAGCTATTGGAAAGTGAAGAAGAGGAGACAAGAATGGCGGCTGCCATCTCACTCATGAGAATTGGGCAGCCTAGTTTGCCATTTCTTCTGCCATTGGCCAAACGTTATGAGGGACCTACTTGTTTTTGGGCATCTTGGTGTATCTCTTGGATTGACCCATCAAAAATCGAAAAAAACATGTACGAGTGCCTAAAACAGGAACAAGAACATCCATCAGGGAATGTGGCCCCTTTTGCTGCAGAGGAAGCATTAGGAAAAATTATCGCTTTTCAATTAAAAGAAAAGGGGGATGAATAGTGGAAACGCAAATACTCAAATGGCCTGAGCATCTTCCTTGGATTCATCCTTCAGGTCAGAAGTGTTTATCTGAAGGGCAACATCTACTTCTTTATTTTTGGTCAGTCAATTGTCCTCATTGTGAAGAATTAACCGATCACATTCTACATCGTGTGGATCAGCTGGGTATCCATTTAACCTGTGTCCATGTTCCATATACGGAAGAAGAAAAATCGATAGGTGTTGTTTCGAAATATGCAGAGGAAAAGAATCTGACAGCTCCCATCATATTGGATCAAGATTATGATATTGTCACAAAATATAAGATTCAAGGATTACCAAGCTTTTGCCTCATAGATAAAGATGGGCAATTAATAGATCGGAAAATGGGAGATGCCGGCTGGGAGAAAATATTGAAAAAGCTAGAAAAACAATTTTAATTGGGGGTTATGGAGGAGAGCGTTTTGTTTCAATCAAACAAAGAATTTAAAAAAACTGTGGTCTTTTACGCAGGTGTCGGAGCTGTCCTGCTGATTCTTTTGATGCTGAAATGGTTACCGATTTCAGCAGACTGGGAGCTGGCGTTGATTTTGTTCGGATTGGGGATTTTGTTTTATTTGAAGCGTGTGCTGTGGAAAGAGGAAAAAGGTCATCATTCATGAGTATGTTACCTAGAATGTATATTCTAGGCTCAGCGTGTAGACAAACCCTCGCATTCGGTGTCAGTCCTGCGTGCCGGTGCTCACGAATCTCAAATTCGCTCCGCTCCGGTACTCGTCCTTCCTAGACTGCAAAGGTTTTCTATCACGCTGAAAAGAAGACAAAGGGCTAAAATAAAGTTCATTTTAGCCCTTTGTCAACAATCTGTACCTAGAATGTATATTCTAGGTTTTTTTATTAAATTTACCTTAAAACGTATCTTTTCACATGGGGATATGAACCAATTTTTAAAAAGTGTGGTAGGATAAATATGCTTTATTTTTATTTTTTTTGAAGGAGCTGTCGTGTTGAAGGGTTCTAGGGTTGAGTTAATTGATAGTTTACGTGGTTTTAGTTTATTAGGTATTTTGATCGTGAATATGCTTAATTTTCAATATGATTATGATTTTGAGAAAATGTTTGATTCGAGCCTGTGGGGACAGGAGTTTGGGGTATATGTGACGGAGATTTTGTTCCAGGGGTCGTTTTATCCGATTTTTTCATTTTTGTTTGGATATTCTTTTGTCAAGCTGATTGAATCAACGCAGTCGAAGGGGCTGAATACGAATGCCATCGTGATTCGACGGGGCTTTGGTCTGATTGTGCTTGGTATGCTTCATTACATATTTATTTGGAATGGTGATATTCTTCTTTATTATGGAGCTTGTACGTTTTTCTTGATGATGTTTATGGGCAGCAGGGTGAAAACAACACTTATATGGGCGGGAATATTAGGTGCCTTGTCATTAGTGGTCGTACCTTACATGATGAATTTTGTGTATGGAAATGATGATTTATTAAATGATGTGTATGCAAAGGGTGCATATGGCGATATTTTGTTGAGCCGGATTACGATTGAAGACGATATGATGATTGTCACCATTATTATGGCGATCGTGACTATTACGCTGATGCCGATACTCGGCTTTCTTTTCGGTACGATAATGGTTGGTCCGTTTGCACTGCTTGGCATGGCAATTGGGAAAAGAGGGCATCTGACTGAAGAAGATCGAGGGATGGCTTACCGTAAAGGCTGGGCATGGATGATTTTGATCGGGATCGCGCTAAAATGTGTGACGTTCATTGATGCCCCTTGGAGTGAAATGGTGATGACGTTAGGTGCTTATGTACTGACGCTCGGTTATATTCAAGCGTTTATTGTTTTTTACTATTCAAAGGCAGCCCAAGGCCTAAAGCGTCTGCTTGCAGGACTTGGCCGTTTGTCTCTATCTAACTATTTAGCGCAATCGATTATTTGTACAACGATTTTTTATTCGTATGGACTTGGTTTATTTGGACAGATAGGCTCATTGTTTGGACTGCTGCTCGCTGTCGGGCTTTATACAGCACAGCTGTTCATCAGCTATCTGTATTTGAAAAAGTGGAGAAGAGGTCCTGTGGAATGGCTCATGGGAAGATGGGTGTATTGGAGATAAATCGTTTTATTGTAAAGACCGCATAGCTGAAGGGCTGTGCGGCTTTTTAGTTGAATTCCATTAAAAAATAGTTGAATATTCTTTCAATGTGTATATAATGTATATATAGTATATATACAATATTCGCGATTCAACACCGCTACAAGATACAATGAAAAAAGAGGTTTTTATATGCAAATTACGATTTCCAACCACTCTAAGGAGCCAATCTATGAGCAAATTACGAATCAAATTAAATCAATGATTTTAACGGGTGAGCTTGCTGAAGGTGCAGCTCTGCCGTCTATTCGAAAGCTGGCGAAGGATTTACAAATTAGCGTCATCACCACAAAGCGAGCGTATGAAGAGTTAGAGAAAGCAGGATTTATTTATTCAATTGTAGGCAAGGGGTCATTTGTTGCGGAGCAAAATGTCGAAGTCATGAGAGAAAAAAAATTGAAGGTGATTGAGGAGCAGCTTGGAGCGGTTGTATCAAACGGCAAAGAATTAGGCTTATCTTTTGATGAATTGCAGCAATTATTAAAGTTCTTATATGAGGAGTGAGATAGGTGGAACATGTGATTGAATTCAAAGGGGTTTCGAAACGTTTCAAGGACTTTGCCATTCAGGGTCTTGATTTGCAAGTGAAGAAAGGCTTTGTCACAGGGTTTATTGGGGAAAATGGTGCCGGTAAGTCGACCACCATCAAAATCATCATGAACTTGTTAAAACCGGATGCGGGTGAGGTGAAGATTTTTGGGCTAGATTATCACACGCATGAAAAAGAGATAAAGGAACGGATCGGGTTTGTTTACGATGCCAATGTGTTTTTTCCAGGGCTGAACTTAAAGGACATCAAACGAATTGTGGCACCTGCTTATAAACGCTGGGATGACAGGCTTTTTTATCAATATATTGAACAGTTTGGCCTGCCGCTTCATAAAGCGATTAAAACATTCTCAAAAGGGATGCAGATGAAGGCTTCACTGGCGATTGCGCTGTCGCATCATGCAGAACTGATTATCATGGATGAACCAACTGCTGGTTTAGACCCGGTATTTAGAAGAGAGCTGCTCAGCACGTTACAAGAGTTAATGATTGATGGGAATCGGACGATATTTTTCTCAACACATATGACGACTGATTTAGACCGGATAGCGGATTATATTGCGTTTATTCAAAATGGGCAATTGGTCTTTCAGCAGTCGATTCATGATGTAGCAGAGAATTATGCACTGGTGAAAGGAAGCCTGGATTTATTGGATCGAGACACAGAAAGGGCCTTTGTCCATATTCAGCGTACAGCAGCAGGATTTGAAGCATTAACAGATCGAATCGATGAAGTGAATCATATTTTTGGGGACGCTGTTGTCATGGAACGGGCATCACTGGAGGATATTATGTTTTACTTGAAAGGCGGGGTGCAGCATGTTTCATTTAATTAAACGTGATGTGATTTTACAGAAAAAGCAGCTGATGATTTTCCTGCCATTTATCCTATTTTTTATTATGATGGATGCGCATCCGGCATTGACGTTTCTAGTCGCTAGTTTCTTCATTCCTTTTAACACATATGCGTACGATGAGAAGGCAGAAACGAATATCTTATTAAATTCCTTGCCCTATACACGTAAAGAAATTATCGCATCACGTTATCTTGGCGCCATTTTTTATATGATTATCGCGATCGGGCTGACAAGTGCTGCATTATTTAGCTTTGGCAAGCTGTTTACGATGACGGATATTGCACTTGGCAGTGGGCTGTTTTTATTGTTTGCAGCGTTTACATTTCCTTTGTTTTATATCCTGAAGCCTGGCTATATCACAATGGCAGTGATCATTGTGTTTATCATTTTATCCCGTATAGGACCGCCGATTGTGGCCTTTTTAGTAGAGCATTTCAGTGTGATCACTGATTTTGTGATGAATTTATCAATTCCAATTCTATATACCGGATCAGTTGTGCTGATTATGTTGATCTATTTGATGTCTTGGGGACTTTCTACTGCCATCTATCAAAGGAAAGTGTTCTAAGAAGAATTTCAGCGGAATCGATTCAATGTTGATCATGATCGCAATTTTGATCAAAACGTGCTTGTCGTTTTGTTTTATGATCAAGAAGAGGTGAGGGAGATGGTGTACAGTCAAGTCACGCAAGAGGTGATTTCCTATTTAGAGTCGCATTTGATGGATGAGCTGTCGTTGAGGCAGGTGCCTGAGAAAGTGGGATATTCACATTTTCATTTGCTCCGTATTTTTAAAAAAGAAACAGGACTGTCGATGGGAGAATATGTGCGGAAACGAAGGTTAGCCACAGCTGCGCAGCTTCTCTTGTATACGGATCAGGGGATTCTGGATATTGCTTTTACGATGCAATTCCAATCGCAGGAAGCCTTTACGCGTGCTTTTAAGCATCTCTATTCTTTACCTCCCGGAATGTACAGGACATTGATGAGAGATATGCAAATGAAAAAGGAGGAAGGTTCGATGACATTACATGAAGCAGTGCCTGGCTGGGGGCTCAGTGGTTCACATCCGCATATGTATGAGATGGGTGTTGATACAGCAGTGTTCCATACTGGGAAGCAATCAGGTGTCTTATCATCTAAAGAGGGCGTCCAAGATGGACAGTTTGCGACGATGATGCAAGGGTTTCAGGCGAAAGACTATGTGGGGAAACGGTTTAAGCTCTCTGCTTTCTTAAAAACAGAAGATGTTTCTTCTGCAGGAATTTGGATGCGGGTGGATGATGGAAAGGGCGATATGATGCAGTTTGATAATATGCAGAATCGACCTGTGACAGGCTCTACGGAATGGAATCAATATTCGATTGTATTAGATATCCCTTCTCAGAGTGAATCCATTCATTTTGGGGTGCTGCTCAGTGGTCATGGAACTGTATGGGCTGACGGTTTTCGATTTGAGGAAGTGGATGAGAGAACACCTACGACCAATATGGTGGAGACATCGTCACTGCCAGATGTTCCTGTGAATTTACAATTTGAGCTGGAGAAGACCGTGTGAGCGGTCTTTTTTGTTCTATACAAACCTGTATTGACAGTTTATAATGAAGCATATAATATACATACCAACGGTCGGTATGTAAAAGGAGGCGTTTCATTTGGCCAGAAATAAATATCCAGAAAAGACGATCCAGCAGATTTTGGACGTGTCGACGAAGTTGTTTCAGGAAAAAGGATTCGAAAAGACGAGCTTGCAGGATATTATCTATGAATTAAATATGTCTAAGGGTGCTATTTATCATCATTTTAAATCGAAGGAAGAAATATTACGCGCCGTGATGGATCGGCAGTTTCGTTATGCGACGCAGAAGCTTGAGGAGCTGATTGCGCATACGGAGGCAGCTCATGGGAAAGAGAAGCTGCAACGTATTTTAGAGCAGCTTGTCGCAGATCCACAGTCTCATTCGATTGATGGGATCTTGCTTGACCAGATCAAAAACCCACAATTTGTGGTTGAAGGGATGAAGGCAGGAGTAAATCAGGATCCGCTTAAAATCAAAAGGCTCATTCTTGAAGGGATTGAAGATGGTTCAATGACGACTGCTTTTCCTGGTGAAGTGGCAGAAGTGTTTATGCTTCTTGTGAATATATGGCTGAATCCAACGCTGTTTGTTCGTGATCAAGAAGACACTGTTCAGCGTTTGCATTTTTTACAACAGATGATGAAAGGGCTTGGAGTGGATGTGGTGAGTGATCTATTTATACAAAAGGTGACAGCGCATTATGCTGGAATTGGAGGGTATGATCAGCCTGGAACATAAAGGGTCAGAAAAGAGACAAACAGAAAAATTCATGTAATAGGAGGGTGCTTTATGCTTCACTTCATGAAACTTGGGATAAGAAAAAGTCATATGAAACATTACATTCAAGCTAGTTTTATAGCAAGTATTGTGCTGCTAGTATTGATCTATTTTGTTGCGTTTGTTGCACAGGTTGAACAAGAACCGGGTTTTCAGCAATATACGAATATTTATTTGTTAACTAGTACAGTATGTATGATCTTTTTTTCTATCATAACAGCTATGATGTATTGGCGAGTTGTGATGACTGTATATAAGGAACATCAATCCAAGTCAGCGAATTTGACCACATTACTCCTTTCTAAAATGATCTGGATGCTGTGCTTTTCAACGATTGCGATGATGTGTAGTATCACTCCCTCTTTTGTTATGTTTAGTGTTACTGAAATGTTCTTCCCGATTGTTCATGATACGCTGACGGCTGATGTCCTTTTTGATTTTATCAAAACGTTTCTTGTGTTTACTTGTTGTGTCAATGGGATTGGCATGATTGCGATGAGAGTGGGGTTGATGATGAAATCTATTTTTATCACCGTCCTGACGGCGATTGTTCTATGTGCTGTTTTGGGAAACGTATCGATAGCCACCTATGGAAATGATCAATTGAATCTTGTCCTGTCAGGAGTAATGATCGCAGCTGTCTTCATTGTGATCTTGGAATTGTGGAGCAGCATTGGCCGGCGGCAAACGAGGTAATTCATGATGGGAAAAGGAGGGAGACATGTGGAGCATACAGTTCGAATTGAGGAAGCGGTATTTGAACTATCATTAGACTGGCTGCTAGGAGAGGTTCATATTCACCACCATGATCATCCTTATCTATTGACTCATCAAACCACGAATCACGCTTTTCCTCATCGGTATTTACTACATCATCAGGTACGGGAAGGAAGGCTGATGATTCAAGATAGAAGAAAAAGAACGTTTAGCTTAGGACTCCACCTTCATAAAACGGATTTGGAGATTTATCTCCCCAAAAAACAAATACAGTCCATGTCTATTCATTGTAAAGGAGCAAATCTTCACCTAGATGGGCTGAAGATGGAGGATGTCCATTGCCAATTGATTTCTGGAAAGTCGATGTTAACGGGTGAAATCAAGCACCTCCATTTACAGACAGTTGGTGGACTTATTTCTAGTCATCGGCTCATCACACACATATTGAGATTGCGAGCCACATCGTCAAAAGTGGAGATGTTAGGTGCTTTTGCAGATATTGATCTGAAGGCAACAGGTAGAAGGATACAGATTCATTCTACAACTATGCTGCATTCACTCAAATCTACTTCAACTGGAGCATCTGTCAAAGTGGCCATTCCGGAAAATGATGGATTTATTTGTTATGTGAAGAAAAGATCAGGTGCTTTTCAAAATGACTTTACTTGTTTTGATGAGAAGGAGAAAATGGTTTATAAAAATGGAAAGAGGACCTTCGAGATCGACATAAGAGGTGGGCAGTTTCTGTTAAGTGATTTACTTTGAAGCGATCTTCAGTCTTCGATTCAGTATATCAATATAAAATAATTTGAACATTTTTTATGTCAGAATATTTTGTTAAAAGTGTTTTCCTCAAAAAAACAATTGTTTTTTAAGGGTAGATTTATTATGATAATATACATCGAAAGATTGATGTTTCTCAATCAGAATGAAAATTCTGATTTTTGTTTTTTATGTTGTTTGTTGATGAGGGGGAAGAAAAGTGGCTCAAAAGGAATTAAAGAGAGGGTTAAGTGCCCGTCATATTCAAATGATCGCACTTGGCGGCACAATTGGTGTTGGCTTATTTATGGGGTCAGCCAAGGCCATTCAATGGACAGGTCCATCGGTTCTGCTGGCGTACGCAGTGTGTGGCATCTTTATCTTTTTTATTATGCGTGCGATGGGAGAAATGTTATATCTTGAACCGAGTACAGGTTCATTTGCTACATTTGGACATCAATATATTCATCCGCTTGCGGGGTATATGACGGCTTGGAGTAACTGGTTCCAGTGGGTCATTGTCGGGATGTCTGAAATTATTGCCGTAGGCGCTTATATGAAATATTGGTTCCCGGAGCTGCCGGCGTGGATTCCAGGATTAATTGCGATGATCATTTTAGGCGCGGCCAATTTGGTTTCTGTTAAGTCGTTCGGTGAGTTTGAATTTTGGTTTGCGATGATCAAGATTGTGACGATTATTTTGATGATCATTGCAGGTTTAGGCATTATATTCTTTGGGTTTGGAAATGGCGGAACAGCGATTGGTTTGTCTAACCTTTGGGCGCATGGCGGGTTCTTTACGGGTCGATTTAGCGGATTCTTGTTTGCGCTGTCTCTTGTTATTGCTGCCTATCAAGGGGTAGAACTGATTGGGATTACAGCAGGTGAGGCGCAAAATCCGCAAAAGACGCTGACAAATGCGATTAAAAGTATCATCTGGCGTATTTTGATTTTCTATATCGGTGCGATCTTTGTCATTGTGACGGTGTATCCTTGGGATCAGCTGAATACTCTTGGCAGTCCATTTGTGGCGACGTTTGCGAAAATTGGAATTACAGCGGCAGCAGGTATTATTAACTTTGTTGTCATTACAGCAGCTATGTCTGGCTGTAACAGTGGTATTTTCAGTGCGGGACGTATGCTTTATACATTAGGTGTGAATGGACAGGCACCAGCTTTCTTTACAAAAATTTCAAAGAACGGTGTACCGTATTTTGGGACATTTGCTGTGCTGATCGGTCTAGCGGTAGGAGTTGTCCTGAATTATGTTTCTCCGCCAAATATTTTCGTGTATGTGTATAGTGCGAGTGTTCTTCCTGGTATGGTGCCTTGGTTTGTGATTTTAATTAGTCACATCGGCTTCAGAAGGGCAAAGGGTGCAGCGCTTGATCAGCACCCATTCAAGATGCCGCTTGCGCCACTTTCTAATTATGTCACAATCGGTTTCTTACTGATGGTTCTTGTGTTTATGTTCTTTAATCAGGATACACGCATTTCTCTCATTGTGGGAATTGTGTTCTTGATTGTAGTGACGCTTAGCTTTTATGCATTTGGAATTGGAAAAAGAAAACCAATCCAAGCGGGATCAGCTGATCAAACAGTGAAATAATAGAAAGCCTTGCGGAATGAATGAACCGCAAGGCTTTTGTTGTTTACAGCGAGGCTTTTACACGCTGAAAGACATCTGGAAAGTTGGTGAAAAGGCCGGTGATGCCATATTGCAGAAGACGGGTCATGTCTGCTTCGCTGTTTACTGTATATGGGTGAAGGAGGAGCCCTTGGCTTCTGACCTGCTGCACGTTCTCAAGAGTTAATGCTCTAAAATTTGGTCCGACACCTACTGCGTAAGTTTTGATGAAGCCGAGCTGATCGTCTGTGATGGACGTCATTTGGGCTCTGTCTAATAGCTGGACTTTTGGAAGATGCGGAGCTAGTTTCTGTAGTTTTAGCAGGCTGTCTTGACTGAAGGATTGGATGATGACCTGCCCTTTTCTAGTATGTTTTCCGAGAAGATGATGTTTTTTTAAGGCGGCCAATAATTTCTCTTCCATTTGCGGATAAAGGTCTGGTTTTTTTGTTTCAATATAATAATTCTCTCGTTTGCCGAAATAGCGCAACACCTCATCTAATGTGAGGACTTGCTGTCCAATATAGTGGGCATTTTGTTTGTCGGGGTTGGCGTCGTTAAACCATGCGCCGGCATCGAGCTGTTTGATTTCGGCAAGTGTGAGGTCTTTGACCCAGCCTGTTCCGTTTGTCGTCCGGTCAACGGTTTCATCGTGCATGACGATGAGATGTCCATCCTTTGTCATTTGGAGGTCGAGTTCGAGGTAATCTGCATTCATTTTTGTGGCGAGCTTGTAGGAAGCCAGGGTATGCTCTGGTGCATACCCTGATGCTCCGCGATGTGCTACGGTTAGGATACGATCTGGAGATAAAAGATTTTCATGTGCCGATACGGTGGTCGGCACCCACGCAAAAGACAGTAAAGCAAAAGAGAGTAACACGAAAGCAAGTAATCTACTTTTCTTCATATTTTATCCTCCTTTTACGGTAACTGCCTTCATCATAAGAAATAGATGTAAAGGGCATGTTGGGCGGATATGAATCTTTTATGTGATTTTCATTAAGCTTGCTCTACACGCTTTCCTGTATTCCATGTCATCGCCAGGAAGACAATCGCAAGCACACAAGAACCAACCAGTAAAATAAAGCCTCCTGTCCAGTCATAGTGATCCACGACTACGCCCATCATGGCATTGGCAAAGGCAGAGCCGCCAATATAGCCGAAGAAGCCTGTAAGCCCGGCAGCAGTGCCAGCGGCTTTTTTAGGGGCGAGATCAATGGCTTGAAGTCCAATAAGCATGACAGGTCCGTAAATCAAAAACCCGATGCTGATCAGGGCAATGTTATCGACCATTGGATTGCCAGCAGGATTTAACCAGTACACGACAACGGCAATTAAAACACCAACCATAAAGAGGACGCCTGCTGGTGCACGCCGGCTTCTAAAGAAGCGGTCACTGATCCACCCGCACAATAATGTACCGGGAATGCCCGCATATTCATAAAGAAAATAAGACCAGCGTGAATGCTCTGGTGAGAACCCCTTTGCTTCCGTTAAGTAAGTAGGCGCCCAGTCAACGACACCGTAGCGGACGAAGTACACAAAGACGTTGGCAATGGCAATATACCAAAGGAATTTATTGTTGAGTACATATTTAAATAAAATCTCTTTCACTGTTAATTCTTTTTCTTGATCTTCATATTGTTGTGCCGGATAGTCATTTCTATATTCCTCGATTGGCGGAAGACCAGCGGATTGCGGGGTATCCCGTACGAGAAGAATGATCACGAAGGAGACGATAATGGCAATGATGGCAGGGAAGAAAAAGATACTTTTCCAAGTCGCAAACAACACAATACCCAACGTGATGAGTGGTGCAAGGATACCCCCGCCGATATTGTGAGCGACGTTCCAAATGGACATTTTCGTTCCACGTTCACTAACCGAAAACCAATGCGCCATCGTACGTCCGCATGGAGGCCACCCCATTCCTTGGAACCAGCCGTTTAAAAACATGAATAAAAACATGATCCATACACTTGATGTCACCCATGGAAACGAGACAAATAGGATATTAATAAGGGCTGATAGAAAGAGTCCGGTGGCTAAAAAGTATCGTGGGTTACAGCGGTCCGAGATCATGCCCATGATGAATTTACTAAAGCCATAAGCGATGGAGACAGCCGCTAGCACAAAGCCTAATTCACTTTTCGTGAACCCTTCTTCCTGTAAATAAGGGATGGCAAAGGCGAAATTTTTGCGCAGCAAATAGTAGCCCGCATACCCGATAAAGATCCCTAAAAAGACTTGCAGCCGCAGCCGTTTATAGGTCTCGTCTGTTTTGGCATCATCGAGCCTGTCGATATGCGGAGCGGGTTTAAACCATTTCAACATAAAAATCCTCCTCTTGTAGATGTCCGATTGACTGAAGAAAAAGTCTGAGATCTGTTCGTGATCTTGTACCTTTTCAGAGACAAAAGAATTGATAACGCTTTCTTTTGTACTCCCATCATATCGGATGAAGGAGATGTTTATGATGAGGCTTTTGTCATTATTTTGGAAAAATCATTCATGAAGTGACGAAAAAAATCCGCACAATGGCGGATTTTTTCATAGCGGTTAAATGGACACATTCACTTTCGCAGATTTCTTTAGTTTTTCAATTTCTTTTTGTACTTCTTTCTGCTTTTCTTGAGATTCTAACTGTTTTTTAATTTGTGATTTGATCTCTTTGTATTCTGGTGCTTTTTGCTTTTGTTTTTTCATTTGTTCTGCGTATTGGTCATAGTACGCTTTGACATCTTTTTCAGAGACAGAGGCTGATTTGATTTCTTTGTCGACATATTGGCTGTATTTGATGCTGTCGGCAATGTCACTTTTTAACTGGTCCATTGTGAGTCGGCTCTTTTTGAGTGCTTCTTCGAATTGAGCGTTGTCTTTAAATTGTTTCTTTTCTTCTTTTAGCTGCTTATCTACTTCTTTGTCAGAGGCTTTGAAGCCCTTCTTTTCAGCATCTTGCAGGATGAGCTCTTGACCTACGAGCGCATCAATGGTTTGTTTCTTGACTTCTTTTGCACCTTCTTTAGAAGTTGGGTCTTGCCCTGTTTGCTGAAGCTGCCCTTGAATGGTTGATAAGGCGCTATTGTATTCACTGCCTGTGATTTTGTCTTTGTTGACGGTCGCAACGACCTTTTGATCATCGATTTTTTGTGCATCTAATTTCTTTTGCATCTCTTCCATTTGCTTTTGCTGCTCTTTTTGATCAGCCTGCGTTGTTTCATTTTTTTTTGCTGAATCATTCTGCTTATCCTGTTTTGCATCGTTTGATGAGCAGGCTGCAAGCCCAACAGATAACAGACAAGCGATGAGTGTATATGATACCTTTTTCATCATTTTCTCTCCCTTCGGTATGAGAACATCTAGTGCGCATTCTAACCGTTTTAGAGGAAAAATAAAACCGTATAAACGAATTGTTAGCGGATTGACATTTTTTTTATCTGTTTGTCCTCATTTTGACTTCTCTCAGTCATCATATGACAAACTCAAGAATGGAACAATTGTTCAATTGCCTCATCAATATTGGTGATCGGCTGGCGGCAGCTGTAGTTTTCACAAATAAACACGGTGGTGCTGCCGTCGATTGTTTTGTAATCTTTTGCAAATGGTGCGAGCTGTGCCAGATCCTGTCCTGTTTCAGCGGTCAAAATAAAATCAAATGGCATGAATCGTTTTCGAAGCGCCTGTAAAAGCCGCTCTTTTTGCGGGTCGTCATTTTTCCCGAGAATGATGATTTCTCGTTTGGCGGCATATTGACTCAAGAGCCCTTGCAAAAAGGCTGTGTGTCCGCTTGGATAGGAAGAGACATCGACGTAAAAGGCTTTGAACATCTGCTCTAATTTTTCAAGCCAGTCTTGCCGTCCGATCATTCTGCTCAACGTGAGGAGCTGCTTCAGTGCGGTGCTGTTACCAGAAGGCATGGCACCGTCGTACACTTCTTTTTCTCGAACGATGAGCGCTTCCGCATCTGATCCTGAGAAGAAAAAGCCCCCTTTTTCCTCGTCCCAAAACAGCTCAAACATGTTCTCGGCAACGGTCTTCGCTTTTTCAAGAAAGTCTTGTTCAAAGGTCGCTTCGTATAAAGACAAATAGGCTGAAAGCATATGCGCATAATCCTCGATAAAGCCTAGATGCTTCACATCCCCTTCTCTGTAGCGGACCATGAGTCGTTCATGTTGGACGAGGTGTGTTTCTAGAAAAGACATCGCCTGCTTCGCCATGCTGATGGCTTCCTCTGCATCAAACACCCTTCCTGCTTTGGCAAGTGCAGAGATCATCAGTGCATTCCAGGATGTGAGCACCTTGTCATCGACAAGCGGTGCGGGACGCAGCTGTCTCACGGATTGTAAGATGTGCTGAGCGAATTGCAGCTTGGACTGAAGGGTTTTATCGTCTATCGAAAACGATGCTTTGATGTCATCAAATGAGGTTGAAATCGTGTGAGGGATGTTCCACCCTTCAAAGTTCCCCTCCTCTGTGATGTGGTAGACCGCGCAGAATAAAGCGCCAAGGTCGTCGCCTAAATGGGTCATGATCTCATCTTTTGACCAGACGTAATATTGCCCTTCTTTCCCTTCCGAATCTGCATCTATCGCCGAATAAAAGGAGCCGTCACGATTTATCATGTCTTGTTTGATAAATTGGATGAGGTGGTGGACAAGATTTTCATACTCAGGTTGTTGAGTGAGCTGATAGGCTTCTGTATAAGCTTCCATCAGCAAGGCGTTATCATACAGCATTTTTTCGAAATGCGGCACAAGCCATTTTTCATCCGTCGAATAACGAGAAAAGCCTGAACCAATATGGTCATAAATACCGCCATTTGCCATACCGTCTAACGTTTTCGTGACCGCATATAACGCATTTTCTTGCCCTGTCCATTCGTAATAGCGCATAAGGAACGTGAGCATATGAGGTGCAGGAAATTTCGGTGCAGAACCGAACCCGCCATAAAGCGTATCAAAGCTGCTCATGAGCTGATAATAGGCTTTGTGGATGGATTCTTGAGACAGCGTGTTTTCTGTCTGTCCTGCTGATTTGATTCGCAGATTATTTGTCGCCTTCTCTGCCAATGATTCGATATGATCTCGGTCGTTGTGATACGCATCCAGTAATTGCGTCAGTGCCTCGATGAAGCCCGGACGTCCGTAAGCACTTCTCTTTGGAAAATATGTCCCCGCATAAAAAGGCTTTTGATCAGGCGTGACAAACACATTCAGCGGCCAGCCGCCTTGCTCCGTCATCATCTGACAAACGGACATATACATGGAATCAATATCAGGACGTTCCTCACGATCGACTTTAATTGAAATGAAATGCTCGTTTAGGATGTCAGCGACTTGTTGATCTTCGAAGCTTTCGTGTGCCATGACGTGGCACCAGTGACAACAGATATATCCAATACTTACCAATACGGGTTTGTTTTCTTTTTTTGCTTCATCAAATGCTTCTTTTCCCCATGGGTACCAGTCAACTGGGTTATGGGCGTGATGAAGAAGGTATGGAGATTTTTCGGTGATTAATCTGTTGGGTTTATTGTTAGTGGACATGGAATCTCCTTCTTTCATATTTATTTATCAAATGAGTAAATAAATTAATTGATCAAATCTTTTTGAGTGTAAAGGGTGGTGGGCTTAAGGAATTTCGTTTGAAATTCTTCAACAAAGTTACGTAGAAAAATAACCGACAGTTCTTTAGTTTCCAAAATTTTAAAGCTAGGCAAAAATCAAAAAACTATTATTAGGTCATAGATTTATAGGGATTGGTGTGGAAATTTTACCTTTCGATAGATTCATTTTCAAGTCTTTTATTAACTTCATTAATTATGGAAAACCTCTATTAACCTCGTTGAAATGGAATTTATCAATAAATTTTCCTTTTATTTATTTTATTATTAATAACAAGCTGTTATAATAGCTTTGTGTTTTTGTGAAAATACGTGTTAAAAGTGGTGTTGAAAAATTAAATATATATATATACTATTAATTCTAGTAATCTCTTCGTTAGGTCTTTTGATATTCTTTTTATTTAATCATCAAGAGAAAAATAAAACAAAAAAAATTAATCATAATTTAGTACAAGAAGTACCATGGGGTGTTGAAAAAATTAATGCTAATTCATTATGGGCTTTAAGAGGAGAAGAGAAAATAAGAGTTGCTGTATTAGATAGTGGTATTGATAAAGAGCACAAAGATTTAAAAGGAAAAATTAAAGGGGAATATAATGCAATAAACAAGACATTATCAACCTCAGATGACAAAGTAGGGCATGGAACTGCTATTGCAGGTATTATAGCTGCTAAAAATAATAGCTTTGGATTAGTTGGAATTGCTCCAGAAACTGAAATATATTCAGTTAAAGTATTAAATGATAAAGGAAAAGGTTCTATAGATAAACTTGTTACAGCTATTGAATGGTGCATCGATAATAATATTCATGTCATAAATTTAAGCTTTGGTTTATCTAAGGATAAATCAATATTAAGAAATGTAATTGATAAAGCAGTTAACAAAGGAATAATAGTTATTGCAGCCGCAGGAAACAATTATGGTGGACCAGCTGATTATCCAGCTGCTTATAAAAAAGTTATTTCTATTAATGCAGTAGATAGAAATAATGAATTAGCTGTTTTTTCTTCTAAAGGAAAAATTGATTTTTCTGCACCTGGCGTAGATATCCCTATACTATCTATTAATAATGGGTATGAAACTGAAAGTGGTACATCTTTAGCAGCTGCACATGTTACCGGTATAGTATCATTGATTCTACAAAATAAAGATAAATTTGGGATAAATTCAAAAGATAATATATATTATCAAGTGAAGCATATATTGTCTGAATTATCTATAGATCTTGGTAAAGAAGGAAAAGATGAAACATATGGAGAAGGTTTATTAATTTTTAAGTAAAGGGGATATTTTCAATGAAATTTATTAAGAAGAGTATTTCAATTTTTTTGAGTTTGTTAATAGTGTTTACTTTTATTTCAGAATCAAAAGCTGAGGCTTTGGGTAACAAAGATTATCAAATTATCATTAACAATGAAGAAAAATTAGTAATTGCAGCAGAAAAAGGCGAAGTTAAAGGTGTAATGACTCTAGACAAAAAGAATATGGAGTTCTCATTAGAAACCGATGAGTTTTCTGAGGTTACTGGTGAAAAAGGTAAAGAATATAAAATTAATGTTGAAAATGCAACAGATGATAAGATAGAAGGAACTTTTATTGACACTGAAACAAATGAAAAATATAAAATTAATTCAGATGAGATAACAGCTTCATTTGTTTGGTTTATACCGGTAGGGATTGTTATTGGAGAAGCCCTTTTAGCACATTTAATTTCAATGGGGTTAGCGGTGACAATTACAGGAGTTACTTATGTTGCATATTCTGAGTTTAAAAAGCATAAAAGAACATACTCTCATTACATGGCAGTTAGAAAGTCTAAAGGATTATTTATTGGTAATGGCTTAAAAAGGTCTGCGGCAATTGCGCGACTTAAAAAGGGTGGAGATACATGGTCTACTTCAAAGAATAATGCAAAATCTATTGCTAAAGCCGCTAGTCCAATTAAGAAAATTACTGGTGCAGAGATAGATAAAAAGGGTAAAGGTAAGCATTATCATTATCATCCTATTTCTGGATATAAGCAAGGGAAAGGCATCCGTATGAAATCACATGCTTTCTATGGTGCAGCAAGATAATTGAAAATAACAAATCCTAATATCGAACAATTCTGAATAATGAGTATATGAGAAGGTGTAAATATGTTAGTTATTGATCAAAATCCAAAAGGTGAGCAGTACTCCAAATTAATTGATTTGGCTTTCGAAATTTGTGATGAGTTTCATTTAGTTTTAAGAAAAGATATGGGATCTTTAAAATCTTTTGATCCCTTCCTAAAAAAACTCGAAAGTTCATTGAAAGAGATGAAAGAACAATCAGAATGGGCTAGCACAATTCTAGGAGACAATCAAACAGCAAAAGTTTATTACTATTATACAGATGAAAATGCGAAGAGTATTCTAAAAGAATTCGCAAATTCTTTATATGATTGGGAGCAACCAAATTTACCAGAAGACTTGTCCTTCTTCAAAAATGGGGAAGAATGGCTGGTTACATCTTCTCATGAAGAAGAAAGTTATATAGAGACGGAAAATGATACAGAGATACAAAGGATATTAAGTATACCAGAATTAAAAGTGCATATGGAAAAATGGGATTAAGGCTATTTAGTATTCAATAATAGTGTATTGATATAAAAGTAAGGAGGCTAATAAGATAGTTTCCTTACTTTTAAAATTTTATGGGCGTTCTCATCTTTATTTCTTAATTAAGATGTATTGTTTGTCTTCCAAATAGAATATTTGACTAAGATGATTTATGTCTTTGAACTTCAAATGTTTCCCAAATTGTTGAGTCTTTAAATTAATAACTAAATCCAAACTCTCATCCTTATCTTCATCCTCATAACCGTCTAAACAGGAATATAATTCAATTGAGTCACCTTTTGATATGTGTTCTTCAATATAAAGAAAAAGGGATTGAATAGATTTTCGTTGACCAGTTGTATTATTTGAGTGTAGATATCCTTGTATTTCATATATATAAGGGTGTGTAAATTTGTTTACGACTGCTTCATATTCATGTGCTAAATGAATGATATCTATTCCATATGCATCTTCTTCGGTTTCATAAACTTTTAAAAGTGAATGTTCACTTTTATATCGATTTTTCCTAAACAATTTTTTGTTGAAAGAAACTCCTTTAATTTTTAATTCAGAAATTGGTTTAAATGTTGGGCTATAGCCAAACTCACCAATAGGAAGTTTTTTGTTAGCCCCAATAAAATGATGTAAAGTCAATTTGGCTCCTCCTCTATTATATCTACAAAATATTTTATGTGAATTTGAATAATACACAGTCCTGACAGGCATTTCGTAAAATAGCTTATAAAGCCTAAGAATAGAATAACATATTTCATGTGTAGCTGTGCAAACATGGCACCAGTGACAAGTGGCATAGCCAATGCTGACAAGTACAGGTTTGTTTTCACGTTTTGCTTTGTCGAAGGCTTCTTGCCCCCATGGGTACCAGTGAACTGGGTTGTGAGCGTGCTGAAGGAGATACGGTGATTTTTCAGTGATGAGTGGGTTGGGTGTTTGGTTGTTTGGCATGGGTCACCTGCTTTTTTCATTTTATGTTCTATAAGATTCTTCAATTGTAGGGGATTTATGAGTTTTACTTCTTCACCAACACATATTGTAAGTGTTCCAATTCGAACATGTACATCAGTTCATCTATCTCTTTAAAATCTATATGCTTCCCAAATCGTTTTTTACTTAGGTCAATCTCTACGTCCAATTGATCGTCTTTTTCTTTGGTTTCTAGTCCGTCTACACAAGAATAGATTTCGATGGTTTCTCCTTTTAACAGCTCTATTTCAATGAAAATAAAAAGAGGGTGAAGGGAATGAATGATGCCTAATTCATAAATATAGGGATGTGTGAATTTGTCTTTTACCGCTTCATAGACGGGATCTACATGAGCAATGTGAATGCCAGCAAAATCTTCTTCCGTTTCGAATACTGTCATCAATGGCTCCTCTTTTTGATAGGTTTTGGCCTTTTTTTGTCTTCTATCAAACGTTTTGATATTGAATTCAGAGAGCGGTTTGTAGGTAGGATTTTGACCAAAGGGACCAAGCGGCAGTTCTTTGTTTGCGCCAATATAATGATGTAAGGTCATGAGTTGTCTCCTTTTCTTCGAATGATTTCTCGTTATTTGATTATTTCCTTTTTATCAATTTATGGTGGAGTATGCAATTCTTATCATATATGCTCACTACTTTATTTATAAAGGAAGATGCAAGTAGTTTGACTAAATACCTCTCAGGGTATACTATCTGAACATAGGATAAAGAGAAAGGAGTGTTAAAGGTGGAATATAATCAGCAGATGAAGAACCGTCTTCGCCGAATTGAAGGACAGATCAAGGGTGTCCTTGCGATGATGGAGCAAGGAAAGGATTGTCGTGAAGTTGTGACGCAGCTGTCTGCATCACGCAATGCGATTGATCGGGCAATGGGTGTGATTGTGAGTACAAATCTTGAGCAATGTGTCCGTGAAAGTCTTGAAGAAGGCAAGGATACGGAGGGTCTTGTGAAAGAGGCAGTCGAGCTGTTGGTGAAAAGCCGGTAAGAAATTTTTCAGCCTTTGAAGGTTGACGAATTTTTTTACTTGTTGTAATATACCCTTACCGGTATAAGTATATATTTTTACTTTTTATATACCCCAGTAGGTATTATTATTTGAAGGAGGAGCATGATGGAAGAACAGAAGAAACGGACGACAATTGTTTTATTTAGTGGAGATTATGATAAAGCGATGGCCGCTTACATTATTGCAAATGGCGCAGCAGCCTATGATCATGAGGTGACGATTTTTCATACTTTTTGGGGACTAAATGCCTTGCGTAAGGATGACATGGTGCCAATGAAAAAAGGCTTTTTAGAAAAAATGTTTGGCAAAATGATGCCGCGCGGCGCTGATCGAATGGGGCTGTCAAAGATGAATTTTGCAGGGATGGGCCCGAAGATGATTAAGCACGTCATCAAAAAGCACAACGCCATGACTTTGCCGCAGCTCATAGATATGGCGAAGGAACAGGAGATCAACCTCGTTGCATGTACAATGACGATGGATCTTTTAGGATTACAGGAGAAAGAGTTATTAGATGACATTCAATATGCCGGTGTGGCCGCGTATTTAGCAGATGCTGAAATTGGGAATGTGAATTTATTTATCTAGTGAGGTGTTAAACACATGATTCAAACACTTTTGATCATCATCGTCATCGGTTTGCTGGTGAGCCGTTTTCTTCCCGTACGGGGTGTGAAACAAATCGATGCAGCCGATATGAAGCATAAACGGCATAGTAAAGATCAACAGCTGATTGATGTACGATCTCCTGTAGAATTTCAAACAAACCATATCAAAGGATTTCAAAACATCCCCTTACCTCAGTTAAAAGAGCAAGCACATCAGCTTGCGAAGGACAAAGAGGTTTATGTGATATGCCAGAGCGGGATGAGAAGTATGCAGGCAGCCAAAATATTGAAAAAGCAGGGATTTACCTATATTACGAATATCAAGGGTGGCATGAATGCTTGGCGTTCAAAGGCGTAATAGGCTTAAAAATATACCCCTACCCCTATATAAAGGAGGAAATATGATGCAGCAACCAACGGCGATTTTAGATGCAAAAGGACTGGCATGCCCGATGCCGATTGTGAAAACAAAAAAACAAATGAACGAGCTATTGCCAGGTGATGTGCTTGAAGTGCAAGCAACCGATAAAGGGTCAACAGCGGATCTAGCGGCTTGGTCAAAAAGTGCAGGTCACGAATTTTTAGGAACAAAAGTAGAAGGACAGGTGCTCCATCATTTGATCCGAAAGGGCGGCGCTCCACAGGCGGGTGGGCAGCCAATGATTTCGGAAATGTCTTTGCACACCTTTCAACAGAAGGTAGAAGAAGGTCAGCCTTTGTTTATTTTAGATGTACGAGAGCCGGATGAATACGAGTCGGGGCATATTCCAGGCGCTGTTCATATCCCGCTTGGCGAGGTTGAAGATCGTGCTGAAGAATTGAACCGTGAGACACTCATTTACCTTATCTGTCATTCAGGCAGAAGAAGCGAATTAGCCGCACAAAAGTTGAAAGAAAAAGGATTTCATCAATTGATCAATGTAGTGCCAGGCATGAACAGCTGGACAGGACAGATTGAAAAATAGGAGCTGAATCAAACATGACTGTAAAGGCAATGACGGCAGAACAGTTAACAAAAAAGGTCATCCACAAAGAGCCGCTCTTTTTGTTAGATGTACGAAATGAGGCAGATGCTCAGGACTGGAAGATTGAAGGAGAAGCGATTGAATATGTCAATGCACCTTACTTTGACCTGCTTGATGGCGTAGAGGATATTTTACACAAAGTACCGAGTGACCGAGACGTGCTGGTGGTTTGTGCCAAAGAGGGCTCCTCCATTATGGTAGCGGAGATGCTGTCAGAGGCGGGCAGGTCTGTCCATTATTTACAGGGCGGCATGAAGGCGTGGAGTGAACATCTAGAGCCAGTGAAGATAGGTGATTTAACTGGCGGTGGAGAGTTGTATCAATTTGTGCGGATGGGCAAGGGCTGCCTGTCCTATATGATCATGTCAAATGGAGAAGCCGCAATTGTGGATGCAGCGAGAATGACAGATGTCTATCTTCATTTTGCTAAAAAGCATCATGTCACGATGACGCATGTGTTTGATACACACCTTCATGCGGATCATATATCAGGCGGGAAAAAGCTGGCTGAACAGACTGGGGCCATCTACTGGCTGCCGCCAAAGGATGCAGAAGAGGTGACGTTTGAGTACAACCACCTTGAAGAAGGACAGCGTGTGACGATTGGAGCGGCGACGATTGATATTCACGCCCTTTACTCACCGGGCCATACGATCGGTTCAACATCCTTTATCGTGGACGATCAATATCTTCTTTCAGGCGATATTTTGTTCATTGATTCTATCGGAAGACCTGATCTAGCTGGAATGGCGGAGGATTGGGTAGGTGATTTGAGAGAAACACTCTATGAACGATATACGATGCTTTCAAAAGACTTGATTGTTCTGCCTGCGCATTTCATGATCATGGAAGAGGTCAATGAAGACGGAAGCGTTTGGAAGGAACTGGGCGTTCTGTTTGAAGAAAATCATGGCCTGAACATTGAAGATGAAGACGTATTTAGACAGATGGTCACGCAGGATCTGCCTGCACAGCCAAACGCCTATCAAGACATTCGGCAAACCAATATGGGCAAGCTGAATCCAGACGATGAAGCGCAGCGAGAAATGGAAATTGGCCCAAACCGTTGTGCGATTCGATAATGTTCAATAAAATAAGAAGAGAGAGGCGATCAGATGCGATCAGATCAAATGTTAGACGTCACGGGGCTTGCGTGCCCAATGCCGATTATTCGAACGAAGAAAAAAATGAACGACTTAGCGGAAGGTCAAGTTTTAGAAATACATGCAACTGATAAAGGAGCTAAAGCTGACCTTGCTGCATGGGTGAAGTCAAGCGGACATGAATTGATCACGCAGACAGAAGAAGGGCATGTGCTGAAGTTCTGGGTGAGAAAAGGGTCCTAAAGGATGTAGGGGTATCTGCTAAAGATCCCCTTTTCCTTTTGCAAAGGAGGAGACCAGCGTGGATTTTGCGTTTTTGATTACACTTTTTATCATCGGATGTATTGGTTCCTTCTTATCAGGAATGGTGGGGATCGGGGGATCTGTGATCAACTATCCCATGCTGCTTTATATTCCGCCTCTTGTTGGTGTGATGGCACTGTCAGCACACGAGGTGTCAGGGATTGGCGCCATTCAAGTGCTCTTTTCGACACTCGGTGGTGTACTGGCGTATCGGAAAAGCGGGTTTTTACACCGCTCGTTGATTTTATATATGGGGAGCAGTATATTGGCTGGCAGCTTATTAGGCAGTTATGTATCACATTTCATGCCGGAGAAAGGGATGAATCTCGTCTATGGACTGCTCGCCATTGTAGCCGTTATCCTTATGCTGATCCCGAAAAAAGGACAGCGTGCAGACGTAGAGGGAGAAGTGATTTTTCATAAAGGGCTGGCTGCTGGTATTGCTTTTGTGATCGGCAGTGTTTCAGGTGTGCTAGGCGCTGGCGGGGCATTTATTTTGGTGCCTGTGATGCTGTCTATTTTAAAAATTCCTGTACGGATGACCATTGCGTCATCACTTGCGATTACGTTTCTTTCTGCCATAGGCGCATCTACTGGAAAGATATTGACGGGTCAAGTCATGCTCCTTCCTGCTGTTGTGTTAATGGCGGCAAGTTTGATTGCCGCTCCGATTGGTGCCAAGGTCGGTCAGAAAATCAATGCCGTCTTCTTACAATGGCTACTTGCCGTGATGATTACCGCGACAGCGATCAAAATTTGGCTGGATATATTTTGAAGAAAAGACCAACAGGGAAAGCAGATTCTGCTTCTAACGTGTTGGTCTTTTTTATTTGACGTCATCGTGCTCGATAAACGTTTCAAGTGCTGGGTGGTACTCTTTTTGATAATGAAGGTTGGGGCATGTTTTCACGACTTTGCCTTGCAGGGCATTGGACTTTGAGACTTCTAATGCTGTTTTACATTTAGGGCAGCGTTCGGCAAAGAATGAGGGCCAGCGCTTCATAGATCACCACTCCAGTTAAAGTCTTAAAAACCTATTATATTAATATGAATTATAGGGGATCGAGTAGTTGAGGTCAATGGGTGTTTGGCTCTTTTTAACAAAAAAAGAAGCATCGTGAAGGATGCTTCTCTTTCGTCCATATTATTAGTAGGCTTTCGCCCAGAACACCATATCAGATGCAGGCTTTCCGCAGCAGACGCATGTGTCAGAAACGGATTCCTGTTCAAATGGGATACAGCGTGAGGTCGCCCCTGTTCTTTCTTTGATGTCGTTTTCACAGGCTTCGTCACCGCACCACATCGCTTTGATCAATCTGTTTTCTTCCGAAAGGATTTGCTCGATGTCTTCGATTGTGTGGGCGTGTGATGTTTTTTCATGTAATCGTTCTTTCGCCTTTTCGTACATGGTCCGCTGAATGTCTTCAAGGGTGGATATGATGGTTTGTTCAAGTGCATCTAACGTGACGGCTTGCTTTTCACCTGTGTCTCGTCTTGCGAGCATCACTTGTCCCTTTTCGATGTCCTTTGGTCCAACTTCTACACGTAAAGGAATACCCTGCATTTCACATTCGTTGAATTTCCAGCCTGGCTGTTTATCGCTTGCATCGATGTCAGCACGTGCGATGCGGGCGAGTCGATCTTTCAATTCATAGGCATGATCCAGTACACCTTCTTTATGGGAAGCGATTGGCACAATACGTACTTGGGTTGGCGCAATATTTGGCGGCAGGACGAGTCCTCTATCATCACCATGCACCATAATCATGGCGCCGATGATTCTTGTCGTGAAGCCCCAAGAGGTTTGCTGGACATGCTCTAGTTTTCCTTCACGGTTTAAGAATTCAATGCCAAATGCCTTTGCAAATCCGTTGCCGAAGAAGTGAGAAGTGGCGGTTTGCAGTGCTTTTCCATCATGCATCAGGCTTTCGACCGTATAGGTGAAACGGGCTCCAGCGAATTTTTCCTTCTCTGTTTTTCTCCCTTTAATGACAGGAATAGCAAGAAGCTCTTCGCAAAGAGAAGCGTAGATGTGGAGCATTCTTTCTGTTTCTTCAATTGCTTCTTGCTCCGTCTCATGGCATGTATGCCCTTCCTGCCATAGGAATTCAAGGGTTCTTAGGAATGGGCGTGTTGTCTTTTCCCAGCGGACGACATTGGCCCATTGGTTATACAGCTTTGGTAAATCGCGGTAGGAGTGAATGATGTTTTTGTAATGCTCAGCGAACAGCACTTCAGAAGTTGGTCTGACGCAGAGTCTTTCTTGTAATGCTGATTCACCGCCATGAGTGACCCACGCCACTTCAGGAGCGAAGCCTTCGATATGATCTTTTTCTTGCTGCAGCAGGCTTTCTGGGATAAAGAGCGGCATATAGACATTCTCATGACCGGTTTCTTTGATTTGGCGGTCAAGTTCATCGCGAATGTTTTCCCAAATTTTAAAGCCGTATGGCTGAATGATCATACTGCCTCTGACGCTTGAATAATCGACGAGCCGCGCCTTTGTGACAACATCTGTATACCACTGGGCAAAGTCGTCTTCCATGCTTGTAATTTTCTCAACAAATTGTTTCTTTGACATCGCATTTTTCCTCCTTTTAAAAAACAAAAAAAGCTGTGCTTTAAGTTAGGGACCATTCCTGGTGGTACCACCCTAATTTAAAGCACAGCTTTACACTCGATCATGATAACGGTATGAACCGCTGTATGAAACAGAACTAAATCGGCAGGTTCACTTGAAGATGTCAGTAGGAACTTCTCAGCACCGTTCCCTCTCTGTTAAAGATCGATTCAAGCTACTATTCCAGATCTACGTTGATCATATTTCGTTGATTTTTCATCAGTTTACCTGTAAATGCAGGAGAAATCAAGTTGATCTGCGGGTTCGTTTATTGCCTTTGTGGGTCTTTTGCTTTGAGCTCCAATTGGCAGGAATTTTCTATTTTTGCAGCTTGCTAGTTATGTGAGGCTATGCTAATATATTTGAAGAAAAAAATAGACTTGTATAACCTCAATAATATGGTTTGAGGGTTTCTACCAGGATCCGATAAATCCTGATTACAAAAGCGTGCTTTCCTTTTTTGTAATCAGGGTTTTTTGTTTGTCTACACCCTGTATCAAAAGTGAAAGCCATGATATAGAGAAGGGATGTTAGACATGAACTGGAGAGTATATTTATTAGCCGTTTCTACTTTTGCGGTTGGATTAGTTGAGCTTGTGGTCGGAGGCATTTTGCCAAGTCTTGCAGAGGATCTGGATGTTTCTCTTGCGACAGCTGGGCAGCTTATCACGGTATTTGCGATTGTGTATGCGATATCAGCACCGGTGCTGCTGACCGTCACAGCCAAAATCGAACGAAAGCGTCTTTATTTAATTGCGTTATTGGTGTTCACACTAGGAAATGTGTTCACTTATTTTAGTTCAACCTTTGCCCTTGTTATGATGTCAAGGGTGTTCATTGCGATGAGTACAGCGCTTGTGGTGGTGTTATCACTGACGATTACCGCCAAATTGGTGGAACCATCGCATCGGGCTAAAGCGTTAGGTCTGATTTTTATTGGCATTAGTTCCTCACTTGTTCTCGGTGTACCGATTGGTATTTTTATTACAGAGAGCTTTGGCTGGAGAGTGATGTTTTTAGGAATTAGTATTCTATCTGCCATATCCATGGTGCTGATCTATTTTCTATTGGAAAAAATGCCAGTTGAAAAAGTCACTCCTCTTAGAGAGCAGATTCGTTCTTTAGGGCATCCGAAAATTTTTAGTGCACACTTGATTAGCTTGTTTATGCTTGCGGGCCATTATATGCTTTATTCTTATTTCACCCCATTTCTAATGGAAGTTCTGCATATGACCCCGGTTTGGATTAGTATTTGTTATTTGGTCTTCGGGCTTGCGTCTATTGGCGGAAATGGTTTTGGCGGCTGGCTTAGTGACAAACTGGGTTCAGGGAAAGCCATCTTGCTTGTGACAATAGCGTTTGCGGCTGTGATGTTTATCATTCCTTATACAGCGGGTGTGTTTGTGCTCTTTATGGTGATGGTTGTCCTATGGGGAGCGCTTAGCTGGGCACTGACGCCTGCTTTGCAAAGCTATTTGATTCAAACAGACCCGGTGACGTCTGATATTCAGCAAAGTTTAAATACATCGGCTTTGCAAATTGGCATCTCGATCGGATCAGCAGTGGGCGGTGTCATATTTACGATGACCGGTTCATCCGTTGATTTGGCTAAATTCGGTGCAGTGTTTGTGCTGATTGCCTTTAGCTGTGCGGTGATTTCGTTGAAGAGACCGCCACTTTATATGGATCGTCAGAATCATGCTGAATAGCTGCCTATGATTAGGAAGCTTCAGATTGTTGACAAAGGGCTAAAATGATCTTTATTTTAGCCCTTTGTCTTCTTTTCAGCGTGATTGAAAACCTTTGAAGTCTAGGAAGGACGAGCACCGGAGCGGAGCGAATTTGACATTCGTGAGCACCGGCGCGCAGACCTGACAAAGAATGCGAGGGTTTGTCTACACGCTGTAGCTGTCTATGATTAGGCAGCTTTTTGATGTTTATTCTATTTCAAAATCACACCTTCACTTTTACCAGTAACCACTTCTTCTCCATGCTGGTTGATATAGCGAGAAAAAAGGTGGACACGGTCATATTGTTCAAGGGGTTCCACCTTTGTGACGGTCATCTGACAGGTAATGGTATCACCTGTATAAACGGGGCGGATGAAGGTACATGTCATGTCTTGACCAATAAAATGAAACTGACCGCCAAGCTTAGTAGCCAGACTTGCTGTGAGAAAGCCGTGAACCACTCGCCTCCCCCGGTCATCCAGCTCGGTATGGTGTTTGCCGAGATCGCCTGTCATTTCGCCGAATTGAATCACGTCTTCGTGTGTATAGGTTCTGCTTGTTTGAAATTGATCGCCCGGTTGAATCATCTTTCCTTCAACTCCTTTTTTTAAATGTATCAAAGGAATAAATGAATGTACATTCATTTTTAAACGATAGGTCTGCATCATTAATTTGCGAGCAAAAGAGAAGGTATCTCTTCAACTCCTTTGCTAAAAGGAAAACATGCAGTTTCATATCGTGTAATCTAGTAGAAAAGTTCATACATTTATCAGGTCCGATGGCCTGTTCTTTTTCTGACATACACATTTCTTTTGACTCCTCTCTTGATTATTAGTACCATTTTATTAACCAGTTAAGAGTGGAGGTTCAGATGGAAACAAAAGAGCAGATTGTATTAAAAGCGATTCAAGATCTGATTATGCATAGGGAAAAGAGACGGAATGATCCAACAGATCCACTGATTACCACGACTGATACACTCAAGCAAGATTGGACACTCACACAGCTTCACATTTTATCGATGATTCAAGCCAATCCAAACGAATCAAATAATACATTTCTATCTCAACAACTGAAACTATCAAAGCCAGCCATTACAAAGGCGGTGAAAAAACTAATTGAAAAAGGCATGGTGGACTATTGCCACCGGCAAGGTGATAAGAAATCGGTCTATTATTCATTGACAGAAAAAGGGGCGCAATTGGCGGCGCTGCATGATGAACTCCATGAAAAAGCAGTCACATCCTATTTAGAATTCCTCCATCAGTTTAATGAAGACGAATTACAAGTGATCGAACGCTTCTTAAAGGCTTGGAAGGAAAAGATATAGATAAAAAAAGACCGAAACCATCCTACAAACTAGATGATTTCGGTTTTTTTATGGTAAAATTAACATATATTGACGTTATTCGTAATCATGATCAAAAGGAGGGAGCCTTTTTGGAGAAAGAAATGATAGAAAATTTTAAAAAGTACGTGTTCATCATGCCGTTCGTTGGATTGTTTGTCAGCTTGCTATTATTTGTTTATTTTTTTGGCATTACAGGAGTGGAAGGGTCGATTTGGGCTGCTGCTTTGTATTGTGCTCTGCCTTTTTTGGGGTACACGATATTCTGTTTGCCGTTAAGTATCTATTTTTCGGTCAGCAAAAAACGCTCAATCCATAGAAATGAGGAACATACGTGATTGTCGTCAGCGCTTGTCTTGCTGGTTTGAAGGTCCGTTATAATGGCAGCCATCGATTAGATCAGCGAATCGAGGAGCTTGTTCAGGAGGGAAAGGCAGTCACGGTTTGCCCCGAGCTGCTAGGCGGCTTCTCCACGCCAAGGCCTCCAGCAGAAATCATTGGTGGCGATGGATATGATGTATTACAGGGCATTGCCTCTGTTGTCGATGTGCATGGAACTGATGTGACAGAGATGTATGTAAAAGGTGCAAAAGCCACGCTTGAACAGGTTCAGTCTCTTGAAGCGACAGCGGTTGTGTTAAAAGAGTACAGCCCTTCTTGCGGCAGCCGGATGATTTATCGGGGCGATTTTAACGGTAAGACGAAGGCTGGAGATGGTGTGACGTCCGCCTTGCTGAAACAGCATGGGATTCAGGTGTTCTCTGAGGAGGATGATTGGACCTCGTTGTTTTTATAGGTGTGACGGGATAGAAGGGGGAGTCAGGTTGAAAAAGTGGATCATTGGTTTAGTAGTCGTTATTTTAATTGGCATTGGCATTTATTTTATGATCAATGCGAAAACATACTCTTTTGATGATGTGGTCTCAATTGATAAAAACAAGGTGACTTCGATTCAAATTGAGCATGATAAAGAACGTGTTGTGGTGGAAAAGAAAGAGGATATTCAAAAGCTGCTGAAGGAATTTTCAGGTATCAAATTAAAGAAAACGAATGAAGCTAAAAAAACCTCAAAAGAGCCCTATTGGATCAGAGTGTATGAGAATGAGAAGGAAACATATGGTCTGACTTTTTACGACCAATCATTTTTAGAGATATATGATTTTTCTAAAACGAAAGATCAAACGAGCGAATATCGAATCGTTGATGCCAATCAAGCCGATATGGGGCAATATATGAAATAACATCAATCAGCATTTCATGCATGATAAATAAAAAATTCGGGTATAGTGCTTGGTAAGTAAAAATGAAGCGGAGGTTGTTTGATGAGTGGATTAATAGATACAGTCACATTAGCAAACGGAGTAAACATGCCGAAGCTGGGCTTTGGTGTATGGCAAGTAAAAGATGGGGATGAGGCTGTCAATGCAGTCACAGACGCTCTTGAAGCGGGCTACCGAAGCATTGATACAGCAGCGGCCTATCAAAATGAAGAAGGGGTAGGCAAAGCCGTTCAGCAATCAGGCATCTCTCGCGATGATCTGTTCATTACGACAAAAGTCTGGAATCGTGATCAAGGCTATGAGTCAACACTCGAAGCCTTTGAAACGAGTATGAACAAGCTGGGTCTGGATGTATTAGACCTTTATTTAATTCATTGGCCGGTTGAAGGCAAATATAAAGAGACATGGAAAGCGCTAGAGAAGCTGTATAGGGATGGACGCGTTCGAGCAATCGGGGTGTGTAATTTCCATCAGCACCATCTAGAGGATTTATTAGAAGAGGCAGAAGTCGTGCCAATGGTCAATCAAATTGAGCTGCATCCAAAGCTGACACAGGAGCCTTTACGAGACTACTGCAAGGAGAAAGGCATTCACGTAGAAGCGTGGTCGCCATTAGGCAGCGGGAAGCTTCTTAACCATCCCGTTCTTCAGGATATCGCGAAAAAACATGACAAATCAGTGGCCCAAGTGATTCTTCGCTGGGACTTGCAGCATGGCATTGTGACCATTCCGAAGTCTGTGACGAAGAGTCGAATTATTGAAAACACACAAGTATTTGATTTTGAGCTGTCCGCACATGAGATGGGTGTCATCGATCAGCTAAATGAAGACGAGCGGACGGGTCCAGACCCAGATAACTTTGATTTTTAACATGGAGAAAAGCACAGGCTGCGACGCCTGTGCTTTATTGTTTGCCAGCATGTTCAGACGGTTTTTTTGGACTGATATGTCTCAATGATATGAATGGCGTCGACAATTTGCTCTTTGGAATAGTCACCAATCAAACAAAAGGTTTCATCTGCGCGTGCAGCATGGCTCGCCACCGTAATAGCAGCTTCGTTCAGATCAGTCCTGATGCCAAGCTCATGCATATTTCTAGGTAATCCAAGTGTTTGATAGAGCTCTAGTAATTCATCTACTTCGGACATTCGGTTTTCTGCGGCAAGCTGAACGAGAATGCCATAGGCTACTTTTTGTCCATGTAACACATGATGCGTTTCTTCAATAAATGTCAATCCATTATGGATGGCATGGGCTCCTGCCATTCTTCCATAACGTCCCCCATACCCGCCGACCGTACCGGCTAATGTAATAATCGTATCCGTGACATCCGCAAATGCTTGCGAAAGCTGACCTGTTTTTAAGCTGTTGACGGCTTCTTCACTATGACTAAGAAGAATATCTCGAACATATACAGCTTGTTTTAATGCAGCATGTACCATGAGCGGCAAGGAATCTTTTGCATTACGAATAATGGCTTCCGCTTCATACCATTTCGCGAGCGTATCACCAATTCCGCTTTGGAGATAGGAAAGTGGAGATGAAAGCAAAAAGGTATGATCAATTAAGGTAAGATAGCTGGACCGCTTATGATAATCGACTCTCACGAAATTCCCTTTGTCATCATAAATGACGCTGAGCGGTGTAGACGCAGCACATGTACCTGGAATCGTTGGAACCATGATGACTTCAATTTGAAGAGCATCTGCTACCGATTTGGCAGTGTCTAAAATAGTGCCGCCCCCGATCCCGATGACCACATCTGCTCCTTTGAGTTCTTCTGTAATTCGTGTAATCGCATTCGGTGAACTGTATCCTTTGTGCTGGACAACCGGCCAATGGGACGGGAGCTTTGTGTACTGTGAAAAAGCATGATATGACTGATATCCAGTCACTACAGCGGGTGATTGAAAGGAAGAAACAAGTGTCTCTAGTTGATGATAAATCCCCTTTTGAGAAATAAATTGGTTGGGACCGCTTCTGACGATATCTTCTGGATGGATCATTGATCTCTGCTCCTTTTCAAAATCATATAGTCCATAAATCATCTCATTATACAGAAAGTTCTGTCAAATTATCCGACAATATGAGGGAATAAGCCCTTCCGTTTTATGGAATTAAGCCACTGACATTGCCTTTAGGTATGTATTTCCTGTATGATAAACAATGGTATATTTTCATTAAATTTAAGAGGTGTTTATATATATGGAAAAACAATATCGTGTATTACTTTACTATCAATATGTCCCCATTGAGGACCCAGAGACGTTTACAGCAGAGCATTTAGCTTTCTGTAAGGAGCTTGGTTTGTTAGGCCGTATCCTTGTTTCATCAGAAGGCTTAAACGGAACGGTTTCAGGAACCATTGAGCAAACGGAGAAGTACATGCAAGCGTTAAAAGAAGATCCACGCTTTGCGTCTATGCCGATTAAAATTGACGAAGCAGAAGGCCATGCATTTAAGAAAATGCACGTCCGCCATCGTAATGAATTGGTGAATCTAAGCCTTGAAGATGACGTGAATCCGTTAGAACTAACGGGTAAACATCTCAGCCCGGTCGAATTTTACGAGCAAATGAAATCACCTGATACAGTGGTCATTGATGCGCGTAATGATTATGAATTTGATGTTGGTCACTTCAGAGGTGCGGTGCGTCCTGACATTGAAACATTCCGTGAATTACCTGAGTGGATTCGTGACAACAAAGAGATTCTTGAAGGGAAAAAAATCCTGACTTATTGCACAGGCGGCGTCCGCTGTGAGAAATTCTCAGGCTGGTTAAAGCGTGAAGGCTTTGAAGATGTATCTCAGCTTGACGGCGGGATTGTCACTTACGGAAAAGACCCGGAAGTCCAAGGGAAGCTATGGGACGGTCAATGTTATGTGTTCGATAACCGTTTAACAGTGCCAGTCAATCAAACAGAGCACGTGGTTGTCGGAAAAGATTTCTTCTCTGGTGAGCCTTGCGAACGTTATGTGAACTGTGCGAACCCTGCATGCAATCGCAAAATCATTGCGACAGAAGAAAATGAGCACAAATATATGCGCAGCTGCAGTCATGAATGTCGTACAAGCGAACGCAACCTTTATGTCAAACAGCACAATCTGTCTGAAGAAGAAGTTCAAGAAAGACTAGCTGTGATTGAAAAAGAACAAACGATTTCACAAGGATAGGAGGGTTTCCCTTTTATCCTTTTTTTTTTGCATCATCGTGTTCATAAGAAAGAAGAAGTCATTTCTTCTTTCTTTTTTGCTTTTTTCAAAATAAGGGTAAAAGTAGTTAATCAGTCTAATAGATTGACAGTTGAAAAAGCGTTCTCTTTTGAAATAAGCATGTTCTCCTATTTCAGAAAATGAAGAATTGAGAGATAATGTAGCAGGCGAAAAAATGAACAAGGGTAAAGGTTCCATTTAGAAAATATTTACAAGTTGAATGAAAAGTGAGCTGCTATGAAGAAAGACGCTTGCTCGACACATGCTCTTTATTTTAATCGAAAGGTGTTATGAACATGAATCATTTGCATCGTAGGATGGGAACTTTCGCTTTAATGATGGTAGGTCTTGGCTCAATCATTGGTTCAGGATGGCTCTTTGGTGCTTGGCGTGCCGCTCAAATCGCCGGCCCTGCTGCTGTTTTGTCCTGGTTGATTGGGATGATTGTGATTTTATTTATCGCTTTGTCTTATAGTGAACTCGGATCGATGTTTCCCGAGGCAGGCGGGATGGTTAAATATACGCAATATTCGCACGGCTCTTTTATTGGGTTTATCGCAGCATGGGCGAACTGGATCGCCATTGTTTCTGTTATTCCTGTTGAGGCGGTTGCTTCCGTCCAGTACATGAGCTCATGGCCTTGGGAGTGGGCAAAGTGGACAAGCCACTTGGTCACAAAAGGAGTTTTGACAACAGAAGGGCTCATGGTCGCTAGTGTACTTCTTGTGATTTACTTTCTGCTCAATTATTGGACAGTTGGGTTATTTTCAAAAGCCAATACCTTTATTACAGTGTTTAAAATTATCATTCCAGGATTAACAATTGGTGCGCTCTTATTCGTAGGTTTTCATAGTGAGAATTTTACTTCTGGAACAAGTATTGCCCCAAACGGCTGGGCTAGTGTGCTGACAGCTGTTGCGACATCAGGGATTGTGTTTGCCTTCAATGGCTTCCAAAGCCCGATTAATATGGCCGGTGAGGCAAAAAATCCAGGCCGCTCGATTCCAATTGCGATTGTAGGATCGATTTTGATTGCAACTGTCATCTATGTGCTTTTGCAAATCGCCTTTATTGGAGCGGTCGATCCATCCATGATTGTGAATGGGTGGGGGCATTTAAATTTCAACTCGCCATTTGCTGATCTTGCCATTGCGCTTGGGATTAACTGGCTTGTCCTGATTTTATATGCGGATGCGTTTGTGTCACCTTCTGGAACAGGCATTACGTATACCGCGACGACGTCTCGTATGATTTATGGAATGGAAAAAAACAAATACATGCCAAATGTGCTTGGCCGTCTGCACCCTATTTACGGCGTGCCTCGCCAAGCGATGTTTTTTAACTTAGCTGTATCGTTTATCTTTCTGTTTTTATTTAGAGGCTGGGGTGTACTTGCTGAAATCATTTCTGTCGCGACACTTATTTCTTATCTGACAGGACCAGTTACTGTCATGACGCTGAGAAAGACAGGGGCGGATTTATATCGTCCATTGCGAATTAAAGGGCTCAGCATCATTGCTCCTCTAGGCTTTGTCTTTGCATCATTGACGCTGTATTGGGCGAGATGGCCGTTAACAGGTCAAGTGCTGTTCATTATTCTCATCGGTCTTCCCATCTATTTTTACTATCAAGCAAAAGCGAAGTGGAAGGGATTTGGGCGAAACTTTAAAGCAGGTGCTTGGATGGTTGTGTATTTACTTGTGATGATGACCATTTCCTGTCTCGGCAGTGACAAATTTGGCGGCTACAATGTGATCCATTATGGCTGGGATATGGCACTCATAGCGGTCGTTGCCTTGCTATTTTATATGTGGGCACTCAAAAGCGGATTTGAGACTGAGTTTTTAGAAGGTGCGAAGAAAATCAATGATGAACTGCGTACTTCTCAGAAAGAAGCTGCATCATCAAAAGAATAAAGGAAAGGCTGCCTGAACATTGCGGGCAGCCTTTTTTATTTTGATGAGCTATGCATCACATGCCGCTTCAGCCAAGTGGTGACGCCGCGCAAAACAGCTGCTGTGACCAGTGAGATGAGCACATATCTCCATAGCTGATTCAAGCCTTGTCCACTAAGCCAAAACACTATTCCTAGAAAAACGAGGGTGAAGATGAGCATGAATAAAAAAGATGCTGACCAGAAAAAATTCTTCATAGATGGACACCTCCTCGGGGTATTGTATGCAGGCTGATGGAGGATCAGACCAGTAATGAAAAAGTAGAAATATTGATGAAATCTATTTCAAAAGTCAGATAAAAACACCAAGTGATTTGACAGTTGTGTTAAGATGAGAGATATTTTGAGTGAAGATTGTGGGTCATAGACGGAGGTGTTTGGAGATACAGATTCAAAAGGTTCTAAACAATAATGTCATTAGTGTGATAGATGAACACGGAAAAGAAATTGTCGTCATGGGCAGAGGCATTGCTTTTCAAAGACGTCCCGGGGACCCGGTGGACGAAGCGTTAATTGATAAAGTCTTCCGCCTAGAAGATCATTCCGTTCACGAGCGGATGAAAATGCTGCTGCAAGAGGTCCCGTATGATGTGGTCAAGGTGACCGAGGAAATGATTCAATATGCACATACAAAGCTGAACCGAAGATTAAACGAAAGTCTGCATGTATCGCTCGCAGACCATATTCATTACGCCATCGAACGATTAAAGAAAAATCACCTGATTGAGAATTCGCTCATTTGGGAGATTAAACGCTTATACAAAGATGAATTTCTCGTGGCGAAAGATTGTCTTGAGATGATTGAAGAGCGTCTTCATATTGAACTGCCTGATGATGAAGCGGGCTTTATTGCCATGCATATCATTAATGCAGAGCTGAATGAGGATATGAATACGACGGTCAATATCACAAAAGAAGTCAATGCTATTCTCACCATTGTGAAATATCATCTCAACATGGAGTTTGATGAGGACTCACTCAACTTTTACCGTTTTCTCACGCATTTGCGCTTTTTCGTTCAGCGTCTGATCAACGAAACATTACTTGCCAGCGAAGATCAGGATTTATACCAGCTGATCAAAGTGAAATATCCAAAGGCATACGAATGTGCAAAGAAAATCGCAGAATATGTCTATCAAACGTATCATCGAGATCTTACATCAGAGGAAATGCTGTACCTGGCAATTCATTTGAATCGGCTCATCAAACGAGAGAAATAAAGATAGATTTTCAAAGAAAGCGTTGACATGAGAAAAGGTGAGTGGTACTATTTGCTCATAAACATAAAAGAATACGGTTTCACAATGATCGTCTTAGAGGATTGTGACTGTTCGGCAGGCAAAACCTAAACGTTCACTGAAAAAGCGCAATGGCAAGTTGCGACTATTTTTGGTGCCCGTTTAGGTTTTTATTTTGCCTAAAAACGTATTTTTTTGAAAAAAAGGGGGTTTTTGTATGAGTCATCGTCAATTAGCAGAAGACATTATCAAACACATCGGCACAGAGAAAAACGTTCATTCATTGGTCCATTGCGCCACAAGACTTCGTTTTACATTAAATGACAGGTCAAAAGCAGATAAAGCAGCCATTGAAAAATTAAATGGTGTCGTGACGGTCATGGAAAGCGGCGGCCAATTCCAAGTGGTCATTGGCAATACCGTACCAGAGGTCTATCGAGAGATTGGGGAGTTTACGAATCTATTAGAGGATTCAGCCTCTTCATCTGCTAGATCAAGTGAAGAGAGTACAAGTCTTTTTGGAAAATTTGTCGACATTGTATCTGGCATTTTCACACCACTTCTCGGCGTGATGGCGGGTGCCGGTATTTTAAAAGGTCTGTTGGGCATCTGTATCAATGCGAAATGGTTATCTCCTGAAGATACGTCGTATCAAATTTTATTTGCTGCGTCAGACAGTTTGTTCTACTTCCTGCCATTACTGCTCGCATTCACTTCTGCTAGGAAGTTTAAGGCGAATCCGTTTGTCGCTGTGACGATTGCAGGTGCACTGATCTACCCAACCATTCAAGAGCTGACAAAAGGCGGCGGAGATGTTACCTTCTTCGGTATTCCAGTTGTCTTAATGTCATATACATCAACGGTCATCCCGATTATTTTGGCAGTGTTTGTCATGGGATATATCGAACGTTTCTTTAACAAAGTGATTCATGAGAGCGTCAAAAACTTTATCACACCACTGATTTTACTCGTCACGGTTGTTCCGCTGACACTCATTGTGTTTGGACCATTTGGTGTGTATGCAGGAAACGGCATTGCAGCCGTATTGCTAAAAGTATTCTCCTTTAGTCCTACACTTGCCGGTGCTTTAATTGCGATGGCATGGCAGGTTCTTGTGATCTTCGGCATCCATTGGGGGCTTGTGCCAGTCATTTTAAATAATATTGCGGTCCATGGTAAGGATCATATCAAGCCGGCCACTGCGCCAGCTGTGTTCTCTCAAGCCGGTGCCTCAATCGGTGTTATGCTGAAAACAAAGAATAAAAAACTGAAATCATTGGCTGGATCGACAGCGGTTTCTGCTGTGTTTGGGATTACAGAGCCTGCTGTATACGGGGTTACGCTTCGTTTGAAAAAACCATTTATTGCAGCTGTAATCTCTGCCGGGGTCGGCGGTGCGATTATCGGTTATTCACAAAGTATTGCCATTGCGTCAGGGCTTCCAAGTTTACTGACACTTCCGATCTTCTACGGCCAAGGATTTACAGGTTTCTTAATCGGAATCTCGGTCTCGTTCGTCCTATCCATCGTCTTAACATATTTAATTGGATTTAAAGATCCTGTTGATGAAGATGAGACGTCTGTATCGAGTGCCGCACCAAGGGCTGAACATGAACATGGTGTCAAAGCAGCTCATGTGAAAAGTCCTTTAAAGGGCGAGGTCATCAAGCTGGAGGAAGTGCAAGATAAGGCATTCTCATCTGGTGCACTCGGAAAGGGCGCAGCCATTATTCCAGCAGAAGGCAAGCTGTTTGCACCGGTATCAGGAGTCGTGACAACGGTGTTCCCAACAGGGCATGCGTACGGTCTCACCTCTGAAAGCGGAGCAGAAGTACTCATTCACATTGGACTTGATACCGTACAATTAGGCGGTCAGCATTTTACCCCGAAGGTTGTGCAGGGACAAACGATCACGGAAGGTGAACTGCTTGCTGAGTTTGATATTGAGGCGATTCAAGCAGCCGGTCTGTCAGTCACAACACCAGTGATTATTACCAATTCCGGTGAGTTTAGCGATATGATTGAAACAGAAGAAAAACAAGTCACACCAGGACAATCATTTTTACACTTAGTTTAATAAAAGGGAGGAAGAAATGATGAGATATTCAACACTAGCACCATTTCCAAAAGACTTTTTCTGGGGCGGATCTACTTCCGCCTATCAAGTAGAAGGTGCATGGAACGAGGATGGAAAGGGGCCTTCTGTCATTGACATGAGAGAAAGTTACCCTGAAGGAACAACTGATTTTAAGGTAGCCAGCGATCACTATCACCGCTATAAAGAGGATGTGAAGCTGTTTGCAGACATGGGCTTGAAGGCTTACCGCTTTTCCATTGCGTGGACACGCATCATGCCAGATGGAGATGGGGAGATCAATCAAAAGGGGATTGATTTCTATCATTCTCTCATTGACGAATTGCGCCGTTATGGCATTGAACCAATCGTGACGATGTATCACTTTGACCTGCCTCATGCGCTTCAAGTGAAGGGTGGATGGTCGAATCGTGCGACAGTAGATGCCTTTGAACGCTATGCAGAGGTTCTGTTTCAGGAGTATGGTCAGAAGGTAAAATATTGGCTGACCATTAATGAACAAAATATGATGATCTTACATGGATCGGCTCTAGGTACACTAGATCCAAATTTAGAAAATCCGAAAAAAGAGCTGTATCAGCAGAACCACCATATGCTTGTGGCGCAGGCGAAGGCAATGACGTTATGTCATCGTTTGCTGCCTGAGGCGAAAATTGGACCAGCACCAAACATCGCCCTCATTTACCCGGCATCTCCAAAGCCTGAGGATGTACTTGCTGCGGCAAATTACAATGCGATCCGCAACTGGCTTTATCTTGATATGGCGGTCTTCGGCCGTTATAACAACCTAGCATGGGCGTACATGAAAGAAAAAGACATTCTTCCTGTGATTGAAGAGGGGGATATGGATATTTTGAAAAGCGCGAAGCCAGACTTCATTGCGTTTAATTACTACACATCTCAAACGGTTGAAGCAAGTAAAGGAGATGGCAATGACGAGTTTGCACGCGGCGGAGATCAGCATTTGAAATCCGGTGAAGATGGCGTATACAAAGGCGGCAATAACCCGTACTTAAGTAAAAATGCGTTTGGCTGGGAGATTGATCCTGTCGGCTTCCGTTCAACGATGCGCGAGATTTACGACCGCTATCAGCTGCCGCTCATTATCACTGAAAACGGGCTGGGTGCTTTTGATCAGTTAGAAGAAGATGGATCGATTCAAGACGATTATCGAATTGATTATTTAGAAAAGCATATCGAACAAATCAGATGGGCGATCACTGACGGTGTCGAGGTGTTCGGATACTGCCCGTGGTCAGCCATCGACTTAATCAGCACACACCAAGGATGCTCCAAGCGCTACGGTTTCATCTACGTCAACCGTGACGAATTTGACCTAAAAGACCTGAAGAGAATTCGTAAAAAGAGCTCTTACTGGTATGAAACCCTGATTCAGCAAAATGGAGAGAACATCGGGGAGTAACAAATAAAAAAGCCAATCACCTTATGCGGGTTGATATTATCCCCTCTAAGTAGACAGTGTAAAAAGCCCGAAGAACATATCTTGGCTGTTACACTATACTTGGAGGGGATTTTTTATGGCGAGAAAAGGACAACACTTTCAACACTATACGAAAGAATTTAAGATGAAAGCTGTCAAAATGTACGAAGAAGGAAATAGAAGCTATCGCTCATTATCTGAAGAATTAGGTCTCCGAAGTTCCACTCAGCTAAAAAGTTGGGTCAGAAAATATCGTGAAGGACAATCTTTTGAAGACCAAAGAGGAAAAACATACAAAGTCAGAAAATCCTTTTAGTGGACGTCCTAAATTAACGTTTAAAAGTGTGGAAGAAGAAAGAGATTATTTAAAGGCACAGGTAGAATACTTAAAAAAGCGTTATCCAAATCTTCACGGGGAGGACGGATTCTGAAGACTGCACGGTTTGAAGCTGTTCATGAATTAAAGGGCCTTTATCCGTTAACATGGCTCGTCTGTATCGCCAAAGTATCACGATCTGGGTACTATAAATGGCATAAGAATCAAAGAATGCGAATGGAACGGCAACAGAAAGAACAACTCTTAAAAGAACACCTCATGGCCATTCATCATTCACGTCCCTTCTATGGCTATCCTCGGGTGACAATCGCTTTAAAGAAAGACGGATTTCACATCAATCATAAGCGTGTCTACAGGCTGATGAAAGAAATGAACATCCAATCAATCATTCGAAAAAAACGGCGGTATTTTGGAAGAAAGGCTTCAGTTGTTCAACCAAACAGACTAAACCGAGAATTTAAAACGAATCAATACAATCAGTTATATGTCACTGATATTACCTATATTGCTTGCCAGCATCGCTTTTATTATCTTTCAGCTATACAAGATCTGTATAACAATGAAATCGTCGCATGGAAGCTGTCAAAACGAAATGATCTTGAACTGTTCATGAAGACCTTGGAGAGTTTGACATCCGAACGGGATGTCAAAGGAGCTGTACTTCATTCAGATCAAGGATTCCAATACACAACAAAAGCATATCAAAAGCGACTAGAAAACGTTGGTTTAAAGGGCAGTCATTCCCGAAGGGGGAAACTGCCTGGATAATGCCTGTATCGAATCATTTTTCTCTCATCTCAAAACAGAGACCGCTTACTTTTCTTCGTGTCAAACTGAGGAGGAGCTTTACAAGGGCATAGAAGATTACATTCAATTTTATAATCACGATCGATTCCAGAAAAAAATTAAACCAGTGTGCTCCGGTAGAGTACCGTCACACACTGGCAGCTTAGGCTTTTTATATTTGTCTACTTGACAGGGGTAAGACCAGAAGGTTGGCTTTTTTTCGTTCACTATTGGCAAGATTATATTGTTCGAGTTGTTCTAGAATGATAGTCTGATTTTAACAGCCTAATAAACTGCTTTCTTTTATAATCCGGAGAATATCACAATCCATTTCGCTGTTTCGAATGCTACATCAGGTGGTAGGCCAGCTTGTATAAAAATTGCGCTACTTTGTAAAAACCTGATTTAGCTTTCTTTGCATATTTCTTGCCTATTACTTTCGATAAGGGTTTTTCTAAATATGTGCCTGACTTGCGAAGAGCCTGAACAGCAAGTTTTTTTGCTATTGTAGTGACGATATTTTTAGTTTGGGCTTCTTTAGATTGTGGTGGGAATATCTTGCACCATTTTTTAGGAACATATGCATTTCGGCTTGTGTCATTTGTCCGATTGGTGGATATTGATTTTTAGCAGGATATGTATTTGATTTTGCTAACATAGAATTAGGATAGAAAACTGAAGCTATCATTGTTATTGCCAAAGGAAATAGGGAGTGTCCCGGAGTTTGTTTGAATAACAGGCTTTTGGGTGTCGTGAATGAGTCAACTCCTTAATGCTTACTTCGTCCGCTTACCGTTGACTTCATGCCATATCTAGCCCTCAACCTCCAGTGGAAGCAATAATACCCAATAACAAGACAATAGCCGCAAAAGTCATTCTATAGCCTTTCTCGTTTTGCTTATTATTCTTTCGTTTTTGCATATACTTAGCAAAATAAGAAACGCCCGTCAACTAGATATAATTAAAACAATTATCACCTTTCTAGCTCATAACCTCGATCCTTCTTAGGTGCATTCTGTTTTCTCTCGTTTTCCTCCTTCAAAAAGTACTCCGCGCCTTTTAAAAATCGCCGAAGAAGTCGGCTATTATTTTTCCAAAATTCAAGACCTCGGACGCTGTCCGAACCAGTCTGGGAAATTTTCCCAACCCCATAAAAAAGAAGCAGGCTTTAATCGTCTACTTCTTCTTCAGCCCACACTGCAAAGAGCATCAAACCACAAATAATCATTACCCTAAATCCATCACATGAATTTCAATGGTCATCATGTTCACCTCCATAGTGAACGAATTCTACCACAGAAATTTTCATCAAAACGAAGTTCTAAAAAATAAAAAAAATGATTGCGGACACCGCAACCAAAAAAGGAATTTTCTTAAATCTATCTTAAATCCATTGATACACTCATTTTAATTTGATAACCTTTATTTTGGAATTTAATACAAAAGGAGGAATATAAACAAAATGTTCAAAAAAACACTTTTAACCCTGATTACCCTAGCTCTTGTCATATCGATATGGACTCCATTTTCATCAGAAGCATCAGCAGAAACAAACACTATCAATTCACAAGAATTAGAAGCGTTAGTAACACCGACAATTCTACAAAATGAACAAGCTAACAAAGAATTAGACGAACTTGAAAAGAAAATGGGGGAATACATAGAAAACCTGCCATTTACAGAAAAAGAATTTGAAAACATGTCAGAGTCAGAACAAAATAAAGTGATAGATCAATATTTCAACAATGAAGAATTTTTAGCTTTAGAAAACCGAATGAAACAACTTGACTCGAAAAGTAGTCAGAGTGAAATCACAACACAAGCACTACCAATATTCTTCGTACCAATCGCAATGACCATAGGAAGAGTTGCTTTGTGGGCCATAAGATCAAAAGGCGCAAAAGTTGCACTGAAGTATTTGAAGAACAGAATAAAAGGTTTTGGGAAGAACTATCATATCGATTGGTATGTAAAAAATAGAAAAGGAAAAGTCGAGAGTCTCGTAAAAGTGTTCCATAAAAAAGGAAAAAAGAAAATACGAGTATTTGCAGTTGATAACGGAGTCATACCACTAAAGCCAGGATCATCAAACTGGTACTGGCATTTTCATGTAGCTCCCAAAATTCATATACACCATGCTCTTAGAGCATCAGTACCAAGTAAACACAAAGCTGTAAAAGGTAGAACAATACTCCACTAAAAAAGAAAAGCCCTTTTATAAGGGCTCAGATTGTAGAAAAACTCATGTTTTTCTACAATCTTTTTTATTTTTAACGTATGTATGAAGAATGAAATGTATTGAAAAAGGCCTCCCA
>NZ_JAWJBV010000020.1:0-55631 GCF_046536015.1 Bacillus sp. SIMBA_154
GGGGTTTCCCCCTGTGAGAGTAGGACGCCGCCAAGCTTTTCTAAGGATCAGTTCCAGACGGAACTGGTCTTTTTTGTTTTTTTAAGAAAAGGAACAAACACTCGATCTGGGATGTATACATATACTAAACTACCATCTAAAACATTCTTAATTTTGTATACAATTGAAAGCGCTAGGGCATACTGAAGCTATGAGTGGAGGTGTCACAATGAGCAAAAAAGAGCGAGAAGCGATTTGTTTGATTTGTGAAGAGAAAAAGACAAAGGGAATATATTTATATCATCAGTTTTTGTGCCGAGACTGTGAGCGAAAGTTAATTTCTACATCGACCTCGGATCCTAGCTATGCCGATTATGTAAGAAAGCTTAAAAATCTTCATACGCCGCCTTTGTATTCATAGACCACTAGATGGTCTTTTTTTATGAGCTATCGAGGATTGGACCTGTTTTTTGGAACTTAGTTTGGACAACACCCGTAATAAATAATAAGATAAACAGAGAGCCTGATTATTCATAGGAGTCGATGAACATGAAATCAATCTTTTTCACATTTATATGGGCCATCTTCTCTACTCTTTTCTCGATTGTGATTTTAACCGTCAGTATTGGGGTTTTCCACCATCATGTTGGATTATCGATACTGTATGCGATGATTGGGTGGGGTGCGATGTTTGCAGGAAGCAGATGGGTTGCTTTCCAGTTGTTTTTAAAGAAACACGGATTGTCTCGTAGTGATTATGTATATATTAAACAGCACTTCAAAGAAGCAGGGCAAAAGCTGGTTCGTTTGAAGAAAGCTTTATTTGCTGTGAAAAACATGCAGACGATCAAACATAATTATGAAATCCTTCGGCTTGCACGACGAATCTATACGATTACAAAAAAGGAACCGAACCGATTTTATGATGCACAGCGATTTTATTTCGAAAGTTTGGATTCTGTCGTTGAACTAATCGAAAAATATGCATTACTGTATAATCAGCCTAATCGCAGTCATGAGCTTGAAATGACACTGAGCCAAACTCGAGTTACACTGACAGAGCTGCAAAAGCAATTGACGAATGATTTGCAGCAAGTTTTAGGAAGAGACATAGAAGCCCTTCACATTGAACTTGAAGTGGCCGATAAAATGATCAAAAAATAGATGAAAGGAGTCAGACTCGATGAAACCAGAAGATCAAGTCACACCACCATCAGCATCTACTATAGATCTTCAGTTTCGGGTGTTTGATACCTTATCTGATAAGGAAAAACAAGAGGCTATAGAGCGGGCTGAAAAGATCCCTGACAATCCGCAAAAGCTGCTTTTCTATGGTACACGTGTGCAGGAACGATTATTGGAACAATCACAACACATGATGAAATATGTTGAGAAAAAAGATATCGATCAAATAGGAGATGTGCTTGAAGCCTTTTTGCAGCAACTACATTTAGTGGAGCCAGAGGATTTACTGCCAAAGAAGCAGGGCCCTTTTTTGAGGTTGTTTCATCGGGGGAAGCGTTCTACTCAGGAGATCATTTCTCGTTTTAAACAAGCAGAAGCTCAAATAGAGAGATTATCAGCAAGGCTCCGTTACGCAAGAGGCGTATTAATCTCCGACCATAAGTTATTAGAGCGTTTATTTGAAGAAAATCAAACATATTTCCAAGAGATGACGCTACAGGTTGCAGCAGTTGAAGCGAAATTGACACAGTTAGAGCAGCAGGTCCTATCAGAAGCGAAACATTCTAATGATCGGACATTAGAGGAGCAATTGATGAGTCAGGAAGTAAATGAGGAAGAATATATGGAGAGATTGAAAGAACGGAAGTATGACTTGCTGTTAAGCCGGCAAATTGCACTGCAATGTAATGCCCAAATTCGGATGATTCAGTATACAAATCATACCTTAGCCAATCATATCCAATCAACCGTCTCCGCATCTATTCCTCTATGGATCAACCAAATGTCAATTGCATTAACTCATATTCAGCAGCGAGCCAATTCAGCCCTTGAGCAGCGAATCCAACAAACGTATGAAAAGGTATCAAAGCAGCAGGGACAGCTTCTTGAAGACGCATCATTAACGCCTATAGATACGTTGAAAAAGGCTCAACGCCAATTAGCCGAAACATTACAGAAAACGTTACAGGTGAAAGAACATGGGAGCCAAGAGAGAGCTCAATTAAAAAGCAACATGTACGAGGCGGAGCAGAAGCTGGCGAATCATCAACCAATAAAGGAATGAGAAACCATCTTTCGGTTCACTTGTTTGAACGTTATAATAGAAATAAGATATCGTTTAAGTGAAAAGGGTCGATTTGTTTGAAAACACCTTTATATACAGCATTATCACAACATGCGGAAAAGAAGCCTTATTCTTTTCACGTTCCAGGACATCACAATGGAGATGTCTTTTTTGATGAGGCACGGTCTTACTATGCATCAATTCTTCAGCTGGATGTGACGGAGCTTGAAGGTCTAGATGATCTCCACCACCCGACTGGTGTGATTCAAGAGGCAGAGGATTTATTGGCAAAGCTATATGGGGCAAAGCAAAGCTTTTTCCTTGTGAATGGCACAACAGTTGGAAATCTAGCGATGGTGATGGCTGCATGTCGGACTGAAGATGAGATTTTTGTTCAGCGAAATTGTCATAAGTCTGTTTTCCATGCGATTGAGCTTGCAGGAGCAACGCCTATTATGTTAGACACTGAGATCGATTCATGCTTGCACGTCCCAACCCATGTTACTGATGAAACAGTCAAAAAAGCTATCGCGAAACACCCGAACTGCCGAGCAATCGTTTTGACGTATCCGAACTACTATGGACATGCAGCTGATTTATCAAAGCTGATTCACATGTGTCATGAAGCGGGCATGATTGTTTTGGTTGATGAGGCACATGGTGCGCATTTTGTATTAGGCGGCGCCTTTCCTCCATCTGCCCTTTCCTACGGAGCAGACGTGGTGGTACAATCAGCACATAAAACCCTTCCAGCGATGACGATGGGTTCTTATCTCCATCTCCAAGGGTACCGAATAGATGCGAAGCGTATGAAGACATTGTTAACGATGCTTCAAAGCAGTTCACCTTCTTATCCAATTATGGCTACGTTAGATGTGGCGAGAGCTTATGTTGAGGAGATCAAGGGAAAAGGGAAATTGGACGGAATCATGACAGGGCTGGCAAAGCTGAAAGAACAGTTCAACAGGATGTCCAATCTCGAAGTGGTCGAGTCTGACTCGTTATCTACGGATCCATTAAAATGCGTCATTCGTTCAACAAAAGGGCTGACAGGCTATGAACTAAAAAAGGTGCTTGAATCGGTTGATGTTCACCCAGAACTTGCGGATGAACATCAAGTCTTACTCGTTTTTGGTCTGGGACAGACGAAGGACGTCCCTTTTTCAGCCATAGAGCAGGCGCTTCAGCAAAGTGATGTATTGCTTGAAAAAAAAGAGCATCTTCAAAAGGCGACGCGATTCATAGAGGTCGATCAGCAAAGACAAGACATAGAAGCCGTCCCATTCGAAAAAGCAGCAGGCCTGATCAGTGCAGAATCGGTTATTCCCTATCCGCCTGGCATTCCTTTGATGATTAAGGGAGAGCGTATTGAAGCGGATCAAATTTCGAAGTTAAGCCGTTTACTTGGACATCACGTTCATGTTCAAGCAAGTCAGGTGATTCACCAGAGAAAATTATATGTTTATATAGAAGAGGAGACACTATGAGTGGTATGTTTATTACGTTTGAAGGGCCAGAGGGTGCTGGAAAAACGACAGTGATACGAAAAGTGTACGAAGAAATGGAGCGCCAAGGATATGCAGTGATGGCGACACGAGAGCCAGGAGGCATCGAAATTGCAGAGCAGATTCGTGAAGTCATTTTAAACGAAAAAAATACAAAAATGGACGCAAAAACAGAGGCATTGCTGTATGCAGCAGCAAGAAGACAGCATTTGGCTGAGAAAGTAGAACCGGCATTGCAACGCGGGGACACGGTCTTATGTGATCGTTTTGTCGATAGCTCCCTTGCTTATCAAGGCTATGCGAGAGGGCTTGGGATTGAAGAAGTCAAATCAATTAACGATTTTGCCATTAATGGTACAATGCCGCAAATGACTATTTACTTTTCCATTACACCAGAGGAAGGTCTAAAGCGAATCGACGCCAATCAAGGAAGAGAAAAAAATCGATTAGATATGGAGACCCTGAATTTCCACCAGCTGGTCAGAGAAGGCTATGAATTACTAATTGCGCAATCACCAGAACGATTCCGTGTAGTGGATGCGTCTCAGCCGATGCAGGATGTCTATGAAGAAGTGCTTCAGTTGATTCAGGACACATTAAAGAAAAATCAAATATGACCTGATTCCCAATCGTTGTTATAATATAGAGGAAGACATCGGCATGTCACCTGTGCCTAAAACGAAGGAGGCCAATCAAATGAAATTAATTGTTGCCGTTGTACAGGACCAAGATAGCAGCAAATTGTTGAAAATATTGACTGAACATCATTTCGGCGTGACAAAATTAGCTTCAACTGGTGGGTTTTTAAAGTCTGGAAATACGACTTTTATCATTGGTTGTGATGATGTCCGAGTGGATAAGGCATTACAGCTTATAAAGGAAAATTGCCGTAAACGTGATCAAATGATCGCGCCTGTATCACCAATGGGTGGAAATGCAGATTCATACGTACCATACCCTGTTGAGGTTGAAGTTGGTGGAGCTACTGTCTTTATTCTGCCAGTTGAACAATTTCATCAATTTTAAGGATGGGTTGCTGTGAAAATTAATCAAGATATGCGGCTGCTTTTAGAAAAGCGTGAACTTCAAGCGATTAAAGGAAGCCAGACATCTGCTTCTTTTAAAGCTTCTATGGAGACGCAAAGCGGCAAAATGCGCTTAGAACAACTGACGGTCATGCTGAGTGATATCGAGGTGTTCGGTAAAAAGCTGACAAAGTCACGAAACCTAAAGGATTTAGCCAGGTTTAAAGGACTTGTGAAGCGCTTTGTGAAAGAGACCGTCGATAATGGATTAAATATAGAGACGTCAAGGAGCTTTGACCTTTATGGCAACACGCGAACACTCGCTTTAGTCAAAGCATTAGATGAAAAGCTTATTGAATTAACAGAGGATATGATGGATCAAGAGAAACCCTCTATTGATTTGCTTGAACGTATTGGAGAAATAAAAGGTTTATTGATTAACCTTTACACATAGAGAGTGATAACATGGCAATTAGCTGGGATGACATGAATGATTTGCAGCCGCGCGTCATGCGGCTGATTTTTAATAGTATTGATAAAGACCGACTTGCCCATGCTTACTTATTTGAAGGGAAAAAAGGGACAGGAAAGCTAGATGCTGCCATGCTTTTGGCTAAGAGCTTTTTTTGCTTGGAAGCAGGAGTGAAACCATGTGAATCTTGTCAAAACTGCAAAAGGATTGAGTCTGGAAACCATCCAGATTTACATGTAGTGCAGCCTGACGGCCAATCGATTAAGAAAGCGCAAGTGCAGGCATTGCAGGAGGAATTTACAAAAGCAGGTGTAGAATCGCACCGGAAAATGTATATCATTCTTCATGCGGACAAAATGACGGTCAATGCCGCGAACAGTTTATTAAAGTTCCTAGAGGAGCCTAATCGGGAAACGATGGCGGTTTTAATCACTGAGCAATCGCATAAAATGCTGGATACGATTATTTCAAGATGTCAGATGCTTAGCTTTCAGCCGTTGCAGCCACAATCTTTGGAGCAGCAGCTTTTACAAGAAGGCGTATCTCAGCATCTTGCAAGGCTTTTGTCGAATTTAACTAATAATTTAGCAGAAGCACTCGAATTAAGTCGAAATGATCAGTTTGCAGAGTCTAGAGCGAAAGTGATAAAATTGTATGAAGTCTTACACCAGCGAAAAGAACATGCATTTTTTTATATACAAGATCAATGGATGCCTTTTTTCAAAGAGAAAGACCTTCAAGAAACAGGTCTGGATATGCTTTTATTTATATATCGTGATGTATTGTCGATTCAAATAGGAAATGAAGATAAAGTCATTTATCAAGACTTATTCCAGACAATGGAGCAGCACGCGCTGCATTCCACACAGCAGATGGTGACGAACCAGATCCTTGCTGTATTAGAAGCGAAAAAGAGACTTCAATCCAACGTGAATGCCCAAGGGCTAATGGAGCAATTGGTGTTGATGTTGCAGGAGGGATAAGCTTGTACAACGTAATTGGTGTTCGCTTTAAAAAAGCGGGCAAAATCTATTATTTCGATCCTAATGGATTTCATATAGAAAATGATAGTTGTGTCATTGTAGAAACGGTCAGAGGGGTTGAGTACGGACAAGTGGTCATCGCGAATAAAAAAGTAGATGAACACGACGTGGTCCTTCCTCTACGTAAGGTGATTCGTGTAGCAGACGAACGAGACCGGCTCATCGTTGAGGAAAACAAAGAAGCAGCGATGGCAGCCTTTGATACATGTCTTCAGAAGGTAAGTGAACACGGCCTGGAAATGAAGCTAGTCGATGTTGAATTTACATTTGACCGAAACAAGGTTATCTTCTATTTTACAGCGGACGGCAGAGTAGATTTTCGTGAGCTGGTGAAGGATCTCGCATCGATTTTCAAGACGAGAATTGAACTTCGCCAAATCGGTGTAAGAGATGAGGCAAAAATGCTGGGCGGCATAGGTCCTTGTGGAAGAATGCTTTGCTGTTCAACATTTCTAGGAGATTTTGAACCGGTGTCCATAAAAATGGCAAAAGATCAAAACCTGTCGTTAAACCCTACGAAAATTTCTGGGCTTTGCGGCCGTTTGATGTGCTGCTTGAAATATGAGAATGATGAGTATGAAACAGCGAAAGAACAATTACCGGATATCGGTGAAACGATTCAGACGTCTAATGGCTCTGCAAAGGTAGTAGGGCTCAACATTTTAGAACGAATTTTGCAAGTTGAATTAACCGGGCAAGAAAAAGTGGTAGAATATACTTGGGAAGAATTATTACAAGAAGGCGTTGTATCTGCACAAACAACTGAGTAACGAGGTGTGCCACCTTGGATAAAAAGGAACTATTTGATACAGTGATCAATTTAGAAGAACAAATCGGTTCTCTTTATCGACAGCTAGGAGATTTGAAAAATCATATCGGTGAAGTGATTGAAGAAAATCATCAGCTTCAGATGGAGAATCAGCACTTGCGTGAACGTCTGGATCAATCCGATCGAGACAAATCGTCTGAGGCGGAGAATGATTTTGCCCAGAAGTCAAGTCATTCTGATATAGGAGAAGGTCATGATAACCTTGCTCGGTTATATCAGGAAGGCTTCCATATTTGTAATGTACATTATGGGAGTATTCGTAAAGAGGGAGACTGTTTGTTCTGTCTGTCATTTTTAAATAAAAAATGAGAAAAGGCTTCCGCTGAATCGGGAGCCTTTTTCACAGGAATAGAAAGGATACATCATGGTTTCGTTAAGAGAAGATGAACGTTTAGATTACTTGCTCGCTGAAGATATGAAAATTATTCAAAGTAAAACCGTGTTCGCCTTTTCATTGGATGCGGTATTATTAGCAAAATTTGCGTATGTGCCGATCCAAAAGGGAGAAATCATCGATCTATGTACGGGAAATGGCATCGTGCCATTGCTGCTTTCAACTCGATCTAAGGCCTCTATTACAGGTGTTGAAATCCAAGAACGTCTGTTTGATATGGCGAAAAGAAGTGTGGAGCATAATCAATTAGAGCATCAGATTGAATTGATACATGGTGATTTGAATGATATGCCAGAACGCTATGGGAACCACAAAGTAGATGTGATCACATGTAATCCGCCGTATTTTAAGACACCCTCTAAGGATGAAATCAATGAAAATGAATATTTGGCAATTGCACGGCATGAAATTCATTGTACATTAGAAGACGTCATTCGTGTTTCTTCCACTTTGCTGAAGCAAGGGGGCAAACTGGCAATGGTTCACCGCCCAGGACGGTTGCTTGAGATTGTTGAAATGATGAAGAAATACCGTATTGAGCCAAAGCGAATTCGATTTGTTTATCCTAAACAGGGGAAAGAAGCCAATACAATCTTAGTAGAAGGCATGAAAGATGGAAAGCCAGATTTGAAAATATTGCCGCCCCTCTTTGTTTATGGGGAAGACCAAGAGTATACAGAAGAAATCAGGACGATACTATATGGAGAAGCATAATCATTACTTTTATGTATTGAAATGTGCAGATGGCAGTTTGTATGCTGGGTATACAAATGACTTACAAAAAAGGCTGACTACCCACAATAGTGGAAAGGGAGCAAAATATACAAGAGCGAGACGGCCGGTTGAGCTTTATTACCATGAATGTTTTTCAACCAAAAGAGAAGCCATGCAGCAAGAATATCGTTTCAAAACTTGGACACGTCAAAAGAAAGACATTTATATAGAAGAAATGCGAATGGAAAAGGAGGCGGCACATGAAAAAGACACAGAAGAGCTTTGATGGTCAATCCGAAATGGGTATTCTTTATCTCGTACCAACCCCAATTGGAAACTTAGAAGATATGACGTTCCGAGCGATACAAACGTTAAAAGATGTAGACTATATTGCCGCAGAAGATACGAGACAAACGAAAAAGCTTTGTCATGTATATGAAATTGATACACCGTTAACGAGTTATCATGAGCATAACAAAGATAGCAGTGGTTACAAGTTAATCGAATGGCTAAAAGAAGGGAAAAATATCGCACTAGTGAGCGATGCTGGTTTACCGACTATTTCTGATCCTGGAGCTGAAGTGGTTCGAGACTTTACAAGCATCGGAGGCTATGTCATTCCGCTACCTGGTGCAAACGCGGCATTAACGGCGCTCATTGCGTCAGGGATCGCGCCACAGCCATTTTTCTTTTACGGTTTTCTTGATCGTCAAAAAAAAGAAAAGAAAAAACAGCTGGAAGCATTGAAGAAACGCCAGGAAACGATTATTTTCTATGAAGCGCCCCATCGGTTAAAAGAAACGCTGACCGTGATGAAGGCAGTGTGGGGGAACCGGAACATAGCGATTACGCGAGAACTGACAAAAAAATTCGAAGAGTTTATTCGTGGAGATTTAGAGTACGTGCTGACATGGGCTACGGAACAACAAATTCGCGGCGAATTTTGTCTTGTGGTACAAGGAAATGACCAGGATGAAGAAGAGCTGAATGAAGAAGCCTGGTGGAAGGCCTTATCTGAAAAAGAACACGTGATCCATTACATAGAGGAAGGATTGACGTCGAAGGAAGCCATTAAACGTACAGCAGTCGAACGTGGTGTGCCAAAGCGCACGATATACGATGCCTATCATATTGAACAATAAAGAAAGGTTCTTGCAAACGGTGCAAGAACCTTTTTATATGAAACTTATTTTTGTGATTGAAGTTGGTTTTGGATTTCGTTAATGATTTGCTCTGCACCTTCACGGCTAAGAACTAATTTACCATTAGCAAGTTTAAGGTTATCGTCTGATACTTCACCTGTTACTTGGCAAGTCATGTTTGGTTTATATTTTTTTAGGATAATTTTTTCATCATCAACATAAATTTCCAAAGCGTCTTTTTCAGCGATTCCTAGTGTACGACGAAGTTCGATTGGAATCACCACGCGTCCTAATTCGTCAACTTTACGTACAATACCTGTAGATTTCATCTTCATTCTCCTCCCAAAAAGTTCTTATTCTTAATATAATATTATCTTCGTCATTATTCGACAAATTCCTTACATTCCTAGCATAACAAGGTTTCCATAAATCGTCAATCATTTTGTTTACTATTGTTTGTAAAATATGACTCTTAAAGTCAAAGGACCTTGAAACTATTGGTGTATAAGGATTTTGTGGACTTCGTCTATGAAAACATGATAAATGACGAGAACAGATTGACAAGACTTTTGCCCTAAATTAGCCAATTATAAATCTGGAAGTATATTTCATACGACAATATTCGACAAAATGTCGAGCGGTTTGTCGTTTTTTCGAAAAACTCATCTTTTTCGATCATTTCAGCTTGTTCTATGTATATATGCTTGATCTTAAAGGCTAAGATGGTATCATAGAGAAAGCACAAGTGCAAAACATAATGAAATGATCTGACACATTTTAATGAAGTGATTATAGCCGCTCTCGTCCATTGGGCGGGAGCTTTTGACATTTACACACACGCAGGAGGTTCCGACATGCCGGAAAAGAAAAAAACGTTTTATCTGACAACACCTATTTACTATCCGAGCGGAAAATTACATATTGGACATGCTTATACGACAGTGGCAGGGGATGCCATGGCTCGTTATAAACGTCTTCAAGGCTATGATGTGATGTATTTAACAGGTACAGATGAGCACGGACAAAAAATTCAGCAAAAAGCTGAAGAACAAAATATTACACCGATTGAGTATTTAGATCCCGTCGTTGCAGACATTCAATCATTATGGAAGAAACTCGACATTTCAAATGATGATTTCATTCGTACAACGGAAAAAAGGCATACGAAAATCATTGAGCAAGTCTTCCAAAAGCTGCTTGATCAAGGAGATATCTATTTAGATCAATATGAGGGCTGGTACAGTATTCCTGATGAAACATTCTATACGGAAACACAGCTTGTTGATGTTGAGCGAAATGAGAAAGGTGAAGTCATTGGCGGGAAAAGCCCCGACAGTGGTCACCCTGTTGAATTGATTAAAGAGGAATCATATTTCTTCCGTATGAGTAAGTATGCAGATCGTTTACTGGACTACTACGAAAAGAACCCATCGTTCATTCAGCCTGAATCAAGAAAGAATGAAATGATCAATAACTTCATTAAACCAGGTTTAGAGGATTTAGCTGTATCAAGAACAACCTTTGATTGGGGAATTAAAGTACCTAATAATCCGAAACACGTGATTTATGTATGGATTGATGCGTTATTCAACTATTTAACAGCGATTGGCTATGGAACCGATCAGGATGAAAAATATAAAAAATATTGGCCTGCCAACGTGCACCTTGTAGGGAAAGAAATTGTGCGCTTCCATACAATTTATTGGCCAATTATGCTGATGGCACTTGATCTGCCTCTGCCGAAACAAATTTTCGCACACGGCTGGCTGCTCATGAAAGATGGCAAAATGTCTAAATCAAAAGGGAATGTGGTAGATCCGGTCACATTAATTGATCGCTATGGTCTTGATGCCCTTCGTTATTATCTACTTCGCGAAGTGCCATTTGGTGCGGATGGCGTGTTTACACCAGAAGGATTTGTGGAACGTGTAAACTATGATCTTGCCAATGATTTAGGGAACTTACTTAACCGTACGGTCGCGATGGTACAAAAATATTTTGATGGTACATTAAGCAGCTATAAGGGTCCTGTCAATGAATTTGATGAGGAGCTTAAAGCTGTGGCTGAACAAACGGTAAAAGCCTATGAAGAAGCGATGGAAAACCTTGAATTCTCGGTGGCTCTTACAAATGTTTGGACATTGATCAGCAGAACTAATAAATATATTGATCAAACAGCTCCATGGGTGTTAGCGAAGGATGAAACGAAACGAAAAGAACTGCACTCTGTCATGTATCATTTGGCAGAATCACTTCGAATCACAGCAGTGCAATTAACACCATTCTTAACAAAAACACCTGAGAAAATCTTCTTCCAGCTTGGAATTGAAGAAGAGAAGCTTAAAAGCTGGGACAGCATTCTTTCTTTTGGTGCGATTCAAAAAGCAACAGTACAAAAAGGAGAGCCGTTGTTCCCGCGTTTAGAGGTTGAAGAAGAAGTGGCGTACATTAAAGAGAAAATGCAGGGAAGTGCGCCTAAGGTAGAAGAAGAGAAAGCTGAAATAGAAGAAACGGAATTACCTGAACTGGGAGCAGAAATTGCATTTGATGATTTCTCGAAAGTTGATCTTCGAGTAGCACAAGTTTTGGAAGCAGCTCCAGTTAAAAAAGCGGATCGTCTCTTAAAGCTTCAGCTTGATTTTGGATTTGAAAAAAGACAAATTGTCTCAGGGATTGCCAAGCATTATCAACCAGATGAATTGGTAGGGAAGAAGCTTGTTTGCGTAGCAAATCTCACGCCAGTTAAACTCAGAGGGGAAATTTCCCAGGGAATGATTTTAACTGGGGAAACTGGTGGGAAATTGCAGGTCCTTGAAGTGGATCAATCTCTAGCGAATGGAACAAAAATTTTATAAATCAACAAAGGTGTTCCACGTGTAACATTTCGTCGAACACCTTTTGTTTTTTAGGAGAATTGTCGAAAGGAGCAATCAACGATGTTATTTGATACACATGCCCATTTAAATGCGGAACAATACAATGAAGACTTAGAGCAGGTGATCGAAAGAGCGAAAAGTGAAAAGGTAGAGAAAATCGTCGTAGTCGGGTTTGACCGCTCAACCATAACGAGAGCGATGGAGTTAATTGAAGAGTATGATTTCATTTATGCAGCGATCGGCTGGCATCCTGTCGATGCCATTGATATGACAGATGAGGATTTGGCTTGGATCAAAGAATTATCTCAACATGAAAAGGTCGTTGCCATTGGAGAAATGGGTCTGGATTACTATTGGGACAAGTCGCCAAAAGATGTACAAAAAGAAGTCTTTAGACGTCAAATTGCTCTTGCGAAGGAAGTGAATCTGCCAATCATCATTCATAACCGTGACGCAACGGAAGATGTCGTGACGATCTTAAAGGAAGAGGGAGCGGCGGAAGTTGGTGGTATTATGCACTGCTTTACAGGAAGCCTAGAAATTGCAAAAGCGTGTATGGATATGAACTTTTATATTTCATTCGGTGGACCCGTGACATTTAAAAATGCCAAAAAACCGAAAGAAGTTGTAAAGGACATACCAAGTGATCGACTATTGATTGAAACAGACTGCCCATATTTAACACCAGCGCCATTTAGAGGGAAACGAAATGAGCCAAGCTATGTGAAATATATCGCAGAGCAAATTGCCGAATTACGAGAAATCAGCTTTGAAGAGCTTGCTGAATTGACAACAGAAAATGCGAAAAAAGTTTTCCGTATAAACTGACAGTATATGATGTCAAACCTTGTTTAAGCCTGTCCAATTGTGAAACATAACGAAAAAGTTCTACACGTTTGCTGTTCCTCATAGGATAAGTTGTCGATAAGTCTTTCTTCCCTTCCTTCCATAAATCTCCCATAATAGGTTTGCAATCGAGCATTTTTGTACAGTGGGTGGAAGGGTTGACAGGTTTTGAGATACTCTATATAATCTCTCCGAGGAGAAGGAGGCGTTTTTCATCGTACAAAAAATGAAAAATCTGTTTTCTGTCAAGCTAGGAAAAGGCAAGGTTTTATTACTAGTCGCTTGCTTACTTTTAGCTGGAACTGGGACGGCTTACGGTGCGCACGAGTTCACTAAGCAGTCTATTACCATTTCAATCAATGGTAAGGAGAAGACAATTCGTACACATGAAGAGACAGTAGCACAGCTGCTTTCAGACCTTGGGATAAGGACCAGGGCGGAGGATCATATCTCTCCAAGTCTAAATACAAAGATTCAAGACAATATGAACATTGTGTATGATGCGGCTATACCGGTTCATCTGACCCTAGATGGGAAAGAGAAAACGATATGGACAACAGATCAGACGGTTGGAGCATTATTGAAGAATGAGAAGATAGATATTGGGAAGCACGATCAAGTGACTCCAGGAAAGAATGACAAGATTAAAAAGAATATGAATCTTGTGGTTCAGCAGGCCTTCCAGGTCAGCTTAAAGGATGGAGGAAAGGATAAAAAAGTGTGGACCACTTCGACTACGGTCGCTGACTTTTTAAAGCAACAAGAGCTGAGGCTCAAGAAGCACGATAAGATCAAACCTGCGCTACATAGTAACATTTCTAAAGAAAGCGCAGATATCCAGATCACTCGGGTGGAAAAAGTCACCGATGTAGTGGAAGAGAAAATTGCTTTTGATACCAAACATAAAAAGGATCGTTCTCTTGAAAAAGGAAAAGAGAAGGTGCTTAAAAAAGGTGAAGAAGGTAAATTGAAGAAGCACTATGCCATTGTGAAAGAAAACGGCATAGTGGTGTCTAAAGAATTAATCAAAGAAGTAACTGAAAAAGATAGCAAGGATCGTATAGTGGCCATTGGTACTCAAGTGTCCAAAAAGGAACCTAAAGCATCCCCTGCAGTTTCAAGAAGCAATGAATCATCAGGAAAAGAATTCTACGTGGCGTCAACAGCCTATACAGCGAGCTGTGCTGGATGTACGGGCAGAACGTCTACAGGTTTTAATTTAAAAGCAAATCCGGGTGCAAAGGTCATAGCAGTTGATCCGAGTGTCATTCCGCTAGGCTCTAAAGTGTATGTGGAAGGCTATGGATATGCCGTTGCATCAGACACTGGATCTGCTATAAAAGGGAATAAAATTGATGTGTTCGTCCCAAGTAAGTCGGCAGCTTATCAATGGGGAAATAAACGAGTAAAAATTAGAGTGCTCAAATAAACACATCAAATCATTTATATGAACAGAGGGCTTTGCGCACCCTCTGTTTTTTTGGTTATAATAGAAGCACTGTTTTCTAATTAATTAGACGCAAAAACAGCATGAAAGGTTTCATTTTCTGACCAAAAAATGTTTATTGTTTTTGCAAGCGGAGGAATAAATGAAAATCAAAGAAATCATTGTGGTGGAGGGTCGTGATGACACTGCCAGAGTGAAGATGGCCGTTGATGCAGATACGATCGAAACAAACGGATCTGCCATTGGCGATACAGTCATTCAACAAGTGCGTCTTGCTCAGGAGACGAGGGGTGTCATTATTTTAACAGACCCTGATTTTCCTGGTGAAAAGATCCGTAAAACCATCGCAGAAGCGGTTCCGGGTTGTAAGCACGCTTTTTTGCCAAAACATCTTGCGAAAGCGAAGCGGGACAAAGGGATTGGCGTCGAGCACGCTTCCTTGGACAGTATTCGGGAATGCCTTGCTCATGTCCATGAGGAAATGGAAGAATCGGAAAGTGACATTACATTAGACGACTTATTTGACGCAGGCCTTATCGGAGGCGATGCATCGAAACGCCGCCGCGAACGACTAGGTGTGCTTTTAAATATAGGATATACCAATGCGAAGCAGCTGCAAAAGCGCCTTCATATGTTTCAAATAACCAAACATGATTTTATTGCGGCCTTAAAGACCGTCATGCAGGAGGAAGCCGATGAATAAAGATATTGCGACACCCGTCAGAACGAAGGAAATACTAAAGAAGTACGGTTTCTCTTTTAAAAAGAGCTTAGGGCAGAACTTTTTAATTGATACAAATATTTTAGATCGTATAGTCGATCATGCAGAGATTACGGATGAGACCGGCGTTATTGAAATTGGACCTGGTATCGGCGCATTGACAGAACAGCTCGCTAAACGAGCAAAGAAAGTGACCGCTTTCGAAATCGACCAGCGTTTATTGCCCATTTTAAACGATACACTTTCTCCATATGATAATGTCACCATCATTCACCAAGACGTATTGAAGGCGGATGTAGGAAAGGTCATCGAAGAAAACTTTGCTGACTGTAAAGAAGTGATGGTTGTAGCCAACCTTCCTTATTACGTGACGACACCGATTATTATGAAATTGCTGGAAGAAAACCTTCCATTGAAAGGGATTGTGGTCATGCTGCAAAAAGAAGTCGCAGATCGTATGGCAGCTGTCCCTTCATCGAAGGAATACAACTCGCTTTCTATTGCGGTTCAATTTTATACGGAAGCGAAAACGGTCATGGTTGTGCCTAAAACCGTTTTCGTTCCCCAGCCAAATGTTGATTCGGCTGTTATTAAACTAACAGTTCGTGAAACGCCTGCTGTCTCAGTAGAAAATGATGCATTTTTCTTTCAGCTCATCCGTGCGAGCTTTGGCCAGCGCCGGAAGACATTGATGAATAACCTGTTGAACAATCTGCCTGATGGTAAAAAACATAAAGCCATCATTGAAGAAGCCCTTGAAACAGCTGACATTGATGGAAAGCGACGCGGTGAGTCATTATCCATTGAGGAATTTGCCCGTTTAGCGAACGTTTTACAAAAAGCCCTACTTTAAGGGCTTCAGGCTGTCGAGAAAATCCCGACAATTTTTTTTAAGGTCTAGATACACCGTATATTGAATGTAACGAAAGCGAAAAACACCATATATCGTTTCGTGAACAGTTGAAAAGACAAAAATGAGGGCTTTGTTGACACCTTGTCTTGAAAACCCCCACTTTCTCTTTAAATCTGAAGCCCTACTTTAAGGGCTTTTTCTTTTGTTTTTCACCACTTTATCCGTTCGGGCATAGGCTAGAAAGAACAGCACACATGAAAGATGAACATGTTCAACGCAAGACGATACCAACAGGATATGAGCCTGATTGTGGAGTGAAAAGCATGCAATTTCAAATAGGAGATATGGTGACGAGGGCATCCTATCAAATGGATATTATGTTTCGTATCATTCGAATTGATGAGACAGATCAGCACGAAGCCACCGCCATTTTGCATGGGAATGAAGTGAGGCTGATTGCTGATGCAAAGATGTCTGACTTGGTCTTGATTCAAAAAGAGGAGCAGCTGACAAGAGAGAAGGACGACGAACGAAAAATTAACGAATCGCTCGATTTACTCAGACAGGATTATCAGCTGCTGCGTGAAAAACAAGAATATTATACTTCTGGACAATATCAGCATCAGGAGCAGTATTTTCACATGCCTGGAAAGGTTCTTCATTTAGATGGAGATGCTTCGTACTTAAAGAAATGCTTAGACGTATATGAACGAATTGGTGTGCCTGTGTATGGCGTTCATTGCCATGAGAAGAAAATGCCAAGCATGATTGACTCGTTAATCGATCAATATCGGCCTGATATCTTGGTCATCACAGGACATGATGCGTATTCCAAGCAAAAAGGCGGTGTACATGATATCGGTGCCTATCGCCATTCTCGTCATTTCGTTGAAACGGTTCAAAAAGCAAGAAGGAAAATTCCGCATTTAGATCAGCTTGTGATCTTTGCAGGTGCCTGTCAATCTCATTTTGAATCATTGATCCAAGCAGGTGCCAATTTTGCAAGCTCACCTTCTCGTGTCAACATCCATGCGCTAGACCCCGTCTATATTGTTGCGAAGATCAGCTTCACTCCATTTGTAGATCGAATCAACGTGTGGGATGTGCTCCGAAATACATTAACAAGAGAAAAAGGTCTCGGAGGAATCGAAACGAAGGGTGTTTTAAGGGTAGGTATGCCATATAAAAGAGACCAAGAATCGACATAACCCGACTGATTTCAGTCTGGTTTTTTTTATATTCAAAAAGAAATTTCAAACGGATACATAATTCACCGGAATTTGAGAAAAATAGGGAGAAGAAAAGGTAGAAGTTTGTCAAAATTATTTTGTTGACAATGGCTCGTGTTCGTTGATATAATTTAATTTTTATTTGACAAAAACGGGCCGTTGTTGTATAATTATCTCAGTGAGGTGGATGCAATGGCGAAGACTTTGTCCGACATCAAAAGATCGCTTGATGGTAACTTAGGTAAACGTTTGACGTTAAAGGCTAACGGAGGCCGCCGTAAAACAATTGAGCGTTCGGGCATTTTAGCTGAAACGTACCCTTCTGTTTTTGTGATTCAATTAGATCAAGATGAGAATTCGTTTGAAAGAGTTTCTTACAGTTATGCAGATATACTGACTGAGACGGTCGAATTAACGTTCGATGATACTGCTAGCTCAGTCGCCTATTAATGGGCAGTGAACTTCTTGTTTACTGCTTTTTGTTTTGCCTTTTTTTCTGTATGGGCGCCTGTCCATTATTTGAAAGGGGTAAAAGGAAAGATTCGATACAAAATAAGAAAGCCACGAAGCGGTGGCGCTGATTCGAATTCTCGACTAAAGGGGCTGTTTCGTTTGGGTAGACGCCGAGGCATTATGTCAGATGAGTTCAAATACGAACTGGCGAAGGATCTTGGATTTTATGATACCGTCAAAAATGGAGGCTGGGGAGAGATTCGTGCGCGTGACGCAGGTAACATGGTCAAACGTGCCATTGAATTAGCTCAACAGCACATGGCTCAGGATGAGAATCAACGATAGATAAACGGTCAGGGATACCTCGGGTGTCTCTGGCTTTTTTTGATGGAAAAGTCAGTGTGCTAGGCGTTAAAGCCAATATTCATCAGATCCATCAAATGTGATACAATATTGATACTTATGTTTAGATGGAGAAGTAGGTGAAATGTTTGCGTATTTTAGAAAAAGCACCGGCAAAAATTAATCTTTCACTTGATGTTCATGGAAAAAGACCGGATGGATATCACGAAGTGGAGATGGTGATGACAACAATAGACCTTGCAGATCGACTAGAGCTGACGGAGCTGGACAAAGATGAAATCCGTGTATCATCTCATAATCGATTTGTGCCAGATGATCAGCGTAATCTGGCCTATCAGGCGGCTAAATTACTAAAAACAAGATTCGGTATTCAAAAAGGAGTATCGATTGTCATCACAAAATCAATTCCTGTCGCAGCAGGTCTAGCTGGGGGCAGCAGCGATGCGGCAGCGGCTCTGCGCGGCTTAAATCGCTTGTGGAAGTTAAATCTCACGTTAGATGAACTAGCTGAGCTTGGAGCGGAGATCGGATCAGATGTCTCTTTTTGTGTACACGGAGGGACAGCACTAGCGACAGGACGTGGAGAGAAACTGAAGCATATTGCGACACCTCCGCATTGCTGGGTTATTTTAGCGAAGCCGGTGATTGGGGTATCTACAGCTGAAGTCTACAGACAATACGACGCAAGCAAAGTAGAACACCCAAATGTAGAGCGTATGATAGAAGCAATTGAAGCGAAAGACTATAAAGGGATGTGCGGCTCACTCGGTAACGTTTTGGAATCTGTGACATTGAAGATGTATCCAGAAGTAGATATGATTAAGAGACAGATGAAGCGTTTCGGTGCAGATGCTGTTTTAATGAGTGGAAGCGGCCCAACTGTATTTGGCTTGATTCAATATGAATCTAAGGTACAAAGAATATATAACGGACTGAGAGGATTTTGTGATCAAGTTTACGCTGTCCGCATGATCGGCGAACAAAATGCCCTTGATTAAATCCGTATATTAAGTTATATTATTCATAAATTATTCGGGTTCTGGGGGTAAGTTCATGAAGTTTCGTCGAAGCGGCAGATTGGTGGACTTAACAAATTATTTGTTAACCCACCCGCACGTACTAGTACCGTTAACATTTTTTGCAGAGCGATATCAATCTGCGAAGTCCTCCATTAGTGAAGACTTAACAATTATTAAACAGACCTTCGAACAGCAGGGCATAGGCACATTGCTTACTGTACCTGGTGCTGCTGGCGGAGTGAAATATATTCCAAAGATTCACCTAAAAGAAGCAGACGACGTAGTAAACGATATCGGAGAGGCTTTATCGACTCCTGAACGTGTACTTCCTGGCGGCTATTTATATTTAACCGATGTTTTAGGCAATCCATCGATTCTTGCGAAAATCGGTAAGCTTTTTGCGACCATCTTTGCGGACCGTGCGATTGATGTTGTCATGACCGTTGCGACGAAAGGTATTCCAATTGCCTATTCTGTTGCAGGTTATTTAAATGTGCCTGTTGTGATCGTTAGAAAAGATAATAAGGTAACCGAGGGATCAACTGTGAGTATTAATTATGCGTCAGGTTCTTCTAACCGAATTCAAACCATGTCACTTGCAAAACGGAGCTTAGATAAAGGATCCAATGTCCTGATCATTGATGACTTTATGAAAGCGGGCGGAACCATTAACGGCATGATGAATCTGCTTGAGGAATTCAATGCAAATGTTGCAGGGATCGGTGTTCTTTTAGAAGATGAGGGCGTAGATGAACGTCTTGTCGATGAATATATATCGTTGTTAAAGCTCTCAACCATTGATATGAAGCAGAAGATCATTGAGATCAATGAAGGTAATTTCCACGAGTTTTTTCATTCCAAAGCTTAAGCTTTGATCAAACATGTATTTGAATGGGAGAAATTGATATGACAAAAGTTGTTCAAACCAAAAACGCACCAGCAGCCATTGGACCTTACTCTCAAGGAATGATTGTCAATAACATGTTTTACAGCTCAGGCCAGATTCCATTAACGCCAGCTGGAGATTTCGTAAACGGAGATATTAAAGACCAAACACATCAAGTTTTCCGTAATCTCGAGGCCGTACTTGAAGCAGCAGGTGCTTCATTTGAAACAGTCGTGAAGGCAACTGTTTTCATTAAAGATATGGAACAATTTGCTGAAGTGAATGAAGTGTACGGTGAGTATTTCCATACGCATAAGCCAGCTCGTTCATGTGTAGAAGTAGCAAGACTTCCAAAGGATGCACTTGTAGAAATTGAAGTTGTTGCACTAGTGAAATAAACAGGCAGCCTCATTGAAAGCCGTTTGGTTTCATCATATGCAGGAAAAGGCATCATCATGATGTCTTTTTTTCACGTAACAGATGTAAGCGCCGTCATTTAAATGACAAAAAATGTATAAATATCCCGATATTTCAAAAAAAGTTTAAAAAAAGAGCAGGAGAATCACCACAATCGTTGAATACCTAAGTAATGCTTTTATATTGGGAAAAGGTGGTGAACTACTGTGGAAGTTACTGACGTAAGATTACGCCGCGTGAATACCGATGGTCGCATGAGGGCGATTGCATCCATCACGCTGGACCACGAATTTGTTGTTCATGATATTCGTGTGATTGATGGAAATAATGGGTTGTTTGTTGCAATGCCTAGCAAACGCACGCCTGATGGAGAGTTTCGCGATATTGCACATCCAATTAACTCAAGCACTCGGGGTAAAATCCAAGATGCTGTTTTAAATGAATATCATCGCTTAGGCGAAGAAGAAGAAACAATTGAATATGAAGAAGCTGGAGCTTCTTAATCATATGTGAAACCAAAAAGACAGCTTTAAGAGAAAATGGAATGTTTTCTTTTAAATGCTGTCTTTTTTGCGTTTTTTCTTCTGTTTCTTCTGTGTATCATCCATTAGAAAATTATTGTACTTCCTCATGTATCCTTGAAATCAGTTCATATTTAGGATATATTTTTCTATGGATAATAGGGATATTGGAGGCCAATCAATGGATAAGCGGTTCGCAGTGATATTAGCAGCGGGAAAAGGAACGAGAATGAAGTCAAAGCTATACAAAGTACTTCATCCAGTTTGCGGAAAGCCAATGGTCGAGCATGTGGCAGATGAAGCGTTAAAGCTTTCTTTAGCCAAACTTGTGACGATTGTCGGTCATGGAGCAGAGGACGTCAAGGAACAGCTTGGGGATAGAAGTGAATATGCACTTCAAGAAGAACAGCTGGGAACAGCACATGCCGTCAAACAAGCAAAGTCGTTCCTCGCGCAGGAAAAGGGAACAACCATTGTCATCTGTGGAGATACGCCATTATTGACAGCGGAAACAATGGAAGCCATGTTAACCGAGCATCAAAAACATCAAGCGAAGGTCACTATTTTAACAGCACATGCGGATGACCCAACAGGCTATGGCCGTATTATTCGTGACGAAACAGATGCTGTTGTGAAGATTGTGGAGCATAAAGATGCCAATGATGCAGAACGTCAAGTGAATGAAATTAATACAGGGACCTATTGCTTCGCAAATGAAGATCTCTTCCGTGTGATTGAGCAAGTGTCGAATGAAAATGCACAGGGCGAATACTATTTGCCAGATGTCATTGAAATTTTAAAGAATGAAGGACAAACAGTTGCAGCCTATCAAACACCGCATTTTGAAGAAACACTTGGAGTAAATGATCGTATTGCTCTATCACAAGCAGAGCAATTCATGAAGCGACGTATTAATCATCAGCATATGAAGAATGGTGTGACCTTGATTGATCCTGAGAACACGTATATCTCGCCAGATGCTGTCATCGGTGAAGATACAATCATTTATCCTGGGACGGTCATCAAAGGGAATGTAAAAATCGGTGCAGACGCCACCATTGGGCCGAACACTGAAATTGTTGATAGCATCATCGGAGATCGAACAGTGATTAAGCAATCTGTCGTCTGCGATAGTGATGTAGGAGTAGATGTGACAATTGGGCCGTTTGCGCATATTCGCCCGTTGTCGAAAATTGGCGATGAAGTGAAGATCGGGAATTTTGTCGAAATCAAGAAAACGGTTTTCGGTGACCGCAGCAAAGCATCCCACCTAAGCTATATTGGAGATGCAGAGGTCGGCACTGATGTAAACCTTGGCTGTGGATCAATTACAGTCAACTATGATGGGAAGAACAAATTCATAACAAAGATTGAAGACGGCGCCTTTATTGGCTGTAATTCAAATCTCGTCGCACCAGTCACTGTCGGAAAAGGGGCATATGTTGCAGCCGGTTCAACGGTTACAGAAGATGTGCCGCAGGATGCATTGTCTATTGCTAGAGCAAGACAAGTCAATAAAGAAGATTATGTGAAAAATATTCATAAAAAATAATCCAAATACCCGGAGGTTTACCATGTCTAATCGTTATGCTGATGCGAATTTGAAGATATTCTCTTTGAATTCAAACCCTGAACTTGCTAAAGAAATTGCCGATCGTATCGGAGTTGATGTAGGAAAGAGCTCTGTTAAACGTTTTAGTGACGGTGAAGTCCAAATCAATATTGAAGAAAGTATTCGCGGCTGTGATTGTTATGTCATTCAATCAACAAGTGCGCCAGTTAATGAGCACATTATGGAACTTCTCATTATGGTTGATGCATTAAAACGTGCTTCTGCGAAAACTGTCAACATTGTGATCCCTTATTACGGATATGCACGTCAAGATCGTAAGGCAAAACCTCGTGAGCCAATCACTGCGAAGCTTTTTGCCAACTTACTTGAAACAGCTGGTGCTACACGTGTTATCGCACTAGATCTACATGCGCCGCAAATCCAAGGTTTCTTTGATATTCCAATCGATAACTTAATGGCTGTGCCAATCTTAACAAACTATTTCGAACAGAAAAACTTGAATGATATTGTCGTTGTGTCTCCTGACCACGGTGGTGTGACACGTGCGCGCAAAATGGCAGACCGCTTAAAAGCGCCAATCGCAATTATCGACAAACGTCGTCCGAAGCCAAACGTTGCTGAAGTGATGAACATCATCGGTAACATTGAAGGTAAAACGGCGATTCTGATTGATGATATCATTGATACAGCTGGTACCATTACACTGGCAGCAAATGCGCTTGTCGAAAATGGAGCGACTGAAGTGTATGCTTGCTGTACTCACCCAGTATTGTCTGGGCCAGCAGTAGAACGCATCACAAACTCTAAAATTAAAGAATTGGTTGTAACCAACAGTATTCACTTAACAGATGACAAGAAAGTAGAAAAAATCATTCCACTTTCAGTTGGGCCTTTGCTTGCAGAAGCCATCATCCGTGTGCATGAAGAAGAATCTGTGAGCTACCTTTTTAGCTAATTCTCTTATCAAAAAGGCCCTAGGTATCAGCTTAGGGTCTTTTTGCTGTCATAATTGACAGCCAAACATGTTTAAAATGATTCAGTTATGGGTATTTATGAAAGTAGTGACAAAAAAGAAATAGGATGGTGCTGAATATGGCAACTTTAAAAGCAAATAAAAGAACTGATTTCAAACGTTCCACACTGCAAAAAATCCGTCATTCAGGACACGTTCCTGGTGTCATATACGGAAAAAACACAGACAACCTGGCTGTTTCATTAGACAGCATCGATTTATTAAAGACCTTACGTGATGAAGGGAAGAATACAATCATCACATTAGATGTGGGCGGCGATACAAAATCTGTGATGGTCACAGAATTACAAACAGATCCGCTGAAAAACGAGCTTGTTCACGCTGATTTCCAAGTGGTCGACTTACAGCGAGAAATTGATGCAGATGTACCTGTACAGCTGATTGGTGAGTCTAAAGGGGTAAAAGATGGCGGTGTACTTCAGCAGCCACTATTTGAATTATCCGTTACAGCAAAACCGAAGGATATCCCGCAACATATTGAAGCTGATATTACAAACTTAGATGTAAATGATGTACTAACAGTGGGTGATCTGCCTGTTCAGTCAACCTATCAAATAAATAACGATCCAGAAGAAGTCGTTGCATCCATTCTACCGCCTCAGCAATCCGAGGTTCCTGAGCCAGATAGCGAAGAGGAAACACAAGAACCTGAGGCTATTAAAGAAAAGGATAACAATGGAGAATAACTGGTCATTTAGAGACGTAACCCTCCCGCGGTTGCGTCTTTTGTGCTAGAATGAAAAGAATTCATACGTTTTTACATGAGGCAATCATATTGGCTCATTTTTTAGGCGTGTGCATTGTGATAAAGGAGGTTATTGGTCTCATGATTGCATTCGTTGGATTGGGTAATCCAGGAAGAGAATACGAAACAACAAGACATAATGTCGGGTTTATGACAATAGATGAATTATCAAAAAAATGGGACATCCCATTAAATCAATCAAAATTCCATGGACAATTTGGAACAGGGTTTGTTTCAGGGCAAAAGGTTCTACTTGTGAAGCCTCTTACATATATGAACTTATCAGGAGAATGCGTGCGTCCACTTTTGGATTACTATGATATTCCCCTTGAACATTTAAAAGTCATCTATGACGATCTTGATTTACCAACTGGGCGGATTCGTTTGCGTACAAAGGGAAGTGCAGGAGGGCATAATGGGATTAAGTCGTTGATTCAGCATTTAGGCTCACCTGAGTTTGACCGATTCCGCATCGGTATTGGCCGCCCGCAAAATGGCATGAAGGTCGTTGATTACGTACTAGGACGCTTCTCAGAAGAGGAACAGCCTGACATCGCATCAGCCATTCAAGCGTCTGTTGAAGCTTGTGAGGCGGCTTTAACAAAGCCATTTTTAGAAGTGATGAATGATTTCAACAAGAAGGTATAAGAATGATAAGCAAAGCACATACTGATCATAAAATCTCAGCATGGGAGGATCACATATGGCTTTGCATTATTACTGCCGGCACTGTGGTGTAAAGGTTGGCAGTCTAGATGAATCCGCTGTTCAAAGTGAAGCACTTGGATTTCATCACTTAACAAATGAGGAAAGAAACGATATGATTTCTTATAGGGAAAATGGTGATTTACATGTACAAACCATTTGTGAGGATTGCCAAGAGGCGCTCGAAAGAAATCCTGATTACCATCAGTATCATACTTTTATTCAATAAAAAGCTTTGGTGTAGGTACTAGACCAAAGCGTTTTTCTGTTTTAAACAAGCAGGGAGGAGGAGCCAAATGAAAAACATACAATCATTTATCAAACAAAGTGATGATTTTCAGTCCATTTTTAATGGACTAAAAGAAGGGTTAAAAGAACAGCTGCTCGCCGGACTATCAGGCTCCGTCAGATCTTTATTTACAGCCGCCATATCAGACGAGCTAAAGCGGCCGATGTTTATTGTGACCCACAATTTGTATCAAGCGCAGAAGGTAACAGATGATCTAGCAAGTGTGATCTCGGATCGCTCGGTCCTTCTTTATCCTGTAAATGAACTCATTGCATCAGAGATCGCAGTTGCCAGCCCTGAGCTTAGAGCACAGCGTCTAGATGTCCTGAATCGACTTGCTAATGGAGAAAACCCCATTATCGTAACCCCGGCAGCTGCGGTGCGCAGAATGCTTCCGCCAGTCGAGCTCTGGAAGGAGAGTCAGATCCATTTAAAGCTCGGTGAAGAAATTGATTTGGAGGCGTTTTCAAAACAACTCGTGCAAATCGGTTATGACCGGACGTCTATGGTTGCTGCGCCCGGAGATTTTAGTGTGCGCGGAGGGATCATCGACATTTATGCGTTAACGGAAGATCATCCTATTCGTATTGAATTGTTTGATACAGAAGTTGACTCAATTCGGACCTTCCATTCTGATACTCAGCGTTCACTAGAAACGCTTCAAGAGATCAAGATTGGCCCGGCAATAGAGCTGATTGTGAGAGGTTCTGAACGAGTGAGAGCGATAGAACAGCTTGACCAAGGACTTGCGAAGAGCTTAAAGAAATTCAACTCTGATCAACAAAAAGAGCTGCTGCATCAGAATATTTCTGCTGATCGAGAGAAGCTGCTAGAAGGCATCGTCACACAGGAAATGACGAAGTACCTGTCCTATTTCTATGAAAAGCCTGCTAGTTTGCTAGATTACACATCGCAGGATACGATTATCATTCTAGATGAAATTAGCAGAATTCAGGAGATGGAAGAGCAGCTTGAAAAGGAAGAAGCTGATTGGACGATTAGTCTGCTTGAAGAAGGCAATATTCTTCATGATTTATCTCTTTCCTTCCCATTCCAAGAGCTAATCAATCAGCAATCGAGATCCATTCTGTACTATTCCTTGTTCTTGAGACATGTCCAGCAGACAAATCCGCAAAATATCGTCAATGTATCTAGTAAGCAAATGCAGAATTTCCATGGGCAGATGAATGTACTTGCGAGTGAAATTGAACGCTACAAAAAACAACATTACACGGTTGTCTTTTTAGGTGCGGATGAAGAGCGAACAGAGAAGCTGTCGTCTGTCTTACATGATTATGACATTGAAGCTGCTCTCGCTAAACCGGACGCTGAGCTTGTAAGCGGGCAAGTGTACATTTTACAAGGTGAGCTGCAAACAGGCTTTGAACTGCCATTATCAAAAATTGCAGTGATCACAGAAGGTGAGCTCTTCAAGAAACGTGTGAAGAAGCAGGCGCGTAAGCAAAAGCTGACCAACGCTGAGCGAATTAAGAGCTATTCAGAGCTTCAAGTCGGCGACTATGTGGTGCACATTAACCACGGGATCGGTAAGTATTTAGGAATCGAAACGCTTGAGATCGGCGGCATTCATAAAGATTATTTAAATATTCATTATCAAGGAAGCGACAAGCTTTATGTACCGGTTGAACAAATTGATCAGGTGCAGAAATACGTAGGATCAGAAGGAAAAGAACCAAAGCTGTACAAACTAGGCGGCAGTGACTGGAAACGCGTGAAGAAAAAAGTAGAATCTTCTGTTCAGGATATTGCAGATGATCTCATTAAGCTGTATGCAGAACGTGAGGCAAGCAAAGGGTATGCCTTCTCGCCTGATCATGAGATGCAGAGCCAGTTTGAATCTGCGTTCCCTTACCAGGAAACAGACGACCAAATTCGTTCTATTCACGAAATCAAACAAGACATGGAGCGAGAACGTCCGATGGATCGCCTGCTTTGTGGAGATGTGGGATATGGAAAAACAGAGGTGGCCATTCGTGCGGCCTTTAAAGCTATTGCTGACGGGAAGCAGGTTGCACTGCTTGTACCGACAACGATCTTAGCACAGCAGCATTTTGACACGATTATGGACCGATTCCAGGACTACCCTATCAAAATCGCTCAGCTTAGCCGTTTCCGTACGCGGAAAGAAACAACAGAAACGTTAAAAGGGCTGAAGAACGGAACCATTGATATGGTCATCGGGACACACCGACTTCTTTCAAAAGACATTGTCTACAAGGATTTAGGACTGTTGATCATTGACGAGGAACAGCGTTTTGGCGTCACGCATAAAGAGAAAATAAAGCAGATGAAAGCCAATATCGATGTACTGACATTAACGGCAACGCCAATCCCACGAACGCTTCATATGTCGATGCTTGGTGTACGAGACTTATCCGTTATTGAAACACCGCCTGAAAACCGTTTCCCTGTTCAAACCTATGTTGTAGAGTACAATGGTGCTTTAGTCAGAGAAGCGATCGAGCGAGAACTAGCTCGAGGCGGCCAAGTGTACTTCCTTTACAACCGTGTTGAGGATATTGAACGGAAAGCAGATGAAATCTCGATGCTTGTCCCAGACGCGAAAGTCAGCTATGCGCATGGGAAAATGAGTGAGAACGAGCTTGAATCGGTCATGATCAATTTTCTTGAAGGCGAATCAGATGTATTGGTCAGTACAACCATTATTGAAACGGGCGTCGACATTCCAAATGTGAACACGCTCATTGTACACGATGCTGATAAAATGGGGCTTTCTCAGCTGTACCAGTTAAGAGGACGAGTCGGCCGCTCGAATCGAGTTGCTTATGCTTATTTCACTTATCGAAAAGACAAAGTTCTTTCTGAAGTAGCGGAGAAAAGACTTCAGGCCATTAAAGAATTCACAGAGCTCGGATCAGGTTTTAAAATTGCGATGCGTGATTTAACGATTCGAGGAGCAGGGAATTTACTTGGTGCACAGCAGCATGGATTCATTGATTCTGTTGGATTCGATCTGTATTCTCAAATGCTGAAAGAAGCGATTGAAGAAAGAAGAGGCGACACGACAGCTCAAGAAAAATTTGAGCCGGAAATCGATCTGCAAATTGATGCCTACATCCCTGACACATATATTTCTGATGGCAAGCAAAAGATCGAGATGTATAAACAGTTTAGAGCCATTGGATCGATTGAAGAGCGAAAAGAGCTTCAGGATGAAATGATTGACCGATTCGGTGAATATCCGCAAGAAGTGGCTGATTTGTTCACGATTGCGACGATGAAGGTGTACGCTGTGCAGGAACGTGTCGAGCTGATCAAGATGGAGAAAGGCATTGTCAGACTCACCCTAGATGAGAAAGAAAGCAGTGAAATCGACGGTCAAAAATTATTTGAGCTTGGCAGTAAATATGGACGTGACATTGGCTTAGGAATGGAAGGCAGCAAGCTGATTATTTCTGTCCAGACGAAAGGGAAGAAGACCGGGGAATGGCTTGAGATCGTTCTTAGCATGCTTAGAGGCCTTCAAAGTGTGAAAAAAGAAACCATTCCATCTTCATAAAATTTTGTTTGTCTCTCGTGTATATTACGTTTGATGTGACGGATACTAAACTCAGGGTCAAGTGGTGAATGTTGCATAAAGTGGACGCTTTTGTTCCATTCACCCAATACATCATCAAACGAAAGAGAGGCAGCAGTGAATGAAAGCAACTGGAATTGTACGCCGTATCGATGATTTAGGTAGAGTGGTTATTCCGAAGGAGATTCGCAGAACATTGCGTATCCGGGAAGGAGATCCGCTTGAGATTTTTGTCGACCGCGATGGAGAAGTGATTTTGAAGAAGTATTCACCGATTAGTGAGCTAGGAGACTTTGCGAAGGAATATGCTGATGCATTATTCGATAGTTTGGGTCATTCCATCCTGATCTGTGATCGTGATACGTATATTGCTGTATCCGGCAGTTCGAAAAAAGAGTATTTAAACAAATCCATCAGTGATTTACTTGAACGAACAATGGATCAGCGTAATTCTGTGTTAGAAGAAAGCAAGAAAGAAATCCAACTAGTCGATGGTATTGATGATGACGTATCTGCTTATACCATTGCACCTATTGTTGCAAACGGAGACCCAATTGGCGCCGTGGTCTTATTTTCTAAAGAGCGTTCAATGGGAGAAGTGGAGCATAAAGCGGCAGAAACGGCAGCTGGCTTCTTAGCCCGTCAAATGGAACATTAGGTCTAATAATTCTATATCATTTTGATCAAACGAAAGAATGCCGATGAAATCATTTGATTTTATCGGCGTTTTTTATATGGAATGAAACAAAACGGGTAATGTGTCGTCTACTCCTTAGAAAGAAACGGTGTTTCAGTAACGTATGATATAATGAGTGCGTTTAAATGTAGATCTATTTTTTGATTGAACATAAAGGAGTCATCCATGAAAAATGCTGTGAATCAGCCGCATTGGCTTTTCCAAGGTGCGGTGATTTTGACCATCGCAGGCTTGCTATCAAAGGTACTAAGTGCCGTTTATCGTGTCCCTTTTCAAAACATCGTAGGAGACACAGGTTTTTATATTTATCAGCAGGTTTATCCTTTTCTGGGCATTGCCATCATGCTTGGAACAACAGGGTTTCCTGTCATGGTGTCCAAGCTCCTGAGTGAGCATGGGGAAGAGAATCGACGAATCATTACAAGGGTATCGTTGATGTATATCACTTTACTGAGCTTGGTCTTATTTCTTTGTCTATACATAGGAGCAGGCAGGATAGCGAACCTCATGGCGGACAGCCATTTAATCTTGCTCATCCAGATGAGTGCATTTGTTTTTCTATTTCTGCCGCTCACCGTTATGCTGAGGGGTGTTTTTCAGAGTGACGGCATGATGCTCCCAACCGCTATTTCTCAGTTGGTTGAGCAGCTCGTCAGGGTAGGCGTCCTGCTTGTTTTATCCTTTTATTTCGTGAGGCACGGCTATTCGCTTTATGAAACAGGAGCGGGTGCAGTGTTCTCCTCTATAGCGGGAAGTGCGGCCTCACTCATCCTGCTTCTTTTTCTTTGGCTGACCTATCGGAGACAGTCGCCATTAAGCAGTGCGTTACACCAGGCGACTCTGCGGAAAAAAGATGTTTTGAAGAGTTTAGTCCTGTATACATTGACGATTTGTGTAAGCGGGTTGCTTATTTTATGGATGCAAATGATTGATGCCTTTCACCTGTATGCTTTGCTTCGCAGCGAGGGCTTGAGTGAAGCGGCAGCAAAGGCGGCAAAAGGCGTGTATGACCGAGGGCAGCCTTTCTTGCAGCTAGGGACGGTGTTTGCGATTAGTATCGGAACCTCTCTTGTTCCATTTTTATCGTCAGCCATGAGGAAAGGGCATCACGAAGCGATTCGGCAAAAAGTCCGTACATCGTTTAAGACAACGTCTGTGCTAGGGATTGGTTCAGCGGTCGGGCTGATTTGTATTCTATCGTCAGTGAATACAATGCTTTTTCGTAATGACCTAGGCACAGATGCGCTGCAAATATTCTGTATATCGATCGCATTTACGTCGATTGCCATTACGCAAACCGCTTTACTTCAAGGGCTTGGGCATCCCGTGTATCCGGCTATTGTGGTGATCCTCAGTGTGCTCGTGAAATGGGTGCTGACGCTTGCGCTTGTGCCGTTATTTGGCATCCACGGTGCCGCATGGTCAACCGTATCTGGTTTTCTCGCCGCAGCCGTGCTCAATGCGGTTTACTTAAAGCGTAAAGGATGGATTTCAATGAGAGAGCTTTTCCCAGTAAAAATTCTTTTATCAGCGGCTCTCATGGCCATCGTCTTAATAGGGTATCAGGCTTTGTTTTCTTGGGTCATTCCCTTTGAAAAACGCCCGTTTTCCGTTTTAGAGAGCCTGACGTCAGTTTTTATTGGTGGTTTCGTCTTTTTATATAGTATTCTTAAGCTAGAAGTATTTACGGACGAGGAATGGAGACTCATTCCATTAGGAGAAAAGATTTTATATTTTAAACAGATGAGAGGGAATAGAAATGACAGGTAAGATTACAGTCGTCGGTCTTGGGGCAGGCGACATGGATCAGCTGACGCTCGGTGTATATAAGCAACTGAAGCAGGCGACAGAAGTATTTATGAGAACGCAGGATCATCCGCTTACCGTAGAATTGATGCAGGAGATCCCGTCTCTGACCTTTTTTGATGAGATTTATGAAAAGCACGATCAGTTTGATTCGGTGTATCAGGAAATTACAGAAATTCTATTCGCAGAGGCTGCAGAGAAAAATATTGTGTATGCAGTGCCAGGACATCCATTTGTAGCAGAAAAGACCGTGCAGCTGCTTGTCGCCCAGCAGAAAGAGCGCGGGATTGAGGTGTACGTTGCTGGTGGACAAAGCTTTCTTGATGCGACCTTTAATTCCTTGCAGATTGACCCGATTGAAGGGCTGCAATTCGTTGATGCAGGGGATATGAGAGCGGATGATTTGAAATTAACCCAGCATGTTTTGATTTGTCAGGTGTATGATCAGATGACAGCTTCGAATGTGAAGCTTACGCTGATGGAGAAGCTGCCTGACGACTATGAAGTCTATATTGTGACCGCGGCTGGGAGCAGTCAGGAACAGATGACAGCTGTTCCTTTATTTGAACTTGATCGAGATGTGTCGATAAATAACTTAACGAGTGTTTATGTACCTCCAATTCAAGATGAAAAGCTGCTCTATCAACAATTTGACACTTTCCGTGATATCATTCGTACGTTAAGAGGTCCAGGCGGCTGCCCGTGGGATCAAAAACAAACCAATGAGTCACTCAAACCGTACTTAATTGAAGAGTGCTATGAACTGCTTGAAGCTATAGATGAAGACGACCCAGATCATATGGTGGAAGAGCTCGGAGATGTGCTGCTGCAAGTTTTACTTCACGCTCAAATTGGTGAAGATGATGGCTATTTCTCAATCGATGACGTCATCCAGCATGTTACAGAAAAAATGATTCGTCGACATCCACATGTGTTTGGTGATACGAGTGTCTCTGAGGCATCAGACGTGGTGGCCAACTGGGAAAAAATCAAGCAGCAGGAGAAGCCGGAGCGGCCAGCATCTATATTGCAGTCCATCACAGCGACACTTCCAGCTTTAACAAAGGCATATAAGCTCCAAAAGAAAGCCGCTAAGGTGGGCTTCGATTGGACAGAAGTAGAAGATATTTGGAACAAATACGAAGAAGAAAAGCAGGAATTCCTCGTTGAAGTGGCTGAGAAAACGGGCGAAGGTGCAACCAAGCATATGAAAGATGAATTTGGGGATCTTTTGTTTGTTCTTGTTAATATTGGCAGGTTCTATCATCTGGAGCCTGAAACGGCCCTCTCTTCCGCAAACACAAAATTCATGCGTCGCTTTCAGCACATCGAACAAAAAGCAAAGGACATGGGACGTTCACTAGAGGATCTGACGCTAGAGGAAATGGACGATCTGTGGAACGATGCCAAACGCATAGAAAGAGGTGAACACATATGAGACTAGATAAATTTTTAAAAGTTTCTCGATTAATTAAAAGAAGAACATTGGCAAAAGAAGTAGCCGATCAAGGCAGAATTTCCATTAATGGAACGCAGGCGAAAGCAAGCTCTGACGTAAAAGAAGGAGACGAGCTTCAAATCCGCTTTGGTCAAAAACTTGTGACCGTTCAAGTCAACGAGTTAAAGGACACGACGAAAAAAGAAGAAGCGGCTGGCATGTATACCGTGCTAAAAGAAGAAAAAACAGCAGAATAGGGCTTGTTCTAAATGACCCTCCTGTCACATACAATGCAGTAACAATGCAAGTATGAGATATGGGGGATGTATAAAATGAATCAATATTATAATCAACCTCAAGGCACGAAGCTGTCATCAGAAGCGGAGCACAATGTCACAATGCGAAACAGAAAGCATTTAGATATTACCGGCGTCAAACAGGTGGAAAGCTTTGATAATGAAGAATTTCTGCTTGAGACGGTCATGGGAATTCTGGCCATCCGCGGAGAAAATCTGCAAATGAAAAACTTAGACGTAGAAAAAGGCGTTGTGTCCATCAAAGGGCGTGTTTTTGACTTAATCTATGTAGATGAGCAGCACGGGGAGAAAGCTAAAGGATTTTTTAGCAAGCTGTTTAAATGACGCTGACAGTCCAGTTTTATACGATGCTTTCGATGGCGGCGATGGGCATCTGGCTGGGCGCATCGCTTGATACGTACAAGCTGTTTGTGAACCGGGAGAAAACAGCAAAATGGCTTCTGATCATACACGATCTTCTTTTTTGGATGGTGCAAGGTCTTTTATTCTTTTATGTGCTGCTGTTAACAAATGAGGGGGAATTCAGGCTCTATATTTTTCTGGCCGTTGCACTAGGTTTCTCGATGTATCAGGCATTGATGAAGCAGCTGTATATCAACATTCTCAAGTTTATCATGATGTGTATTTATCAGACCGTTCTAGTTCTTAAAAGGCTGGTCATGTCGATCGTCTTCCAGCCGATTCGTTGGATTGTCACATTGATCATAAGTGCTATACTGTTCTTATTCCACTCGCTCTTACGTCTTGTTCGTTTTACGTTTCGGCTCGTGTGGAAGGTGCTATCAATTGTTTGTTATCCGCTCATCTGGTTACTCAATGTGACCATTATTCATCGGATTCCCGAAAAATGGCGAACATCCGTTAGATTGTTTTTCTCAAAAGGAGCAGGAATTTTACAAGGGACCAAGAAATTATCTCGTACCATCAAAACGAAATGGAAACAATTCTGGACAAAGTAAGAGAGGAGGCCTTCATTCTTGAACAAGAGAAAAAGAAATATCGCACAAATTCAAAATGATTACCAAAAACAAATGGAACAGCAAGCTCAGCGCTTAAAACGCAAACGCCGTGGACTCCTTAGAAGGCTTACCGTGTTTGGTGTGATCGCGCTCATGTTTGCTGTTTTGGTGACAAGTGCCCTCTGGTCGCAATCGTCCGCATTAAAAGAAAAAGAAGAGAAAAAGGTTGCGCTCGAAAAAGAATTGAAGCAATTACAAACAAAGCAGGAAGATATTTCTGATGAGATCAAGAAGCTCAAAAGCAAGGAATACGTACTCGAACTGGCACGACGGGACTATTATATGTCCAAAAAAGGCGAAAAAATCTTTGATGTGGGCAATAAGAGCGATTAGCCTTGTTGACACTTAAAATTCAGTTTATGTATAATTGAACAAATGAGATTTTTTGATAAGTCTAAGGAGGAGCACTTTTTTTATGTCGATTGAAGTTGGCAGCAAGTTACAAGGGAAAGTTACGGGCATTACAAATTTTGGAGCTTTTGTGGAGTTGCCAGGAGGTTCAACTGGTCTCGTTCATATCAGTGAGGTAGCCGATAACTATGTAAAAGATATTAATGAGCATTTAAAAGTCGGTGAACAAGTTGAAGTGAAAGTGATTAACGTTGAAAAAGACGGTAAAATCGGCTTGTCCATTAAAAAAGCAAAAGATCGTCCTCAACAACAATCAAGACCGAGCAGAAATGATTTCCGTCCGAAGGAATCGTTTGAGCAAAAAATGAACAAATTCTTAAAAGATAGCGAAGACCGCTTAACATCTTTAAAACGTAACACGGAATCAAAACGTGGGGGGCGCGGAGCAAGAAGAGGTTAACTTGTTGCTGCTTTCTATATATTTTATAACAAAGCACCTGCTGTTCAGCGGGTGCTTTTTTTCTTTATAAACTCGACATTTTTTGAGATTTCGTCATTTAATTTAAAACTTTCTATTGACGGACAAGCGAATCCTTTGTATTATAGTTCTTGTGCTTCTTAGCGTATTTTCATTATGGCGGTGTAGCTCAGCTGGCTAGAGCGTACGGTTCATACCCGTGAGGTCGGGGGTTCGATCCCCTCCGCCGCTATCCTTTTAAGTAGAACATTAAGCAAGGCCCGTTGGTCAAGCGGTTAAGACACCGCCCTTTCACGGCGGTAACACGGGTTCGAATCCCGTACGGGTCATCTTTCGAGCAGCTTTCTATAGGAAAGCTGTTTTTTGTGCTTTCGTAAAATTCTGATGAAAGACATCGACTTTCATGAAAGTATGCCTCTTTGACGAATAAAGAGTCGAACGTTTTATGGAAACGACAACTTCTTTTGACAAAATTTCTTTTTCACCTTCGCTATAATGACAAACAAAGAATATCAGGTGGGGGATGAGAAGATGGAAAAACTAGAAAGAAGAACTGATTTAACAGGAGCGGGCTTTGAAAGAATCAGTGCAGGTTTGAAAAAGATGAAAAATCTGTTTCTTCATCATACGCATTCTCTTTTTTTCTATAAAGGGTTTATTTATGCTGTTCTCGGCTTTTTATTAGGACGAGCCTTTATTTTATCTGAGATTATGCCGTTTGCTTTGCCTTTCTTTGGTTCCATGCTGCTCATTAAAAGAGATAAGGCGATGCTCGCTTGTCTTGCTTTACTCGCTGGGGCGATGACCATATCACCTCAAAATGCATTATTTGTATTTGCGTCATTGATCGTGTTTCTCCTCATGTCAAAAGTTGTTTCTTTCATCATCAAAGATCCAGTGAAAACATTGCCGGTTGTGATTGTTCTTTCGATGCTGATCACCCGAGGGGCTTTTGTTTACCTAGAGCAAGGCGCTGTGCAAAGCTACGATTACGTCATGGCAGGCGTTGAAGCAGGACTTGCCTTCATATTGACATTGATTTTTCTTCAAAGTCTACCCATTTTTACAGTCAGGAAAATCAAACACTCCTTAAAGGTCGAAGAAATCATATGTTTTATGATTTTAATTGCTTCGGTTTTAACAGGCTTAGCGGGCATTTCCTTTCAAGGAATGCAGGCGGAGCATATTTTGTCGCGTTATGTAGTGCTTACCTTTGCCTTTATTGGCGGAGCTAGTATTGGGTGTACGGTTGGTGTCGTGACAGGTTTAATTCTCGGTCTCGCCAACATTGGAAACCTGTATCAGATGAGTCTTCTTGCCTTTTCAGGCTTATTAGGCGGGTTGCTCAAAGAGGGAAAGAAAGCAGGAGCAGCCATCGGTTTAATTGTGGGTTCCTTGCTCATTTCACTGTACGGGGAAGGATCAGCAGGTCTCGTGACCACGCTATATGAATCACTCATTGCTGTTGCACTGTTTCTGCTCACGCCACAATCAGTGACCTCTAAGGTGGCGAAATATATCCCTGGTACGGTAGAGCATGTACAGGAACAGCAGCAATATGCCCGGAAAGTACGAGATGTGACAGCAAAAAAAGTAGATCAATTCTCGAATGTATTTCATGCGCTGTCTGAGAGTTTTGCAACATTTTATGATTCCATTCCTGAAGAGAAGAAGCAGGAAGAGGATGTAGATCTTTTTTTAAGTACGATCACAGAACGATCCTGTCAAACGTGCTATAAGAAAAATAAATGCTGGGTGCAGAACTTTGATACAACCTATGAACTGATGAAACAAGTTATGCATGAATCTGATGAAAAAACGTATGAGCATAACCGGAAATTGAAAAAGAAATTTAGCCAGCACTGCTCAAAATCAAAACATGTCGAGGAATTGATCGAAGAGGAGATCGCTTACTACAAAGCAAATCAGACACTTAAGAAAAAGGTCCAAGACAGCAGGCGCCTTGTGGCAGAACAGCTGATGGGTGTCTCACAAGTGATGGAGGATTTTTCCCGGGAAATAAAAAGGGAAAGAGAACAGCATTTTATTCAGGAAGAGCAGATGATAGAAGCGCTTCAGCACTTTGGAATTGAAATTCAGCAAGTAGAAATCTATAGCTTGGAGCAGGGGAATGTCGATATAGAAATGCGAATTCCATATTGCCAAGGTCATGGGGAATGTGAAAAAATCATCGCTCCAATGCTCTCAGATATTTTAGAAGAACAGATTTTAGTAAAAGCAGAGCAGTGCGCAGAGCATCCAACAGGCTATTGTCATGTTGTGTTTGGTTCTGCAAAATCGTATCGAGTCACTACAGGCGTAGCGCATGCAGCGAAGGGCGGAGGCTTAGTATCTGGAGACAGCTACAGCATGATGGAGCTGGGAGCGGGTAAATATGCCGCAGCAATTAGTGATGGGATGGGAAATGGAGCAAGGGCTCATTTTGAAAGCAATGAAACGATTAAGCTGTTAGAAAAAATATTGGCGTCTGGTATCAATGAAAAAGTGGCGATCAAGACCATTAATAGTATTTTATCTTTACGGACGACTGATGAAATCTACTCAACATTAGATTTATCAATCATTGATTTACAGGATGCGAGCTGTAAGTTCCTAAAGATTGGTTCAACCCCTAGCTTTATTAAACGGGGTGATCAGGTGATGAAGGTACAAGCTAGTAACTTGCCGATTGGGATTATTGATGAGTTCGAAGTGGAAGTTGTGAGCGAACAGATGAAGGCAGGAGATCTGCTCATTATGATGAGCGATGGCATTTTTGAAGGACCAAAGCATATTGAAAATCATGATCTATGGGTGAAGCGGAAAATGAAAAGCTTTGAAACAGAAGATCCGCAAGAGATTGCTGATTTATTAATGGAAGAGGTCATTCGAACAAGAGCGGGTCAAATTGACGACGATATGACGGTTGTTGTCATTAGGCTCGATCACAACACGCCAAAATGGGCATCCATTCCGACTGGTACATTCTATCTTGAGAAACAAGAGATTTCTTAAAATATCGTATAATATGAATTTCTTCTGGCGATGATGGGGGATATAAGCATTCAGTTACAATCCCAGGAGGAATGAAGATGCGAAAAGGTCACGTAAACCAAATCTTATTGATTACAGATGGCTGCTCAAATCACGGGGAAGATCCACTTGCGATTGCCTCATTGGCAAAGGAACAGGGGATTACAGTCAATGTCATTGGCATTATGGAAGAAAACAGACACGATCATGAAGCGATGAAAGAAGTAGAGGGGATTGCTCTCGCAGGCGGAGGCATCCATCAGGTTGTCTACGTACAGCAATTGTCTCAAACGGTACAAATGGTCACAAAAAAGGCAATGACACAAACATTGCAAGGTGTCGTCAATAAAGAATTGCAGCAAATACTCGGCAAAGATACAGAAATTGAAGAGCTTCCGCCTGATAAGCGTGGAGAAGTGATGGAGGTTGTCGATGAGCTAGGGGAGACTGTTCATCTTCAAGTGCTAGTGCTTGTTGATACAAGTGCAAGCATGAAACCGAAGCTGCCGACTGTCAAAGAAGCACTCATCGATCTCTCCATTAGTTTAAATTCAAGAATTGGTGAAAATCAGTTTGGGATGTGTGTATTTCCCGGGAAAAACTCAGATGCAGAAATTGTGTTGAATTGGACGCCTCGATTCGATTGGTTATCATCTATTTTCCCAAAGCTGACGACTGGAGGAATTACTCCGACTGGACCAGCACTCCGAGAAGCACTCCAGCATTTCAAATCAGTTCGTTCACGTAAAGGGCTGCTTGAAGCAAAGGAAGAGCATGATGATGAATTCGGCTTCTAACATCCCGCTAGGCACGGTGATTAAAGGGAAATGGCACCACCATCATTACCGCATTGTAAAAGAGCTGGGAAAAGGGGCGAACGGTGTTGTCTATCTGGCCGAATCGCCAAACGGGCAAGTGGCCCTTAAAGTGAGTGATGACAGTATGCTTATTGCATCTGAAGTCAATGTATTAAAATCCTTTTCAAAGGCTCCTGTGAAAACCATGGGGCCTTCTTTTTATGATATGGATGATGTTATTTATCCTGGCATGTCTCAAAAGCGTTCGTTTTATGTGATGGAGTATGTCAGAGGCCCGCTGCTGCTCGAGTTCGTTAAACAAAAAGGTGATGAGTGGATCGTCGTCTTAATGATTCAGCTTTTGTCTAACTTGGCTCATTTACATAAGGAAGGCTGGATATTTGGGGACTTGAAGCCGGATAATCTCATCGTTTCGGGTCCTCCAGCCACTATTCGATGTATCGACGTTGGAGGAACGACGAAGGCAGGTAGGGCAATCAAGGAGTATACCGAGTTTTTTGATCGAGGCTACTGGGGATTCGGTACAAGAAAGGCAGAACCATCTTATGATTTATTTGCCTTAAGTATGGTCATGGTGAATTGTGCGTATAAAAAGGAATTCAAAAAAGGGGCAGAACCAGAAAAGCAGCTTTATCGAGCGATTGAAGGGCATCCTTTATTAAAGCGATATGAGAGGGTGTTGAAGGCAGCCCTTCAAGGTAAGTACCAATCAGCGGGAGATATGAAAAGTGCTATGCTGAAAGAAGGACAGCTGCTTACTTCAAGAAAAACACCTCAAAAGAAGCAAACACAAAAAAACAGGTCAAAGCCTGCTGTTAGTCAAAATCAACAGGTGACTTCACAATCGCGAGTTGCTGCGGCAAAAAAAAGAACGTCAGTACGTAAAAAGTCAGGCGGTCTTTTTGAAACCATTCTCATCGTGTGCAGTGTACTCGCCCTTTACTGTGCATATGTGGTTTTATTCCTGTTGTAGAGCTGTAAAAAAGCAGGCTTCTTCTTTGCTTGGAGCTACTGAAAGTGATAGGATATGTATATCTTTAAATTACCTGCTCTTTGTGAGGAGGCAGTTGTGAATAGAATTGAATCTTTTTTGAAAAAACATGATGTTTTCCTTGAAAATACGACAGTCATTGTCGGGGTTTCCGGCGGACCGGATTCCATGCTCTTGCTGCATGAACTAAACAAGCGTCGAAAGGGTTCCTTTCAGCTGATTGCAGCCCATGTAGATCACATGTTCAGAGGAGAAGAATCCTTTGCTGATTTGGCATTTGTTGAGGCTTACTGCAAGGAGCAAGAGATCGCTTTTGAATCGGCCCGCATACAGGTGACCCAATATGCAAAAGAAAATCACTTAAACAAACAGGCAGCTGCAAGAGAGTGCAGATATGCTTTCTTTCGTCAATTGATGGAGCAGTACAACGCTCAATTTATAGCGCTTGCACATCATGGAGACGACCAAGTAGAAACAATGATGATGAAGCTGACGAGAGGGACTGTTGGAATAGGACTCGCAGGTATTCAAGCAAAACGCCCTTTTCAAGAAGGGTGGCTGATTCGTCCGCTGATTGGATATTCTAAGGACGACGTGCTAAAAGCTTGTGAAAAAGAACATGTTCCCTATGTCATTGATCAAAGCAATCACACAGATGACTACTTGAGAAACCGGATAAGAAGATACATTCTTCCCGTGTTAAAAGAAGAGGCGCCTCATGTACATGAAAGCTTTCAGTTTGTAAGTGACATGCTGACTGAGGATGAGCAATACTTGCAGGCATTAACAAAGGAACAAATGAACCATGTGATGATCAGTCACACGCCTAAGAAAATCGATATCAAAACGAAGCCTTTGCTTGACCTGCCTTTGCCTTTACAAAGAAGAGGCATTCAACTAATATTAAACTATCTTTATGAAAACACTCAATCAGCGTTTTCAAATCAGCATATTCTAGGGACTTTGGACTGGTTATCTCATACGGAACAACCGTCTGGATCATTAGATTTGCCAAAGGGTTTACAAGCTGTCAAGTCTTATGATCACTGTATGTTTACCTTTGAACGATCGCTTGGATTAGATCAGTCCTATGCTCATCACTTAAAGGTTGAGATGGGAGAGGAGCTTTTTCTCCCGAATGGACATTCTATTGTGGTATCAAATCATATTCCGAAGGATGCACGGAACGGGAACTATTTTTTCTTGCTTCAAAAAGATCATGTTCGTCTCCCTTTGATCATTCGCTCACGAAAAAATGGTGATCGAATCAAACTTAAAGGGATGAATGGATCAAAAAAGGTGAAGGATATATTTATTGATAAAAAAGTGCCTCTTGCAGAAAGAGACAGCTGGCCGATCGTCACTGACTCGGATCATCAAATCCTCTGGATCCCAGGTCTGAAAAAATCCGTTTTTGAAGAAATTGATATGACAAACAGCGATCTCATTGTATTACAATATAGACAGCACGAAAATTTGTAGGGGGCAAGCAAAAGCATGAAACAAGATATTGAAAAGATTTTGATCTCAGAAGAAGAGATCCAGAAAAAAGTGAAGGAACTGGGTGCAACATTAACCAGCGATTATGATGGTAAATTTCCCCTGGCTATTGGTGTTTTGAAAGGGGCTCTTCCATTCATGGCAGACCTGATCAAACACATTGATACATATTTAGAGCTTGATTTTATGGATGTATCTAGCTATGGCAAGTCTACCGTATCTTCTGGAGAAGTGAAGATCATTAAGGATCTAGATACTTCTGTTGAAGGAAGAGATATTCTAATTATGGAAGATATCATCGACAGTGGGTTAACTTTGAGTTATCTGGTAGAGCTTTTCCGATACCGTAAAGCAAACTCCATTAAAATTGTGACATTGCTTGATAAACCGAGCGGTCGCAAAGCAGACATCAAAGCAGATTATGTTGGATTTGAAGTGCCAGATGCATTTGTTGTCGGCTATGGATTGGATTTCGCTGAACGTTACCGAAACCTCCCGTATATTGGAGTGTTAAAACCATCTGTTTACGAAGGCTAATCAGCATACGTATACATGAGGTTATTGGTTGTATTGGAATGATTTTCTATGATACTATTGAACATAGTTGTGCTTACTGTGGGAGGAGGTAAGGAATGAATCGGGTTTTTCGTAATACGATTTTTTATATACTTATTTTATTACTTGTAATAGGGGTTGTTAGTTGGCTAGGATCCCCTAATCAAAAGCCTGAGAACATGTCTTACAGCAAATTTTCGCAAAATTTAAGTGCGGGAAAAGTGGAGAGCATCTCCATCCAGCCTGTAAGAGGGGTTTATGAAATTCGTGGTCAATTAGATGGCGCGAAGAAAGATGAATACTTCATTACCCATGTTCCAGATGGTCAAGGTGTTGACCAAATTTACAGTGCACTGAAGAATACAGATGTAAAAGTAGAACCAGCACCTGAAACAAATGGATGGCTGCAAGTTCTGACAACCATCATTCCGTTTATCATCATCTTTATTCTGTTCTTCTTCTTATTGAACCAAGCTCAGGGCGGTGGAAGCCGAGTCATGAACTTTGGTAAAAGTAAGGCAAAGCTTTACACAGAAGAGAAGAAGCGTGTGAAATTTAAAGATGTGGCCGGTGCAGATGAAGAAAAGCAAGAGCTTGTAGAAGTGGTAGAATTCCTGAAGGATCCGCGTAAATTTGCGGAGCTTGGCGCAAGAATCCCTAAAGGGGTTTTACTAGTAGGACCTCCAGGTACAGGTAAAACATTGCTTGCGAGAGCATCTGCAGGAGAAGCAGGCGTTCCTTTCTTCAGCATTAGTGGTTCTGACTTCGTCGAGATGTTCGTCGGTGTCGGTGCATCACGTGTACGTGATTTGTTCGAAAATGCGAAAAAGAATGCACCGTGCTTAATCTTTATTGATGAGATTGATGCAGTTGGTCGTCAGCGTGGAGCAGGTCTTGGCGGCGGTCATGATGAGCGTGAACAAACGCTGAACCAGCTTCTTGTTGAAATGGATGGTTTTAGTGCCAACGAAGGAATTATTATCATCGCTGCGACGAACCGTGCAGATATTTTAGACCCTGCATTGCTGCGTCCGGGACGTTTTGACCGTCAAATTACGGTTGACCGCCCAGATGTCATTGGTCGTGAAGAAGTACTGAAGGTTCATGCGAAAAACAAACCGCTTGATGATACAGTCAACTTGAAAGCCATTGCAAGCAGAACACCAGGTTTCTCTGGAGCAGATCTTGAGAACTTACTAAACGAAGCAGCGCTAGTTGCTGCCCGTCATAACAAAAAGAAAATCGATATGCGTGATATCGACGAAGCGACTGACCGTGTTATCGCTGGACCGGCGAAGAAAAGCCGCGTCATTTCGAAGAAAGAACGTAATATCGTGGCTTACCATGAAGCGGGTCATACTGTCATTGGACTTATCCTAGACGAAGCGGATATGGTGCATAAAGTAACGATCGTTCCTCGTGGTCAGGCAGGTGGATATGCGGTCATGCTTCCAAGAGAAGATCGTTATTTCCAAACGAAGCCAGAACTTCTTGATAAAATTGTCGGCTTACTCGGCGGTCGTGTTGCAGAGGAAATTACGTTTGGTGAAGTAAGCACAGGCGCTCACAATGACTTCCAGCGTGCAACAGGCATTGCAAGAAAAATGGTTACTGAGTTCGGTATGTCTGATAAGCTTGGTCCGCTTCAGTTCGGTCAAGCACAAGGTGGTCAAGTGTTCCTTGGCCGTGATTTTAACAACGAACCGAATTATAGTGAAGCCATTGCTTACGAGATTGACCAAGAAATTCAGCGTTTCATCAAGGACAGCTACGAACGTGCGAAACAAATTCTCACTGAGAATAAAGATAAGCTAGAAATCATCGCACAAGCTCTTCTAGAAGTTGAAACATTAGATGCTGAGCAAATTAAATCTCTTTACGAAACTGGAAAGCTTCCAGAGCGTATATACGCGGATGACGAAGAGAAAAACGATGATGTGAAAGTGAACATCAAGAAAAAAGAAGATGAGGAGATCTAATCTCCTTCTCAGATTGTTGACAAAGGGCTAAAATGAACTTTATTTTAGCCCTTTGTCTTCTTTTCAGCGTGATAGAAAACCTTTGAAGTCTAGGAAGGACGAGTACCGGAGCGGAGCGAATTGACATTCGTGAGCACCGGCGCGCAGGACTGACAACGAATGCGAGAGTTTGTCTACACGCTGGAGGAGATCTAATCTCCTTCTGTGAAAGCTGCCGGGATCACTGGCAGCTTTTTTTTATTTCGATTCATGAATGGATCGGTTTCGAATTGTTTACAAATGGAACTCGATTCGTGTATGGTATGATAGAAAGTCGAAAAATGATCTTTTTGAGAAACTATTCAAAGTGGTGATGAAGTTGTTACTCGTGATAGATGTAGGAAACACAAATACCGTTTTAGGTGTTTATCATAATGGCGATCTAAATTACCATTGGCGAATTGAAACAAGCCGTCATAAAACAGAAGATGAATTTGGTATGTCCATCCGGTCTTTATTTGACTATGTAGGGCTGATGTTTGACCAAATAGAAGGTATTATCATCTCCTCTGTGGTCCCGCCAATGATGTTTGCACTAGAAAGAATGTGCGAAAAGTACTTTCACATTACACCCCAAATTGTAGGGCCTGGGATGAAGACTGGACTAAACATTATGTGCGACAACCCAAAGGAAGTCGGCGCTGATCGAATTGTCAATGCGGTGGCGGCCATTCACCTATATGGGGCGCCTCTCATTGTGGTAGACTTTGGAACAGCGACAACCTACTGCTATATCAATGAACAAAAACAATACATGGGTGGAGCAATTGCACCGGGTATTACCATCTCAACGGAGGCTTTATATACAAGAGCGGCTAAGCTGCCGAGAATTGAAATCGTCCGCCCAGATCACATCGTTGGAAAAAACACCATCAGTGCGATGCAATCAGGTATCCTTTATGGATATGTTGGACAAGTAGAGGGAATAGTGAAACGGATGAAGCAGCAAGCCAAACAAACACCGAAAGTCATTGCAACTGGTGGCTTGTCTACATTGATTGGAAATGAATCAGACTGTATTGATATGGTCGATCCGTTCTTAACATTAAAAGGACTCCAATTAATTTATGAACGTAATCGTGTCGGTGTACTATAGGAGGTTTAAATCGAATGGATTACTTAGTTAAAGCGTTAGCATATGACGGTAAAGTCCGTGCATATGCTGCAAACACAACAGATACAATCAACGAAGCACAAAGGAGACACCATGCGTGGCCAACTGCGTCAGCAGCGATTGGGAGAACCATGACGGCTACAGTTATGATGGGAGCCATGCTCAAAGGCGAGAACAAGTTAACTGTCAAAATTGAAGGCGGTGGACCAATCGGAGCCATCATCGCTGATGGAAATGCAAAAGGTCAGGTTCGCGGATATGTCTCAAACCCACAAGTTCACTTTGATTTAAACGAACATGGCAAGCTGGATGTCAGACGTGCAGTTGGAACAACAGGAACATTAAGTGTTGTGAAAGATATTGGGCTGAAAGACCACTTTACAGGACAAACAGAAATCGTCTCAGGTGAAATTGGAGATGACTTCACTTATTACCTCGTCTCTTCTGAGCAAGTGCCTTCCTCTGTAGGCGTAGGCGTCCTTGTCAATCCAGACAACTCTATCCTCTCGGCAGGCGGTTTCATCATTCAATTGCTGCCTGGAACAGAAGATGCAGTCATTGAAAGATTAGAAAAACGTTTATCCACAATTGAACCGATTTCGAAACTCATTGAAAAAGGGATGACACCAGAAGAAATTTTAGAAGAAGTTCTTGGTGAAAAACCTCAAATTTTAGAAACTGTACCTGTCGAATTCTCTTGTAACTGCTCAAAAGAACGGTTTGCTAATGGCATTATCAGCTTAGGAAAAGCCGAAATTGAAGATATGATTGAACAAGACGGACAAGCAGAAGCTCAATGCCATTTTTGTAACGAAACGTATGTATTTACAAAAGAAGAGCTAGAAGAGCTACGTGAAGAAATAACCCGCTAAGCTCTCAGCAGCGGGTTTTCTTTTTAGGATGGAAAGGAGACGAAAGATGAGACTAAAAGCAAGAGTGGTATGGACATTTATCCTCGTTTTGCTCATGATCAATGCCGTTGTCATTGCATATGTACTAACAAAATCGCAAATGTCGCAGGCTTCCTCAAACGGGAAGAACGGTGAAGAAATTGCGTCCATTGGAAAAGAGAAGGTTACGCGTCAAGAATGGTTAAAGAAGATGGAAGACCGCTACGGAAAGGCAACACTTGAACAAATGATCAATCAGAAGGTAGTCAATCAGCTTGCGAAGGAAAACAAGCTAGAGGTGTCTTCAAAAGAGATCAATCGTGAATTACTGATGCTTAAAGCGGTTTCTAATAATTTCTACGAAGATGGACATACAAGTGAAAAGGAATGGAAAGAACAGATTCGTTATCAAATTTTATTAGAACAGCTCTTAACGAGAGATGCCGTTGTTTCTGAAAAAGAAGCCAAAGCCTTTTATGAAAAAAACAAGGACTTATATCAATATGATGATTCATACCGTATTCGTCATATTGTCGTTAAGACAAAGGACGAGGCTGAAAACGTGTTGAAAGATTTAAAAGGCGGATCTAGTTTCGAAGCCGTGGCAGCTGAACGCTCGATCGACCGCTACACTTCACCCTACGGCGGAGATCTTGGTTTTGTGACAGAAGAGCAAGAGAGTATCCCAGCTCTATACATACAAGAAGCTCAAAAGCTTCAGCCAGATGAATGGACGAAAGAGCCGATTGAGACCAAAAACGGGTATGCCATCATCCAATTAAAAGAAAAATTAAATGGCCGCTCCTTCTCTTATGAAGAAGTCAAAGATCAGATCAAAAGACAGATCGCCATGGAAGATCTAGGTGAAAAGGCGAATGTCAAAACCCTGTGGAAAGAAGCAAAAGTCACATGGTTTTACGATGGAGAGCAGGACTAAAATCATTGACAAAATTTTTTGAAATTGATAATTTAATATTAATACAATAAAATTACTCGGAGATAGAGGTGTTAGTGATGGCTCGTATTGCAAATTCAGTTTTTGAACTAATAGGAAATACACCAGTCGTTAAATTAAACCGTTTAGTAGAAGAAGGCAGTGCAGATGTCTACTTGAAACTTGAATATATGAACCCGGGCAGCAGTGTGAAAGATCGTATTGCGTTAGCCATGATCGAAGATGCTGAAGCGAAAGGTACATTAAAAGCTGGCGACACGCTTATTGAGCCAACAAGTGGAAACACGGGAATCGGTCTTGCGATGGTAGCGGCTGCTAAAGGAATCAATGCGATTTTGGTTATGCCGGAAACAATGAGTCAGGAGCGACGCAACCTTTTACGCGCTTACGGTGCAGAGCTTGTATTAACACCAGGTGCAGAAGGAATGAAAGGTGCCATCAAAAAAGCGGAAGAACTGGCAGAAGAGCATGGTTATTTCATGCCTCAGCAGTTTAACAACGAAGCCAATGCTGAGATTCACCGCCGTACAACTGGGAAGGAAATTCTTGATCAGTTTGATGGCGAGCTTGATGCGTTTATTGCAGGTGTTGGTACGGGCGGTACGATTACAGGGGCTGGTGAAGTCCTAAAAGAAGCCATCCCATCTATTCAACTTTATGCGGTAGAGCCTACAGATTCCCCAGTATTATCAGGAGGAAAGCCAGGTCCGCATAAAATTCAAGGGATTGGAGCAGGGTTTGTTCCATCCATCTTGAATACGGAAGTATATGACGGCATTATCCAAGTAAGAAACGAAGATGCATTTGAGCTTGCAAGAAAGGCAGCAAAAGAGGAAGGAATTCTTGGCGGTATTTCCTCAGGAGCCGCCATTTATGCAGCTCTTCAAACAGCGAAGAAGCTTGGTAAAGGGAAAAAAGTGTTAGCGATCATCCCAAGTAATGGTGAGCGTTACCTCAGTACACCTCTATATCAATTCGATTAAACGTTAGGCCCCAGCATTTGCTGGGGTTTTTTCATGAATTCTGAAGATGGAAAGCAAATACTATTTTCTAAATAAAATGGATTGCATTACAATAAGATTAATGAAAATGAAAAAGGATGATAACATGACACAACGCAGGCCGATGGGCATCAAAATTCCTTTTACGAAAGATGCATTCTTGAAAAGATACGAACAACTAGCTGCAAGTGAAACACACCATGTCCTTCTTGAAAGTGCACGCGGCGGAACATATAGCATTGCTGGAATTCACCCGATTGCTAAAGCAAAAGGGAAAGACGGGATGACAACCATCCATTATCAAGATGAGGTGCTGTTTAAAGAAGGTGACCCATTCAGAGCCTTTGCTGATTGGTTTCAAACCCTCCAAACCGAAACGAACGAGGATTACCCTGACTTTCAAGGCGGAGCGATTGGATTTTTAAGCTATGACTATGCAAGGTATATCGAGCATTTTAAAATGCTGTCAATCGATGATCTCAAGACACCTGACCTGTATTTCCTCGTGTTTAATGATGTCGCGGTCTTTGATCACGAAAAAGATATGTTATGGCTCATTACTCACACAGAGGGAGAGGAACCTGTGAGTGAAGCTCATCGAAGGTTGGAGGAATTGAAGCTAAGCTGGACAAGCTCTTCAGAAGAATCAGTACACTCACCTGTCAGCGTAACTTCTTCAGAATTTGTGCCAGCTGCACCTTTTACTGAAGAAACCTTCGGAGAAGCAGTAGAGAAAATTAAGCAATATATCGCAAACGGTGATGTGTTCCAAGTGAACCTATCCATCAGACAAGATGAACAGCTCCATACTCACCCGTATGATTTATACAAAACATTACGTCAGGTGAACCCATCTCCTTATATGTCTTATCTGCACACACCAGATTTTCAGATTGTTTGTGGATCTCCAGAGCTGCTGATTAAGAAAAAAGGCATTCAACTAGAAACAAGACCGATTGCTGGCACAAGGTCACGAGGCAAGGACGACGCTGAGGATCAAGCGCTGGCAAAAGAACTCATTGAAAATGAAAAAGAACGCGCGGAGCATGTGATGCTCGTTGATCTTGAGCGAAATGACCTTGGTCGCGTGTCCACTTACGGCTCCGTGCAGGTGAACGAGTTTATGGCGATTGAGAAATATTCACACGTGATGCACATTGTATCCAATGTACAAGGGGAGCTGCGTGCTGAATGTGATGCAGTAGATGTCATGCATGCTGTATTCCCAGGCGGAACGATCACAGGTGCTCCAAAAGTGAGAACGATGGAAATCATAGAAGAACTTGAGCCAACAAGACGTGGGCTTTATACTGGATCTATAGGCTGGTTTGGATTCAATCAAGATATGCACTTTAATATCGTCATTCGTACTGCGTACTGTACAGAGGGCAAAGCCTTTATGCAGTCAGGTGCCGGTATTGTGATTGATTCTGTACCAAAGCACGAATATAAAGAATCCATTAAAAAAGCCTATGCAGTAAAAAAAGCATTACAGCTGAGCAAAGAAGAGACTATTTTGAGTTAGAGGTGAGCAGAGTATGATATTAATGATTGATAATTATGATTCATTTACGTACAACCTGGTCCAGTATTTAGGTGAGCTTGGAGAAGAATTGATTGTGAAACGGAATGATCAAGTAACAATTCAAGAAATCGAACAGCTCAAGCCAGACTTTCTGATGATTTCTCCAGGACCATGCAGTCCTGATGAAGCGGGAATTAGTATGGAGGCGATCAAGCATTTTGCCGGAAAGATACCGATCTTCGGTGTGTGTTTAGGTCATCAATCTATCGCACAAGTCTTTGGCGGAGATGTGATTCGCGCAGAGCGGTTAATGCATGGTAAAACGTCAGAGATCGAACATGACGGCAAAGGTGTCTTCACTGGACTCCAAAATCCGCTCGTCGCAACGAGGTATCATTCATTAATTGTCAAAAACGAGACGCTGCCGGAGTGCTTTGTCGCAACAGCTAGCACGAAGGAAGGCGAGCTCATGGCCATTCGCCATAAAGAACTGCCAATTGAAAGTGTTCAGTTCCATCCTGAATCGATTATGACTTCCTTCGGAAAAGAAATGCTCAAGAATTTCATTGAAACCTATCGTAAAGAGGGGCATGAAGTAAACGCATGATCATTTATCTGAACGGTCAGTATATAGAGGAGAAAGACGCGACTCTTTCTCCTTTTGATCATGGATTTCTATATGGCATCGGTGTATTCGAAACATTTACCAGCCTGGCAGGACAAGTCTTCCTGTTAGATTGGCATCTTGAAAGGCTCAATCAATCGTTACGTGACCTTTGCATCGAATCCACAATAGAGAAACCATTTGTACTCGACATCATTCATACCTTACTGAATCAAAACCATATAGCCGATGGTCGTGCGAGGATTCGCTTCAATGTCTCTGCGGGCAGAGGCAATGGATTTTCTGCAGACCCTTATGAAGAGCCTGTCGTTTTTGTGATGATCTCTCCATTCCGGCCGGAGTCTCTACTAGATGAAAAGCAGGGAATCTTTCTTCAAACGAGGAGAAACACACCAGAAGGTCCAAGGCGCCTCAAGTCTCATCATTATATGAACAACCTGCTGGCTAAAAGAGAAGTAGGGAACGACCCATCGATAGAAGGCATCTTTTTAACAAAAGAAGATGATGTGGCAGAAGGAATTACCTCGAATGTATTTTGGCGAAAAGAAGATGTGATCTATACACCGTCACTTGATACAGGTATCTTAAGTGGGGTAACCCGTCGATATTGTATAGAAACGCTTCACGCGCTGGGGATCTTGCTTATAGAAGGACGGTACCCAGTCTCACATCTGCTCTCAGCTGATGAAGCATGGATGACCAATTCTGTTCAGGGGATTGTGCCTTTCAGGCGTATAGGAGAAATCGTCTTGCCGAAAAATAACCGAACGATCTCAACAAAGTTGAGAACGCAATATACAAAAGAACGTCTAGAACATAAAGAGTAGGTGGACACAATGACACAACAAGTGATAAAACAGCCTAAAATCATACAAGCCAAGCGCCACACCCTTAGTTATGAAGAAAAGACATTGGTCATGGGCATTTTAAATGTCACACCTGACTCTTTTTCAGATGGAGGAAAGTTTAATCAAATGGATAAAGCGCTGGCTCATGCAGCGCAGATGATGGAAGATGGAGCGCATATCATCGATATTGGCGGAGAATCGACTCGGCCGGGAGCGGCACTTGTCTCAGAGCAAGAGGAGCTTTCAAGAGTGATACCTGTGATTGAGAAGATCACAAAAGAATTGGATGTGCCTATTTCCATTGATACGTATAAAGCTCATGTCGCAGATGAGGCGGTGAAAGCTGGAGCCTCCATCATTAATGATGTATGGGGAGCAAAAGCCGATCCTCAAATGTCACATGTAGCAGCGAAGCACAATGTTCCGATCATCTTAATGCACAATCGACCAGAGCGAAACTACACACATCTGATTCCAGATATGATGGCAGATTTGAAAGAAAGTGTTCAAATTGTCAAACAAGCGGGTGTCCGTGATGACATGATTATATTAGATCCAGGTGTAGGATTTGCAAAAAATAAAACAGACAACCTGATGGTGATGAATGAACTTGAACATTTTTGCCATCTCGGCTATCCACTGCTTCTTGCTACATCTCGAAAACGATTCATCGGCGCTGTCTTAGATCTGCCGCCTGAAGAACGTACAGAAGGAACGGGTGCCACGGTCTGCCTAGGGATTCAAAAGGGCAGTGCGATGGTCCGTGTGCATGATGTGAAAGAAGTTGCAAGAATGGCAAAAATGATGGATGCCATGCTGAATAAGGGAGGCGCTTATCATCGATAAAGTATATGTAAATGGAATGGAATTTTATGGATATCACGGAGTGTTTGCAGAAGAGAATAAATTAGGACAGCGATTCCGTGTGGACTTAACAGCTTCACTTGATTTAAGCAAAGCAGGACAAACGGATGACCTAAACGAGACTATCAACTATGCAGAGCTCTACCAAATCTGCAAAAGCATTGTAGAAGGAGAGCCGGTTAACCTTGTTGAAACGCTGACAGAAAGAATTGCAAACCAAGTGTTAAAGCACTTTCCGACAGTTCAGGAATGTACAGTGAAGGTGATCAAGCCAGACCCGCCAATTCCAGGACACTATCAGTCCGTTGCAATTGAAATGACGAGATCACGCACATGAACAATACAGCATATATCGCTTTAGGTTCAAACATAGGTAAAAAGGAAACCTATTTAAAAGAAGCAGTCAAAAAACTGCACGAACACCCAGATGTTCAAGTGGAGTCAATCTCATCTATATATGAAACAACACCCATAGGCTACGAGGACCAAGATGACTTTTTGAATATGGCCGTGAAGATTTCCACCTCGCTCCGTCCAGAGGAACTGCTGGCCCTTACTCAGAAAATCGAACAAGAGTTAGGCAGAACAAGGGAAGTGAGATGGGGCCCGCGAACGGCTGACCTTGACATTTTACTTTATAATCGTGAAAATATTGAAACAGAACAACTTGTAGTGCCGCATCCTAGAATGTATGAACGTTTATTCGTTCTTGTTCCGATGAGTGAGATTTGCCCAGAAATCGGCGAAGTACAAATAAATGCCGTAACAGACCAAGAAGGTGTTAGCATATGGAAAAAGACATGTGGGGTAGAAGAATTCGTGCATACCGAAAGCTAAAAGGGTATACTCAGGAAGGGTTCGCCAAAAGACTGGGCATCTCTGTCTCTGTCTTAGGAGAAATTGAGCGGGGCAATCGATTACCAACAAACCAAATGGTTGGTCAAATAGCAGATGCTTTAAATATAACGGTGGAAGAACTTTCACCAATACTCGAGGAAGAAAGGAGGGGGAAAGATGTTTAAAATCGGAGATATCGAGATTAAAAACAAAGTGGTGCTCGCACCAATGGCTGGTGTATGTAACTCTGCCTTCAGACTCACAGTTAAGGAGTTTGGAGCGGGCTTAGTCTGCGCTGAAATGGTCAGTGACAAAGCGATCCTGATCAACAATGCAAGAACAATGGGTATGCTATACATTGATGAACGGGAAAAGCCTTTGAGCCTTCAGATATTTGGAGGAGAAAAGGACACACTCGTAGAAGCGGCAAAGTTTGTAGATCAGCATACAACGGCGGACATTATTGATATCAACATGGGCTGTCCTGTACCGAAGATTACGAAATGTGATGCAGGAGCGAAATGGCTGCTTGATCCAAACAAGATTTATGAAATGGTCTCCGCTGTCGTAGAAGCTGTAGATAAACCTGTTACGGTAAAAATGAGAATGGGCTGGGACGAAGACCATATCTTCGCTATCGACAATGCCCGTGCTGTTGAACGAGCAGGCGGAAAAGCGGTTGCGCTTCACGGACGGACCCGCGTGCAGATGTACGAAGGAACAGCGAATTGGGATATCATGAAAGAGGTAAAACAATCTGTTTCCATCCCTGTCATCGGGAATGGTGATGTCAAAACCCCTCAAGATGCAAAACGAATGCTTGATGAAACCGGTGTGGATGCTGTGATGATCGGAAGAGCCGCACTAGGAAACCCGTGGATGATTTATCGTACGGTTCATTATTTAGAAACGGGAGAATTGAAAGAAGAACCAAACGTGCGTGAAAAAATGTCTGTGTGCAAACTTCACTTAGACAGACTCATTGACCTGAAAGGCGAACACGTGGCTGTCAGAGAAATGAGAAAGCATGCAGCGTGGTACTTAAAAGGTGTCCGAGGAAACGCAGACGTTAGAAATCAAATCAATCAAAGTGAAACGAGAGCGGAGCTTGTACAAGTTCTTGATGACTTTACGATCGAAGCCGAGGCAAAAGAGCTTCAAAGAATAAAAGTAGGATAAGACTATCTTTCTTTTTGTAGCTCACTGCTAGTGCATGTACTGGCAGTTTTTCTGCTTTTCTCTGCAAAATACATTATTGGAGTGATATAAATGAGTAATGAAGGGCTTAATAACGAAGAATTAAACGACCAATTCCAAGTCAGACGTGACAAAATGAATAAAATGAGAGAAGAGGGTATCGATCCATTTGGTGAACGATATGACCGTTCTCATCAATCTGCGAAAATTATTGCTGAATATGACGAGTTTTCAAAAGAAGACTTAGAAGAAAAAGCGGCTCAAGTGACAATCGCTGGCCGTATGATGACAAAGCGTGGAAAAGGGAAAGCTGGCTTTGCGCACATTCAAGATTTAGAAGGACAAATTCAAATCTATGTTCGTAAAGATAGTGTAGGAGAAGAAGCTTACGAATTATTCAAAAGCTCAGATCTAGGTGACATCATTGGTGTGACAGGAACAGTATTTAAAACGAATGTGGGAGAACTTTCAATTAAAGCGACTGGCTTTGAGGTTCTCACAAAAGCACTTCGCCCGCTTCCTGATAAATATCACGGACTAAAAGATGTGGAGCAACGCTATCGTCAGCGCTACCTTGACCTGATTGTAAACCCAGAAAGTAAGCAGACGTTCATCATGCGAAGCAAAATCATTCAATCAATGAGAAGATACTTAGATTCTAAGGGATACTTAGAAGTTGAAACACCAACAATGCATAGCATCCCTGGTGGTGCATCAGCTCGTCCTTTCATTACTCATCACAATGCACTTGATATGCCGCTTTATATGCGTATTGCGATTGAGCTGCACTTAAAACGTCTCATTGTCGGTGGTCTAGAGAAAGTATACGAGATTGGCCGCGTATTCCGTAACGAAGGTGTATCTACTCGTCATAACCCAGAGTTCACAATGATCGAGCTATATGAAGCATACGCAGACTACAAAGACATCATGAACCTGACTGAAAATCTGATTGCTCATATTGCCCAAGAGGTACTAGGAACAACAACAATTCAATATGGAGAAGATGAAATTGATCTAAAACCTGAATGGAAGAGACTGCATATGGTTGAAGCGGTTAAAGAAGCCACAGGTGTAGACTTCTGGCAGGAGATGTCTGTAGAGGAAGCGAAACAGCATGCTGCTGATCACGGTATTGAAATTACGAAAAACATGACAGTGGGTCATATTATCAATGAGTTCTTCGAGCAAAAAGTAGAAGAAACATTGGTTCAGCCTACCTTTATTTACGGACACCCAGTGGAGATTTCTCCATTAGCTAAGAAAAACCCAGAAGACCCTCGCTTCACAGATCGCTTTGAGCTATTTATCGTACGCCGTGAGCACGCAAATGCATTCACAGAGCTAAACGATCCAATCGATCAAAGAGAACGCTTTGAAGCTCAGTTAAAAGAACGTGAAGAAGGAAATGACGAAGCGCATCTAATGGATGACGATTTTGTTGAAGCGTTAGAATATGGAATGCCGCCAACAGGCGGACTAGGAATCGGTATCGACCGATTAATCATGCTATTAACAAATTCTCCATCAATCAGAGATGTACTGCTTTTCCCACAAATGAGAAACCGTTAATACATCAATAAAAGCGCCATTTTATCTGTGGCGCTTTTTATTTTTCATAAAATGAAACTTTTTTTAAAAAAACTATTGCAAGGAAAGAATCAAGGTGGTATATTATTATTCGTTGCCGCAAAACAGCAGCGAGGTTAAAAAAAGAAATCGAAAAAAGTTCTTGACTTTAACCGATACGAAATGTTAAGATATTAAAGTCGCTTAAGAGCGATAATGAAAATGATCTTTGAAAACTAAACAAGACAAAACGTACCTGTTAATTCGAGTTTTTATAAAAAAATCCTATGATACATCAT